>JAFNFQ010000059.1 GCA_017885655.1 Methanobacteriota archaeon | reverse complement strand
TCCCGTGCCGCAGGCGTACTTCAGGTCCTGGTTGGTCATGTCGAAGTAGCTGAAATGTGCCTTGCCCGTCGAATCGAGGGCGATCGAACTGCCCCATCCGACCTCGCCGACCACGTCGACGCGGTTCCTGGACCAGGAGCCCGCCGAGATCTCGGACATGTACTTCAGGTCGCCGAACGTGTCGTCGAGATAGCTTATGTGAGGTCTGTCCGCGCCGTCGAGTTTGATTGACGAGTATCTCCCGACATCGTCCTCTATTCCCTTGTCGGCGATCTCGACTTCCCACATGCCGCCCACGATGGTCGCGTACTTCAGGTCTTCATGGGTGTCGTCGTGATAGCTGATGTGAGGCACATTCAGCCGGTCCATGGCGATCGAGCAGTAGGCACCCACATCGCTGTCTGAGTCGACGGTCTCGCGAACCCACACGCCGCCACGCTTCGTCGCGTATGTAAGGTGAAACGGACGTGTAAGGAGAGACTGGTTGAAGTAACACACGTGAGGATTATCAAAAGCGTCCAGAGCGATATCGGTTGGGGCGACCCAACCGCCGGTATGTCCGATCGTCTCGTTGCTCCAAACCCCGCCTCTCTTTACCGCGTATTTCACATCCGCATCCCCGAATCTATCGCCGTAACTCACATGGATGTTGTCTTGGGAATCGATGGCGGATGATAATCCCCAGGTCAAGTCCTCACCTATGATGGTCGTCTCGATGTTCCACATTCCGGCGGTCTTGTAGGCGTGACACAGCACCTCTTTGGATTCACACCCGAAAATGATGTGAGGAGTGCCCGTGCTGTCAAGGTTGAGAGATATTTCCCAATCCGCCAATGGAGCATCTGCATAGACTTCCTCCGTGCTCCACGTACCGCTGTCTCTCACGGCGTACTTGAGAACGCTGTCGCCATCATAGACCGGGACTGAGGCGTAGGCGATGTGAGGACGGTCTGACTTGTCAACAGCTATCGACGTGTCCGCCATGCCAAAAGACGTTTCCACCGTTTCGATTATAGTGAAGGGAATTGCTGATGTCTTGGCCGCATATTTCAGCTGCCCACCACCGTGGGACGTATAGCTTATGTGAGGATACTCATTGGAATCCAGGGCGATGGATGTCGAATCGCCGACAGCTCCCGCAGTATCGAGAGCCTCAATGATCCACTGCCCTGTCTTCTTTGTCGCGTACATCAGGTCTCCGCTTGTGAAGTAGTGATAACTGATGTGTGGATTTCGACCAGAATCCACGGCGATGGAGGTGTAGTATCCAGTCCGGTCGCTTCCTTCTCCGTCCAGGGTTTCGATGGACCAGGCGAGGTGTGATGCGGAGGCAGGCTGTACGATAAAGCTTGGTAGGGAAATGACCGAGGTAAACAGGAGTAACTGGACAATCACCACAACCATCGCCCTGCGGACGCCCCTTCTCCCTGCCATCATTCCTCCATTGAGTTTCTTTGCATATAATGGTTTCCGCCTGCCTTGGATGCCATGTCGGAATCGTGGATGAGCGTAGCATGCACTCCTCCTCCAAAACCGACAGAGAGGAATGCAGAATAGAGCACGCGCGGTGTTGGCTACCGGGCTCCGGGGCTCTTGAGTATCCCGTGGGCGCCCATCACCAGTCCCGCGACAAGGACGACCAGGTCGATGGCGGTGCCGAACCCAATGATTGGCGGTATCGACAGGATTCCTGTGAGGAGAGACACGACTCCCGTGACGGCTTCTGCCAGGATGAAAGGCATGGACGAGATCATGAAAGTCTTCGCAACCGCCATCCCGTCCTTCCCGCCCTTCCAGGGCTTCTTTCTCGACGACCAGACTCCCGCTAAGAGCAGGATGATTGCGAAGATCACCGCCACCAGTGGTTTGTAATTCGCTTCGGCCGATGGCGGTATCGAAGTGATCTCGACAGTCACGCTCGCAGTGCTCACGTTCCCGTCGTCATCCGTCACGGTCAGCGTGACCACGTACGAGCCAGGGGCAGCATAAGAGTGATTTCGCACCGCAGTGGAACCGCTCATCGATGCGTCGTCGCTGAACAGGAATGCGAAGTCCACGATGGTGCCGTCGGGATCCGCGGAACCACTGGCGTCGAACTCAATCTGCGCACCGACCTCTGCGCTCGGAGGCCTCGCCACCAAGCTAGCGATCGGCGGGAGACCCCAGACCGTGACGGACACAGCGTCCTCGGATGTTCCCCCGTCGCCATCATCGATGGTCAGGCGGAAAGCGTACGTCCCCACTCTCGCTGGCGTGAACGTCGGGGTGTCGGTGCCTGCGTCGGTAAGAGTCACGGCAGGTCCGGAGATCTGCGCCCAAGTGAATGTCAGAATGTCGCCATCAGAGTCAGAAGAGCGCGAGCCATCCAACGCGACGAGGGTGTTCTTCCGCGCCGTCTGATCCGGTCCCGCTTCGGCCACGGGCGGCGTGTTCGTCGCTGTCACCTCGACCGTGTCCGCCGCCACACCGCCGTTTCCATCATCAACCGTCAGCTGGAACGTGTAGATCCCGCTCGTCGGCGGCGTGAACGTTGGAGTCGGGGTGTTCGCGCCAAGTAAGGCCACGACGGAACCGCCAGTCTGCATCCACGCATACGTCAGGGAGTCGCCGTCGGAATCCGAGGAGCCCGTGCCGTCGAGGGTGACCTGCGTCTTCTTCGTGACCGTCTGGTCGGGGCCTGCGTTCGCGTTCGGCGGTCGGTTTTCGATTAAGACTGACACGGTGTCCGTGTCATTCTGGTTCGAAGCATCCCACACCGTCAGGGTCGCGATGAATGTGCCGCGGGACGCGTAGGTGTGCGTAATCACGGAGTTCGAGTCGTTCGCCCCGTCGCCGAAGTCCCACTGGTACGCAACGATGCCGAAGTCGTCAGTCGAACCTGTTGCATCGAACGTGATCACGTCGCCCATGTGCGCGACTGTCGGCGAGGCTTGCGCCAAAGCGACCGGGGGATTATCCGCGACCACGTCCGGAGCATCGATTGGAATCGTGGGCGGCCCTGTCGCCCAGTCCCAGCCGTCCGTGGCGCGGAAGGAATACCAGAAGTCCGTGCCTGCGGGGAGCGTCGTGGAGAACATGTAGATCGCGCCCGCGGCGTAGTCGTTCGGTGCCCCGACCCACCCGGCGAAGGCCATCGGGAACGTCCCCCACGGTGTGCCGAGGGGCTTCTCGATCTTCACCTTGATTTGCGTCGGTGGATCGCCGTCGGCATCGGCATAGGCGACCTTATAGGAGAAGGTCGTGCGATTCGTGCCCGCCTCCGGGTCCAACCCGTCCGCGACGTAGCTCGGCTCACCGGTCCAGGACAAAGCGGGTGGCGTGTTGACCCGAGCCGTCACCACGGATTTCACCACGTAGGCGTCCCGCAGGCCGTTGAAACTCGTGTCGAACGCCCCCGGCGTCGCGGGGAAGTCGGGCGAGTTCGTCCGACCGCTCACGTAGACGTCCCCGGAGGCGTCAAGCACCGCGTGGTCCGCGCCATCCTCGCCAATCCCGCCCAGGAATGTGGCGTAGATGAGCCTGCTCCCCGTGGAATCCAACTGCGCGACGAAGGCGTCGTTTACGCCGCCGTTGTACGAGGAGTCGAACGCGTCGGGCGTGACAGGGAAGTCGGAGGAGTTCGTGAAGCCAGTGACATGGATTGCCCCGGAACCGTCCGACACCGCATCGCAGCTATCCTTTTCAGTCCCCCCGAGGTAGGTCGCCCAGACCAGCGTTCTCCCGTCGGAACTCATCTTCCCGACGAACGCGTCCATATCGCCCCCGAGCGTGGTCTGATAGGCGCCCGGCGTCACTGGGAAATCCAAGGAATCGGTGCCGCCACATATGGCGATTGCCCCCGCCGCGTCGAGGGTGACGAACCCGCCGTCTGAACCGCTCCCTCCGAGAAACGTCGCCCACGCGAGCGTGCTGCCATCCGGGCTCAGCTTTGCGATGAACGCGTCGCTTCTTCCTCCTCGGAACGTGGATTGGAAGGCGCCGGGGGTCGCCGGAAACCCCGTCGACGATGTGATGCCCGCTATGACGGGGAATCCTGCAGCGTCTACGACTATGGTCCAGGGATGATCCAGATCTTCGGCGCCGAGAAACGTGGACCACACGAGCGAGTGCCCGTCGGGGCTGATTTCCGTGACGAACACGTCGTCGTGGTTCACCATCCCGTCCCAGTTGCAGGTCCCGTCGGTGCCGCAAGTTTCGTCGAAGGCGCCCGGAGTGACGGGGAAGTCTGGTGAAGTCGTGGAGCCCGTGACGTACACGTTGCCCGAGCCGCCGATTGCCAAGGCGTCGGTGTCTTCATTGTCCGCGCCGCCAAGGTAGGTGCTCCATAGGAGCTGAGAGCCGTCGGGGCTCAGCATCGCGACGAAGGCGTCCGTCCTTCCGTTCGCTGTTTGGTCGAACGCTCCGGCGGTCGTGGGGAAGTCCAGCGATCCCGTCGCGCCCGCGACATAGACGTTGTTGGAAGAGTCGACTGCGACCGAACCCGCACCCTCGCCCCCAGACCCGCCAAGGAAAGTCGCCCACACGACCTGAGAGCCATCAGGGCTCAGCTTCGCGACGAAGGCGTCCCCCTGCCCGCCATACGCGGTTTGGAACGCCCCAGGGGTGACGGGGAAGTCTGGGGAAGTGGTTCTGCCCGTCACATACGCGGACCCCGACGCATCCACCGCAATGCCCCAGCCGATATCCATAGAGAATCCACCGAGGAAGGTCGCATAGGCGAGCGTGCCTGAAGCGAGACCGTCGGGCGGATTCAGGGACGGGATTCCCGGGGAGCGGGAGGTCGGGCAGAGGATCTGCGGCTGGATGAAAGCCGAAAGAGTCAGGACAATTACTGCCGCGATTATCATCCGTCGTTCACTGGCACGCCCAAGCGTCCTCATCGCCCCGCCCCTGGAAGAAGAAACCGACTTCCCTCCTCCACCGTGACACGGTTGAAAGGGGATGCCGAATACTTAATGATTTCATCGGCCCCCCGATGATCGGCGAGCCGAGCGGTTCCTCCCGAGGAAACTTGGGGCTATAAGAGGACCACGCATCCAATCGCAGACGGGGACCGCCGCCACACCGCCGGTCCCCTTAGATGGCCGCGGGGATACCGGAAAAGTCATACGCGCCTTCTCTACGGCGAGGGCCCGTACAATCCTGTGATTAGTTTCCTGGAGGGCCAAGGGTTCATGCTCTAATCTCCCTAAGTCTTTTCAGATACAGTTTCCTATCCTTGGGACGCAGCTTCCTCACGAACGCGTGCGCAGGCGTCTCCGCGTGGTCGAAATCGAGTGACTCGTGAGGCTTCACCTCGTCGTACCACTTGATCACCTCGTCCAGGTCCCGGAACTCCTTCTTCCCGTCGGGCCACATGGCCTTCAGCTTCGACTTGATCGTCCCGGACAGCCTCTCCACCTTCTCCCAATCTGAGGATGTCTTGACTTGGAGCAGATGTGCCATACCGCTATCCCTCGCGCGCCGAGGAGTGATGCCGCACTTCTTGGCGTCGAGCACACAGACTTGACCCCATCTTCCCTCGCGGTTATCATCCGTGCGACCTGCCCCTGCGTCAGCCTGGGCATGGGGGTCATTGCGGTCTCTCCAAGAAAGTGATTTCAGGATGGCAGATCCCCCGCCATCGGCGGAAGTGTTTTATCTAGATCGGATGATTACTAACGGGCTTCTGAGGGGGGTCGACGCGAAGACGATGTCGAATCGTGGGGTTGCACCCGGGGAGAGCGGCCACACGTCTCGAGCATTTCCATGCATCCTGGTTGCCGCCTTCCTCCTGGGCACGTTGCTCTCGGGGGTCGTCGCCGCCGAGGCAGGCACGTTCAACCCGCCCCACAGCGACTACGGCCTCGACACGGACACCCCGCCGGACGGCCTCTACAACTTCCTCGTCCTCAACGTCTCGCTGACGATCACATCGGGGGGCCTCTTCGTCATCGAGGGCCTCCTCCGCGCACCGGACAACACCCTCATCACGAGCGACTCGCCGAGCAAGACCCTCCCGACGGGCAACCAGATCGTGAAGCTCAACTTCAACGGCCTCGACATCTCTGCGATGCGGAAGGACGGACCGTACAGTGTGGCGCTCACCCTCTACGACAAGAACTTCCTCGTACTCGACACCGACACCTACACGACGAAGGCATACCTCGCGAGCCAGTTCCAGGTCCCGAGGGCGGCCCTGTGGCCCCCCCACAGCGACACCGGCGTGGACACCGACGGCAACGGGAAGTTCAACTTCCTGGCGGTCGACGTCAAGATCAAGGTGAACATCACATGCGGCCTGACGCTCAAGTCATACCTCTTCAACTCGGCGGAGACCGTGCTCATAGAGCAGAAGGCCGTCACCAGGAACCTGGGCGTGGGCACCCGCACGGTCAGGGTCAACTTCACGGGCTTCCTGATCTACAGCTCCGGCATCAACGGCCCGTACCACGTCCTGCTCCGCCTTTTCGACGCGGCCAACAACCTCATCTCCACGGGGACGCACGCGACCGGTTCCTATGCGTACACAAGCTTCGAAGCTCCTCCCGCGACCCTCTCCCCGCCCCACTCGGACTTCGCCCTCGACCTCGACGCGAACTCGCTCTACGACTACCTGGTCATCGTCGTGAAGGCGAACGTGGCCAGGGCGGGCGTCTTCAAGGTCGAGGGGGAGCTCTGGGAGAACAAGCCGCTCAACCCGGCGTTCATCGCGTACACCGCGAACCGGACCTTCCTCTCGACGGGCCCGAAGAGCGTCTGGCTGCACTTCCTCGGGAGCGCCATCAAGGTCGCCGGGATCAAGGGGCAATACCAGGCCTACCTGCAGATCGTCGACGTCAACGACACGGTCACGAGCACGGGAACGTACCTGACGGGCACGACCTACAATGCGGCCAGCTTCGATGTCCTCCCTGCACGTTTCCAGACCCCCCACAGCGACTACCGCCTCGACACGGACACCCCGCCGGACGGCCTCTACGACTACCTCGTCGTCAACGCGTCGGTCTCCGTGAAGGTGTCGCTCACCTACATCGTGAAGGGCTCGCTCTGGAACGCCGGGCAGACCTTCCTGATAAACTCCACACAGAACTCGACACCCCTCACGACCGGGCTGAGGAAGGTCCCCCTCTGGTTCGGCGGCATGGAGATCTACAACTCCTCCTTCTCAGGACCTTACTTCGCGAAGCTGTCCCTCTACGACCCGTTCACCAACCTCCTCAACGCGAGCAGCCGCTCCACCGCCGCGTACCCGCGGTCGAGCTTCGAGAGATACATCCCGCCGGACACGACCCCGCCCGCGATCTCCTCGGTCACGGCCGTTCCGAATCCCCAGGACGTCGGGCTTGAGGTCAACGTCTCGGCCGTCGTGACAGACAACACCAGCGTGCAGGAGGCGAGCGCGAACGTCACCAACCCCCTCGGGCAGTTCCTCGGCAGCTTCCTCATGACCAGGGACCAGGGCAGCGGCCGATACTACTTCAAGAGGAGCTACACGGCCCTGGGCACCCACACTTTCCTGATACGCGCGGTCGACCCTTCAGGGAACGCGGCGACGAGCTCCGGCAGCTTCGCCATGGCGGACAGGACGAAGCCGGTCATATCCGGCCTCGGGGCCGACCCCAACCCCCAGGAGGTCTTCGGCTGGGTCAACATCACGGCCGCCGTGACGGACAACTACCAGCTGCAGGCCGAGCGAGTCAACGTGGCGGGAGTCGGCAACTTCTCGATGCTGCGCGACGCCCCCTCGGGCCGCTACTACTTCGAGAGGGCGTATCCGGTGCTTGGCACGTACTCTTTCACGGTCTGGGCGTCGGACACGTCGGGCAACTGGGCGTCGGCGTCCGGGGCCTTCGCGGTCCGCGACTCGACATCGCCCACCATCTCCGGCGTCAGGTCCGACCCCAGCCCGCAGGAGGTCCTCGGAAGCGTCAACATCTCCGCCCTGGTGGGCGACAACTACCAGCTGCAGGGAGTCTTCCTCGATGTGGCGGGAGTCGGGAACTTCTCCATGTCGCGCGACGCGACGAGCGGCCGTTGCTACTTCATCCGCACCTACTCGTCCATCGCGACCTACTCTTTTGCGATCTGGGCCTCGGACTCCTCTGGTAACTGGGAATCGGCCTCCGGAGCGTTCACGGTCCGCGACTCGACCCCGCCCTTGATATCCGGCCTCGCGGTCGATCCGCGGCCACAGGAGGTCTCCGGCACCGTCAACGTCTCGGCCGCAGTGACGGACAACTATCTTCTGCAAGGGGTCTGGCTGGACATCGTCGGCGTCGGGAACTTCACGATGGGCTACGATCCCGCCAGCACCCGCTACTTCCTGAATCGCACCTTCAACGCGCTCGGGACTTACCCCTTCGTTCTGGTTGCCGGGGATTCCTCCGGCAACTGGAACTCCGCGACAGGCGACATCGTCGTGCAGGACACGATCCCGCCATCGATCTCGGACTTGCGCGTCGTCCCGCCAGAGCAGCTCGTCGGCGGCACCGTGAACATCTCCGCCCTGGTCACGGACAACTACATGCTGAACTGGACGAGGATCAGGGTCTTCGACCCCGTCGGCGTCCTCCTGCTCGACCAGCCCCTGACGCTTGACCGGACCTCGTCACGATACTATTCGGCGCGCCGCTACTCCGCCCTCGGCAGGCACACCTTCAACATGACCGCAGGCGACTTCGGCGGGAAGGTGTCCGAGGCCTCGGGGAGCTTCGGCATCACGACGACCGCCGTCGACGTCACCCCGCCCGCCATAAACGCGCACGGCGCCTCTCCCGACCCGCAGGAGGTCCACGGCTCCGTAAGGATATCCGCGAGCGTGAGCGACGACATCGCCGTCGCCTCCGTCAAGGCAGCCGTGACCTCCCCCGCGGGAGCCGACCTCGGCAACGTCACGATGGCCTTCGACACCTCTGCCTACCACCGGGACGGCACGTACGACGAGCTCGGGGCGTACGCATACTGCATCTTTGCGGAGGACACGAGCGGCAACGGGGCGAAGGCATGCGGACGGTTCACCGTGAGGGACTCGACGAGACCGGTCATCTCGGGCGCAGCCGCCACGCCCTCTCCCCGGGAAGTGCACCTCGACGTCAACGTCAGCGCGCTCGTGACAGACAACTTCCTCCTGCAACTTGTCCGAGTGGCGGTGAAGGATCCTGGCGGCGCGCCCCTCGGCAACTTCACCATGTCGCCCGATCCGACCTCCGGCAGGCACTACTTCCGGCGTGCCTACCCGGACCTCGGCACGCACTCATTCGTGATCACGGCGCTCGACTCCTCCGGCAACGAGGCCACCTCCGCAGGCGCCTTCGAGGTCCGCGACACGATTCGCCCTGTCGCAGAAGCGGGACCGGATGTCATTATCATCCTTGGTAACAGTGTTGCATTCGATGGCACAGCGTCCTCGGACAACGATGCGATCGTGAACCACACGTGGACATTCAGCGACGGTCCAGACCCGAAGACGCTCTACGGCCCCGTGCAGCCCTACGCGTTCGCGAACGCGGGGACCTCCGTAGTCACGCTAACGGTGCGCGACCGAGCCGGCAATTCCGGCAGCGACACGATGACCGTGACTGTGAACGTGCCACCCCCGACGCCCGTTCGCCCGAAACCGCCGACAGACCTGACCGTCGCCGCCGAAGGCGCCGCTTCCCTGAGGCTCTCCTGGGACGCCCCGACGAAGCGGGAGGACGGCTCGCCCCTGCTGAACCTGGCGGGCTTTGTCGTCTATCGAAGCAACTCTTCAGGACCGCCATACGCGGGAATCAGCACCTTGGTCGCCGGCACGACCTACTTGGACTCCGGGCTCTCCAGGGGCGTGCAGTATTTCTACGCCCTGAAATCCGTCGATTCGGGCGGCATCGAGTCGAACTACTCCTCGGAAGTCTCCGGGATGATCCCGGCGCCAGGATCCATACGCGGGAAGGTGACAGACGAGGGCCTGCATCCCCTGCAGGGCGCGACAGTCTCCCTTCTAGTCGGTGAGATCGTTCAGGCGACAACCCATACCGACCAGTCCGGCGCGTTCATGTTCTCGAGCGTCGAGGCGGGCGCCTATGCGGTCGGGGCGGCTCTCTCAGGCTACGAATCCAAGGAAGCGAGCGTGGTCGTTGAGAATGGCACTGAGACGGACGCGGGCACGATCTCGCTCCGGGCCACGACGACTCCGCTCCCGCCGACCCGACCCCCCTCGGGCGAGCAAGCGATTCCCCTCCAGATGCTCGCGCTGCTCCTGGTCATCTCCATCGTCCTCGTCGTGGCGGTCGCGTTTGCGATTCGCAGGCGTTCAAAGAGGAGGAAAGCGGGTGAGCTCGCACGGCGACAGTCAAAGACTTCCGAACACGGCAAAAAACGGTAACGCCTGCCTCCGCCGCCGGATTAATAGCGCCAGATGCCAGCCAGCATCGGAAAACGTTATATAACGACAGGGCGATGTTAGGTGGGGATAGGGAAGGTATCGGGAGGAGGATCGAGTTGAGAGACAAAGGCAAGGGGAGGTCAGAGGGTTCAATCCGAAAGGCGAGTGTCATAGGGGTCGTTCTGTCGCTGGTATTCATTCTGGGATCGAGTGCTTGCGTTTTCGCCTTCACAGGCAGGTACCAGCAGGTCTTCGAAAGCGACGTCATGAAAGTCGAATTGCGTATCGAAATGATCAATGTCCAGCCGCAGAAGCATACGGTTACCCTCAGTTCCGTGAAGATCACGAGCTACTCGGACTCTGACATAGTCGTCCTGGAAATCAGCGCCAGCGTGTACAGCGGGCCGCCACTCGATGCGGACTCGGTGAAATTCGGGGAGGACATGGTGAAAAACCTGCTCATCCCTGCGCAGGGGACGCAGGTAGTCAGGATCAACGAGAAGATATACAACTTCGAGCTTTTCAAGGATACGGACCATCCCTGGGTCCGTGCCTACATCCACTGGACGCACATGGGGCACATCTACGAGAGAATCTACAACGCCGAGCTCGACATCTCAATCTTCCAATTGATGTTCGACCTCTAGCAATCGGATTGCGGCGTGTCCTAGCTCACCTTTATCCAGAGGTGCAATGACCACTGCGGTTCCCCCTGTGGGGGGTCCCTGTACAGCAGGAAGCGCAGCTTGTAGTCGCCCGACTGTGCGATGCTGAAGTTGAACGGCCGCTCCCAGGTCTGCCCGTCGTCCACCAGCACCGCCCTGGAGTCAAGCGTGACGTTCCCCAGCTCGACCGTGTCGTTCCTGCCCGTCGTCACATTGTAGACGAACTGCACCGTGACGAGACTAACAAGGAGGGTGTAATTCACCGCCTCGGACTCATGGTTCACGATGCCGATGATTACCGAAGCACTCTCGCTGACGTTGAGTCGCGACGGATAGTTCTGCGCCTTCCCGTTCGAATCGAGGATGTAGAACTCCGTGAACCTCTCGCCTTGCCGGGGAGTCACCAGCACATACCCGAGCACCCCCGCAGCTGTGATGATGGAGAGGACGAGGGCGACCGTCAACACCTTGTCCAGGAGCGCGTACTCCTTCCACATCGGCGATTTGACATCCAGCGTGAATGAGAGTCGTTCCTCCACGGGCAGGAGCATCCTGCGGTAGTATGCGGCCGCACACATCCCGAGGGTGAACAAGAGGACGGTCACGACTATCGGCTCCAGCCTGATGCCCCAGGGCGTGTAGTTCAGCAAGAGCCCGAGAAGGGGCACAACCGCGATGCTCAGCCCGAAGCTCAGTGCCACTCTCTCAATCCAGTCTATGTCCTTGTCCTTCGGAAAGAGGGCGGCGATCAGGGAATACCCAGGCAGGAACAGTACGAACAGGAGGCCGAGCGCCACTCTCAACGGGCCGGTGACTGCGAAAACGACGAGTGGCACGAGTGCGAGACTGAGGACGAGGACAACGAGAATGTCATGCGGCTTCTCCCGAAAAGCTATCCTCATCTTCCCCGACGCAATTGACTGGTCGCCTTAATAATGTTTTTCCAGACAACGACGACGCCTGAATGCAGAAAAGGAAATATGTCCGTGGCCATTCAGCCCGCAACAGAGAGGCGTGCATGGCGCGGGTCGAGGTTGACGCAGGGAAGGCAAAGGGCGGTCCTGCACCCAGTCCCTCGCCCTCTCGCACAGTGATCGCAACGCTCCTTCTCTACCTGGCTGCGATGACGACCGGGGAACTGCTCTCTGCCTCTGGCAGATACGAGGCGGGTCTCGCGGTTCACATGCTCCTTCTCTTCGCGCTCATCTTTCAGTCTTCGGCGACTTGGACGAAGAACGCCACCCTTTCTCGTCTCCTCCTGAGCTTGACGCTTGGCCCGTTGCTCAGAGTGCTGAGCCTCTCCGTCCCCCTCTGGCCATTCACCACGCTGCAGTGGCTCGGCATCATGAGCGTGCCGCTGATCGCGTCGTGTCTCGCGGTGATGAGGACACTGCAACTCAAACGTCGGGACGTCTGCCTCGCGCTTGGCCCACTGAGGAAGCTCCCGTGGCAGGTCGTGATCGGCCTGCTCGGCATACCGCTGGGGGTGGTCGAGTACTTCATCCTCCGTCCGAATCCATGGCTCACCAACTTCAGCACCGGCAGCATATTGTTCGCCGTGGTCGCCCTCGCATTGGGCACGGGCGTTTCTGAGGAGCTGATATTCAGGGGAATCATGCTGCGGTCCGCGAGCGATTTCCTCGGGAGGAACTCAGGTCTTCTTTATGTGACGTTGGTTTTCACATCGCTCCACATAGGGTTCCTCTCGGCGGCTGACCTGGCCTTCGTCTTCTTGGTCGGGTTGTTGTTTGGAATCGCCGTCCAAAGGACCCGCAGCCTCGCGGGCGTAATGGTGGCACACACCCTGGTGAACGTGGTGCTGTACCTGGTGGCCCCGGGCCACCTCTAGAGGACTTGCCAGACCTTGACCGCGACTATCACAACGAAAACAAGGAGTAGAGGGGCTATCGCGGTGTTGAGGCACGAAGCGAAGAACTTCAGCCTTGGGCGCGGCTTGCCGCTCTCCAGTTCCGCCGTGCTCAACTCCTTCATGATGAGCATGAGGATGAGGCATATCACTGCGGCCGCGCCGAGGCCTGCCACGACTACAGGGGAGGCTAACGCTGCTGAAGAAACGGCTGCAACAGTTGTTATCGCTTTCCTCACCCCTTGAGACTCCATGACAGCCACACTACTTAAGCGTTCTTATCCGTTTATCCGTCTGGCGTTGTCAAGTCTTTAGGGATGGCAAGCCCTTGGAAGCAGACCCGCAACTCTTGTCTTATGGAGCAGACAAGACGCGGTGGACCTGTTTCACGATGAAGCGTCCCCCGCTTCTTGACAACCTCTATCCGTCTGGCCCACTGTGCTACACACGAAATCGTGGAACGGATTGAGTAGGCCGTCGGAGGTGCCCCCTGATGCCCCGCCGGGACATCGACGACGAGAGGCGGCTGAGGCTGAGAAAGTGGGTCATCCACCGCCACGAGGACGGAATGACGACGTGGAAGATCTCACGCGAACGCGGGCTCCCGCAATCGACCGTCCATAGGTGGCTGAGGTGGGGCGAGGAAGGGAGAAATCTGGCGAACCGCAGGCGAAACGAGTCACGAATTCCTCTCGTTCTCCTGCCGCCTCGACTCCACTCGCGGACGACACATACTAATATCCCTCTTCATCTTCGCGGGGGCGAGGCGGTCTACTTGGTCAAGAAATACCTGATGGTTCAGATATGGCGGATACAGCAGAGTCAAGCCCTGATAAGCCTGGTCTTCTGGGCGCTGACTCTCGCCGGAGTCTTCTACTACAACTATTTCAGGGCCTTCTTCATCAGATTGGGACTTGTTCCAGATGTGGACAACCAGACGAACAATCTCATCGGAACAACATATCTGTTCTTCATCATTGTCGTCGTGATTCTGCTCATGGGGTTAATCTACGACAGATCCCTGAAGCTCTGGAGAGAGCAGACGGACGTTGCGGTCGAGCGCAACCCGTATTCGGTTGAACGAATGCAGCCGAAGGAAATCGTGCAGTGGACGCGCTTCAACGTGTCCATCATGAAGGAACTCGCAAAGACGGACAGTGCAATCCAGAAAGACATAGAGTTCATGGAGAAGTGGATCGCCAAGTCCCTCGCGGAACGACCTGATCTCAGAGCGAGCGTCGAGGGCCTGGAAAAGTGGGTCATGGGCTAGAAGGAACGCCACGCAACGATGGCGCTTCAAGCAGGTCGGAGAGCGGTAATCCTGCGGGAAGGCAATAATTAAGGAGGAGGGGCGTCGTGCACCCGACAACCATCAGCAAACCGAAGGCCGGTCTGATTCCGGGGCGACATCGCGCATGATCGAGTTTCTCATCATAGGAGCGAGCGGACTCATGGGGCAGCACCTGCTGAACGAGGCGGAGGCGAGGCGGTTTTCGGTGACGGGGAATTTCTCTTCATGCTTTTTCCTCCTCTTGACTCTCAGGTGTTTCTGTCATCGCGTCCCCCGGCGCTCACTGTAACCCGGAGTCCTGCAACTGCGTTGCCTCCTCTGTAATTACCGTCATGAAACCTGTAGTCAATCCAGATACATACTGATCTGGTCGCGGATCGTGTTGAAGAACCGTCCAAGGCGATTGCCGCATCGCGGGAAGTCCGCGTCAACTCGAAACCCCTCATGTGGTGCACACCGGCAGCCCGGTCAAGCTTCGCAGGCACGATCGACTTGCCGGTGCTTCGTTCTTCAGATGAATCATGTTCCTCTTGCCCCCTCGCCGCAACGTCAGGCGCTGGCTGATAGGACAGCCTCCCGGGGATATTCCCAGCTATCGCCCGGCCGTCGCATCCAGCATCTAACCTTTGCTGTCCTGCGACCCCGGGGGAGGCCCCTTCTGCTTCCTACCAGCCACGTCTAGAATGGCCACGGCAAGTCCGACCGACAGGATGCTCACATCCACGGCGGTCCCGAGTCCGAGCACGGGTGGGATTGAGAGGACCCCGGTCGCCAGAGACAGCAGCCCGGTCACGGCCTCGGCCGTCGCGAATGGCAGCGAGTGGGCACAGAATGCCTGGAGTATTGCCACCCTGTCCTTTCGGTTCTTCCAAGGTCTCCTCCTCGATGACAAGAATCCCGCCACCAGGAGGGCGATTGTGAACACGGTCGCGACCATAGGCTTGTAGTTCGTGCCCGCAACGATGTCCGGCGGGCGTTCCGACTCGACATTCACCTCGCGGCTCTTCGGCGTCTCCCTGTTGCCTATGTTGTCCGTGGACCTGTACCAGATCGTATGGAGTCCGGCTTGCACCGTGAAATTGCCGTCATAGGATCTCCACTGCTCTGAGTCCATCTTGTACTCCATGGCCGCGACGCCGCAGCCGGAGTCCGTGGCTGTGAGGTCGAACCACGTGTTCTCATCATATGGTCCGGTTTGCGGTGTGATTGTGGTCGTCGGCGGGGTGTCGTCGACCCAGACCGTCTGCGACGAGATGTTCTCTTTGTTCCCCGCGAAGTCGATAGAGTACCATTCGACCAGATGCCCGCCGTCGCCCGACAGCGAGAAATGGCCGATGGCGGTGTAGTTCAACCAGTCGCCGCCATCTGTCCTGAACGTCGTGTTGCGGATGCCGCTCCCACCGGGATCTAGGGCAAAGAAAGCGAGCAGAGAGAATGACCTGACGTATGTGACGCTGGCCTCGTACTTCGGAAGGCCTATCCTGAGGGAGGTAATCGGTCCGGGGACGACGTAGATCGTCCAGGAGTAGACATTGTTGGTCTCGTTGTTCTCCGCGAGGTCGTTGTTGCTGTCAGCCTCCGCGAAGACGAGATAGGTCCCGGGAACCGCAGGTGACATCCAAGTCGCCATCATCGCCGTTGAGACGGCGCCCATCTCCAATGGAGGCACAGTGAATGTGGAGAGAGTATTGCCCGCCTCGTCGCGGAATGCCAAAACGGAGTCCGCGCTCGCGTTCCCGCTGCCCAAGTTGGCGACGCGGATCGAGAGCTGGACGGGCATGGATAGCCCCACCTTCAAGGGAGGCGCCGGCACCGGCGAGGTCGGCACATAGTCGGGCATCGGCGGCCCTCTCACGAAGATGCTGATGTTGGCCATGTTGTTGATCTCATCCGTCTCCGATATCCTGTTCAGGGGGTCGATTACCGCGTAGATCGTCCGCATTCCGGGTGGTCCTGCGACCCAGTCAACGAGAGCAATCGATGGAGACAATGAACTGAACTGAGCTGTGTACGTTCCGATCTTGCTCGACGGTCCGATCGCATCGAGGTAGAAATCGACCTCCGTCGTCACGGGCATCATGATCGAAGTCATGTACGCGTAATGGATCCTGTCGTACACGGCGAATTCCCCCCGCCCTGAATACCACATCTGGTAGGGCATCCCTGGCAGATGGAGGACCGATTGGAGGAGAACATGCGTGCCGTCGGTGCTGCCCGGCGGACCGACATCGACCGCCAATCCCCGCCGCGTCCAGGACAGGCCATCAGACGAGGTCGCGTAGAGAATCCTGTCGTAGGTGCCGTCGCTCCCCCGATACCACATGTGGTATCCGCCGCCTTCCCTGAGGATGTAGCTGGGCGAGACGTGCACGTTCTCGAGCGAACCCGGAGGGCCCAGGTTCAGGCTGACTCCCTGCTTCGTCCAGGCCACTCCGTCAGGAGATGTGGCATAAAGGAGCCGGACGTTGGCACCGTCACTCCCGGAATACCACATCCTGAAGGAGCCGCCCTCCTTCAGCACGAAAGGGCCGTACGCGAAATCGTCATCGTAAGATCCCGACGGGCCGATGTCAAGTACAAGTCCCTGGCGACTCCAGGTCAATCCGTCTGGCGAGGTAGCATAGAATATCCTGTATGAAGAGCCATCGTACGCGCTGTACCACATTTTGTAAACAGCGCCATCTTTCATCACGCAAGGATAGTGGACATTGACATTCTCCGGGGACGGGCCCGGATCGAGAACAGCGCCATGTTTCGTCCAGAGCACGCCGTCGGGCGAGGTGGCATACAGTATCGACCCGGTCATGCCGCCGGTGGTTCCCGCATACCACATCTTGTACTCGCCGGCATCGTAGATCACCGTCGGGGCACCGAGTTCGTGGCTGTCTTGCTCACCGGGTAATCCTCTGTCGAGGACGACCCCCATCTTCGTCCAGACCTGCTTTCCGCTCGCTTGGACATGGCCGACAATCTGAACCGTGTCGCCTTCGACTGGGCTCCCCGTCGGCAGGACTTCAAGATTCGGAGCGACGAAGTGCAGGTCAGCGAGGCTCACTATCGGCTCTGGCTCGATTGCTGTGACAGCAGCAGTTGAAACAAGCAACATGGCAAGAATGAATGATACAGATATCAGACGCCGACCTTCTTTGCACATTGCCTCCTCCGCGTGAGGATATTCCCGATTCCCGATATAAGGGCGTCGCCCTTGCATGTTTGGGGCATGCCCGATTCTGGCAGAAAGGTGCGCAGCGTAAGGCATCATGACGCAGCCGATGTGGCTAGCCCACTGAGATTGTGAATGAGATGGACGCCATTCCTCCATCGTCATCCGTGACCGTCAAGGCAATCGTGTACGTCCCTGTGATAGCATAGACCACGACCTGCTCGTCGGTGGCGATGATCGGCTTCACCTCGGGGCTCGGGTACGGGTCCGGGCTGACCCCGTTGTTGTAGTAGACGCCAGTCAGTGTCCTCCCGTCACCGGTGTCCCAGGTGAACGTCAGGTCGTCGCTCCCGGGATCCGTTGCGGTCGCCCTGAAGTGTATCCTCTGGTCGACCGCGTAGATGTGGGGGTTGTCCACAGTCCAGACCCATGTGTCAGGGTGCTGGACGTTGAAGGTGTGGTGCAGCCTCGTCTCCATGCCGTTCTCCCAGCCGATGATGAGCCAGGCGGGGTTCGCCCCGTTCGGCTGCCCGTTGATCGGGTCGTCGTCGGGCGTGTAGTACGCGACCGCGGAGAAGCCCATGTCGAGCGTTATCTCGACGTCGTGCAGGGTGGCCATCTGGTCGTTCGGGCTGCCGGGGTACCTGATGACCTGCGCCCATCCGACCTCCCGTCCGTCCTCGTAGAGCTTGAGGATGACGTCATGCCACTTCTCACCCGCCACTCTGATCGTGATGTCTGCGAGCATGAACACCTTCGCCTCGACGATCGTTGGCGGGACGTTGTGCACGGTGACCACGGTCTCGTACGTGGCGATGCCGCCGTCGTCGTCCTCGACGGTCAGCGCGATTCTGAAGATTCCGTTGTCTCCGTATGTGTGAGAGGCGGAGTCGTCGACGGTGAACGGGAAGACCCCGTCGGGGCTCTTCGGTGGGTCAGGTCCAACCCCATCATTGTAGAAGACATGCGGGATTGTCGGACCGTAATCGAAGCTCCAGGTGAACGTCAGGTCATCGCTGCCCGGATCCACGGCGTTCGTGCCGACCGTGAGCGGATCGGCCTCGTTCAGTTCGAAGGGGCCGAACGGTGCAATCGATGGCGGGAGGTTGGAGACGGTGATGTTGGTCGTGTAGGTGGCGGAACCGCCATCGTCGTCGGTCACTGTCAGCGTGATCGTGAAGACTGCGTTGTCCCCGTAGGTGTGCTCGACGCTATCGAGAGCCGTGAACGGGTATGTCCCGTCCGGGCTCTGTGGCGGGTCTGGACCGACTCCGTCGTTGTAGTAGATGTTCACCATGACCGGACAGAGCTCGAAAGACCACTCGAACGTCAGGTCGTCGCTCCCCGGGTCGTTGGCGGTAGTATTCACCTCCAATGGACCGCCCTCGTCGATTGCGAATGGCCCGAACGGCGCGATCGTCGGCGGGAGGTTGTTCACGACGAGCTGGCCAGTCCAGGTTGTGAAACCGCCATCGTCGTCGATGACTTTCAACGTGATTGCGTAGATGCCGTTGTCTCCGTACGGGTGAGTGGCGGAGTCTGTGGCGGTGAACGGCCATGTCCCGCCAGGGCTGTTCGGCGGGTCCGGACCCACGCCGTTGTTGTAGTAGTTGCGCGACTCTGTCGAGCCCTCGCCCCATGACCAGTCGAACGTCAGGTCGTCGCTTCCAGGATCCTTGGCGGTGGCGGTTAGCGAGACTGACTGACCCTCGTCGATGACCATCCCGCCGGAGACCGAGACCGATGGCGGGAGGTTGTCAGGCGTGGCGGTGATTGTGAGTGTCGTGCCCTGGCTCCCGCTGTCGTCGTCTGTTATGAAGACGGTGACAGTGAAGGCCCCGTTGTCCCCGTATGCATGGCTCTTGAAGTCATCGAGATTGACAGGATTCACATCGGGAGACGGGTATGGGTCGGGTCCAATGCCGTTGTTGTAGTAGGTTGAGAACTCGTCAGGGGACCCAACGCCCCATGTCCATTTCAGAAAGATGTCGTCGCTACCCGGATCGGTGACATTCGCGGCGAACTGAATCTGCGACCCTTCGTGCTGTGCCGAGATTATTCTTAGATTCCCTGAAGGCAAGACGTTCGAGATAGTCACGTTCGCCGTGTCCATGCTGACATCGAAGCTGTCGTTCACGTACAGAGCGGCCTGACCGACGAAATCGTCCCCGTAGACTTGAGAGTATTTTGGATTGGAGCGCCAGGGTGTGTCCATGACTCCGTCGTTCGTGAAGTCCCATCGATACAGCAGGGTGTCGTTGTCGATGTCGTATGATCCGCTTCCATCAAGGATGACCTGCCCCCCTTCGAACGCGGAGTAGGGGCCGTCAGCCTCGGCGATTGGCGGATGATTGAGCACCACGATGTCGATGAACGCGATGTTGTTCGTTTCGTCCGTTTCCGTGACGTTGTTCGATGGGTCAATGACCGCGTATATCCTGTGCGGCCCTCGCGGACCAGCTGTCCACGACACATCCGCCTCTATATTCGCGGAGCCGTCAATCTGGATTGTGTCGAGACCGATCAGGTTCGCCGACGCGATGCTGTCAAGGCAAAATCCCACCCCTGCTTGGAGCGGGAGCGCAATGGGATCCATGGTCGCGTAGTGGATCTTCATGTTCGGGAAGCCGCCACGCCCTGCGTACCACATCTGGTAGGGTTTGCCCGGCAAATGCATGACGAATTGCACACCGATGTTCGTGTCTTCGGTCCCGCCTGCAGGGCCAACGTCCAGAACCCTGCCCACGCGCGTCCACGTTTTACCGTCAGAAGAGATCGCATAGTAAATCCGGTCGATGCTGGCGTCTTTCCCCGTATACCACAGATGATACCCTCCTCCCTCGGGAAGGACATGCGCATACGACACGTGCATGTATTCCTGAGAACCCGGCGGTCCGAGATCGAGGGAGATAGTCCGAGTTCCCCAACTGAAGCCGTCGTTAGACTCGGTGTACATGATTCGGTTGTGAACTCCATCGTTACCGTTGTACCACATCCTGTAGAGAGCTCCCTCCTTGATGACGAATGGGTCGAAGACGTAGTAGTCGTCTGGCGAACCAGGAGGACCTAGGTCCATGACCATCCCTTGTCTGCTCCAAGCGAGCCCGTCGGGCGAGGTGGCATAGAATATCCTGTAGTTGCTCCCGTCATATCCGCTGTACCACATCTTGTAGGTTGACCCGTCTCTCAGGACGCATTGGTAAATCACCTGCTCTTCCTCTCCAAGCGGACCGGGGCTGAAAACAGTGCCATGCTTCGTCCAGGTTACACCGTCAGCTGATGTGGCATACATGATCCATGTGATGCTCGACCCATCAGTCGCGGCGTACCACATCCTGTAAACACCCCCCTCGTATAGAACATACGGCGAGTTCACCTGTTGACTTTCGTGCGGGTCGGAACCGCCCTTGTCCAGCACTACTCCGTGCTTTGTCCATGTCTGGTTCACAACTAGCTGGACCTTCGCTCGCAAGGTCACCGTGTCACCGGAAAAAGGATTCCCCGGCGGATCGATCTGAAGGCTCGGCGAGGCGAATCGCAGGTCCACAGTACTCACAATCGGTCGAGGAAGTGCCGTCGGCCCGTCCAATCGTGACAATGGCGATAGCATCAGCAGAGCGCACAGAAGCGGAATCACAAGACAGTTCCTCAGCGTATCCAGTTCCCCCAAGAGGATATGTGCGGCTGTCTATTTATTGGTTGCCAGTGGGCGGTGCCGCGACCTGAGGCTTCCTTGGGTCAACGGTTCGTGTTTCTTCGGGTCGGTGGCTCTTCTTCAGCGTCTTCCGGCTCGGCATTCTTCTCCGCCCTTCCCCTCCATCGCCGCCACTCAAGAGCGAAGTATACCACGTTTGCCGCTAGTATCACTATGATTGCAATCAGCCACCACGTGTCCGCGAGGAAATTATGCTGAGCGGCGGAGATTCTTACGGTCACTCTCGTCGTGCTGGTGTTCCCGTCATCGTCCACAACTGTCAGCATCACGGTGTACGTGCCCGGTTCGTAATAGGTGTGAGCTGTCGTCGGGGAGCTCGTACTCTCATCGGCCCCGTCGCCGAACTCAAACTGGAAAACCTCGATGGAACCGTCAGGATCGGATGACAGGCCGGCGTCGAAGCCTATCGATGAGCCCACTTGCGCCATCGACACGCTTGCAGCCAGTCTGGCGGTTGGCGTCATCCCGTAGATGACCACGATTGTCGCGTCTGTGTCTGTCCCGCCGTCACCATCGTCCACAGCCAGCCTGAACCTGTACGTTCCCACGGACGCTGGTGTGAAGCTGGGAGAGTCGGTGTCCATTCCCGCCAAAGAGACGATCGGGCCGCTCGTCTGAGTCCAGACAAAGGAAAGGAAGTCGCCGTCGCTGTCAGCGGAGGCAGCGCCGTCAAGACTCACTTGAGTACCTTTCCTGCGGATCAGGTCAACGCCCGCGTCGGCTACGGGGTCGGTATTGAAGACTGTTACTTGGACGCTGTCCACGGATATGCCGCCGTCGCCGTCACCCACCGTCAGCTCGAAGAGATAGCTACCGGACATCAGCGGGGTGAAAGTCGCGACGGCCATGTCCGCGTCCACGATTATCACACTCGGGCCGCCAATCCGTGCCCAGGCGTATGTGAGCGCCTCCAAGTCCGGATCGAAAGATCCGCTCCCGTCCAAGGTCACAATAGTCTTCTTCTTGGCATCGAAATCCAGACCTGAATACGCTCTTGGCAGCGAATTCGTGACGCTCACTTCAACGTAATCCGTACTGGTCACTCCACCGGTATCAGAGACGTTGAGACGGAATTGATACAGGCCCGCACGCAATGGCGTGAATGTCGGCGTGGCGGTGTCCATCCCAGTTGGAATGACCGGCGGACCTCCTGTTTGCATCCAAAGGAACGTGATGGCGTCTCCATCCAGGTCGTATGAACCTGTGCCGTCAAGGATGACGGGGGAGCGCTTCCTCGCCGCGAAATCCATGCCCGCGTTCGCCACCGGGCCGGTGTTCGTGGCGTTCACCTGGACGGAATCGGAGTCTGTGCCGCCACTGCCGTCGGAGACCAGGAGGTTGAATATGTAGATGGCAGCGGCAGAAGGCGTGAAAGTGGCGGTCGCCGAATCTGACCGAGACAAAGTCACTCCTGGTCCTTCGGTCTGGATCCACAAATAAGAAAGAACGTCCCCATCAGGATCGCTCGAGGCGGTACCGTCAAGGGTCACGAATGTGTTTTTCCTGACGACTATGTCCTGTCCCGCGCTGGCGACCGGGTCGAGGTTGGTGACATTCACTTGGACAGAGTCGTTGTCGATGCCGCCATCTCCGTCGTCAACAGTCAATTCGAAAGTGCGGAGTCCGGCCGTAAATGGTAGGAAAGTGGGATTCGGTGTATCACTGCCGTAGAGTGTCACGGCAGCGCCCCCAGTCTGAACCCAATTGTATGAAAGGAAATCGGAATCCGGATCCAAAGAACCAGATCCGTCAAGAATCACAAGCGTCCTTTTGCCGACGCTCATGTCGGGTCCGGCATCGGCGGCGGGAGGCCGATTCGTCACCGTCACGTTCGTGATATCGGTCGAGATTCCACCACGGTCATCGTGAGCGGTAAGGAGGAATGTATAGACGCCAGAGAGATAAGTGAGCACCATCGGGGTAGCGGTGTTGGCTCCTATCATGGGCATAGGCAGACCGCCAATCTGGATCCATAGATAGGTGATTGGGTCACCTTCCGGGTCATAGGTGGCTGAACCGTCCAGGATGACCATCGAGTTCCTGAACACATTATGGTCGGGGCCAGCATCGGCAACCGGTGGGCTGTTCGTCAAGACCCTGACCGCGATATATGCCTCATTGTTAGATTCGTTTGTCTCGCTCACCAGGTTTGTCTCGTCGATGACGGCGTGGATTGAATGTCCTCCAGCTGGAGTGGCCTGCCAGACAATCTCAGCTACCGCCCCAGTCAACTTGCTGACCTGGATCGTGTCCGACCCGATCTTGCTGCCGGGTGACACAATGTCCAGGTAGAAATCGACGTTGGCGGTGAGGGGCAATGTGACGTTGGAGTCGAGCGTGGCATAGAATATCCTCATGATAGTCCCCCTTCCCGCATACCACATCTGATAAGGTTTGCCGGGCAGGTGCAGGATGTGCTGTATTCCTATGTTCCTGTCCTCGACGCCGCCTAGTGGACCGAGGTCCACGACTTTCCCCACCCGAGACCAGCTCTTGCCATCAGCAGACACAGCATAGAATATCCTATCCTTGGATGCGGAATTGCCAGTATACCAGAGATGATATGTTCCGTTCTCTTTCAGTACGTGAGGATATGAAACGCCGCCACTTTCCTCGGAACCCGGCGGCCCCACATCAAGAGTTAGTTGTCGTGTCCCCCAATTGATGCCATCGGATGACTCCACATACATCAATCGATAATTTGAGCCATCATGGCCGTTGTACCACATCTTATACACGGATCCTTCTTTCAAAACAAACGGAGCTAGGACCAGGTAATCATCCAGAGATCCAGGAGCACCCAGGTCGAGCACCAATCCCTGCCTGGTCCACGTGAGTCCGTCCGGGGACGTCGCGTAGAATATCCTGTAGTTCGTGTCATCATACCCGCTGTACCACATCTTGTAAGTGGCCCCGTCCAGCATGACGCATGGATATATTACCTGACGCTCCTGGGACCCAAGCGGACTGAGGACAATCCCATGCTTCACCCATGTGATGCCGTCTGTGGAGTTGGCGTACATGAGATATGTCGTTGGGAACGATCCTGGATCGCCGGCATACCACATCTTATACTCGCCGTTTATGAACAGAACGAAAGGCGCTGACACTTGAGTGTCATCCGGGTCTCCGGGGTTCCCTTTATCCATGACAATGCCGTACTTCGACCAGTTCTGCGCTCCGCCGAGAGCGACGTTGGCAGAGACACGGACAAAGTCGCCGAGCAGCGGATCGCGCGCTGGCGTCACCTCCATCGCGGGAGAAGAAAATTTCAGGTCGACTGTGCTGATAATCGGCTCTTCCGCACCTTTCGAGGAAGTCGAAAACGCGAATGCGGTCAGAACCAAGAGCACACACACACAAGATGCGACAAGCCGAGTTCCATGCATGGCCAATCTCCGATGCGTGGCATTATCGAGAGTCTATTTATTGGTTTTCGAAGTATGATGGCGGTTGCCAGACCAAATGGCTGACTTGCCGGGCCGGTTGACTTATCCGTTCTTCCAAGCAATTGCTGATGAACTTCCGGCGAAACGGTCGAGGGGGAGCACTTTCCAGAGCACTCCTGATAACAATCCTCCCAGGCGACTGGGCTTGGCTGAGGGTCGTCGAATCGGCCTCCAGTAGTTGGTGGCGAGGCTGATCTTGGAGAATCCGGCGTCCCGGAGTTCCTTCTTCAACTGATGGGGGCTGAACAGGTTGATGTGGTCGGGATCCACAGTGGCGCCTGGGTCGAAGACGTTTGGAGAGACCACCATGACGAACCCGCCATCTCGGAGGACTCTGAATATCTCCTTGAGAACGAAGCGCTCTTTCTCCAACGATATGTGCTCGAGGACGTGGTGGACGAGCGCGCTTCCGTAGACCGCGTCCTTGAAGGGAAAAGGGATGGTGATATCTCCCCGCACGACTGGGAGCCCCTTCCTCGCACACTCTTCCACACCTTCTTTGGAGGATTCGATCCCGACGGCGGGCGTCCCGTGGCGCTTGGAGCAATCCAGAAATAATCCGAGACCGGAGCCCACATCGAGCACAGGCGGCGCGGGCCTCATCCGTGCGAACACTGGCTCGAAGAACTGCCAGTCTCTCCCACTGTAGTGGCGGTAATCATAAGCGAGATGGGCGGTGTCGCCTTTGGCCGAAGCGCTGCCTGCACACGCCATCGCGACGTGATGCACGTTGCTAGTTCATATATCTCTCTGGAAATGACTGTCGCAGGCTGCACATGAGAGTGCTTTGCATCCCAAGTAGCAAGCACGGCTATGTCGTCAGACTCAACAAGGCTCTTCGTGCGGCTGGCGTCGAAGTTGATGAGGCACCGTATCCCTATCTGAGGTGGCCCCGCAACTTCCTCGGGTTCTCAATGAAGCTCCTAGGCGATTACGATGTCTGCCACATTCACTGGAATGTCTTTGACTTCCGGCCGATTGCGAGGCTCTTCTTCCGCACGCGCATTCCAAAGCTCTGGACGGTGCATAACATCACCCCCCACGACCCCGTTTTCAAGGACGATCTCTCCGTCACTCATCTCTATCTGGACAACGCGAAAGTCGCAGTCTGGCATAGCGCGCGGTCGATCTCCGAGGCATCGCGTTCTTTTGCCGCAAAAGGTCTCCCCGAAAGATGGGCTGCGAATGACGTTGTCATCCCCTGCATGAACTTCAATGGCGAGTTCGAGGACACATCGACAGAGAAGGAAGCGAGGGCCCGTCTGGGCATAGGAGAGAAGGAATTTGTCGTGGGCCACTACGCTCCGACCCATCCGTACAAAGGGACGGAGGATTTCCTCAAACTGCTCCCAATGGATGCAGACCGAAGTGTCAGGTTCATGGTCTTCGGGGAATGCAGAGAGTCGGGCCTGGGCGCTATTATTCAAGAGGCGGCAGCGAAGCGCAGCGACATGATAACTAACCTGGGTTTCATCTCAAACAGCGAAATGCAGCATTGGTTTAAAGCCTGCGACATCATTGTGCAGCCCTATAGAGAGATCACGACTTCGGGTTCTATCTACTTCGCGATAGCTTTCAAGAAACCTGTCGTAGCGCCCCCTCTGGGCAACATACCTGACGTGATTCAACACGGAGTGACCGGTTGGCACGCTAGCAGCCCTGAGCAGGTCTGGGGGTGCATCGAGGAGGCAAGGCAAGATCCAGCCGCAGCGAGGGCGATGGGAGAGCGCGCCCACGATTTCGTCGCCCGGACAGCGAACATCGAGGCGATTGCAGCTTCGTACATCAGAGCCTATGAACAGGCGATGAAGAGCTAGATTGCGTCCATCTCTCGTGGGCAAGCTTTTTCAACCCGCTGACATCTGCATCCCCAGATGAGCCGGACCGGGCTGTCCCGCAGGATCAGCGACCTCTTCTCGAGACTCAGCATCGCTCTGAAAGCTAGGGGAATAACCCATGTCCTGCGCTCCTTGGCAAGGGAGGCTTATCCGCAACTGAGAGACCATGCCGCCTTCTTCTACCATCGAACTTTCAAGTCGAATTCAACGTTCCTTTTCAGGGGGAAGCCGCAGACATACTTCTATCACATGTACGGTCGCACTTGGAGAAACGAGAGATGCGTCGAGGTGCCAATCGTGTGGGAGCTCGTCAAGAAATACCGCGAAAAGTCCATCCTCGAAGTGGGACACGTGTTATCCAACTACTTCTCCTTCGAGCATGATATCGTCGACAAGTACGAGAAGGTGGATGGCGTCATCAACGCGGATATCGTCGACTTCAACCCGCCAAAGAAATACGAGCTGATCGTCGGCATCTCGACGCTTGAGCACATCGGCCTTTACGAGAACCCACAGCGGCCAGATAAGGTTCTAGAGGCCTTTGAGAACCTGAAGAGCTTACTCGCACCTAGCGGAAGAATTCTCGTCACCCTACCTATGGGGTTCAATCCCGTGCTGGACAAGTACCTTGACACCAGGGCGATAGGATTCACCGAAGCGGAATTCCTGAAACGAATCAGCTTGGACAGATGGACGCAGGTCAGCTGGGAGGAAGCCCGTGCGACGAAATACAACTTCCCCTTCCCCAATGCAAACGCGCTGGTCATCGGCATGATTACCCAAGATGGGGCGCCGATAGCATGAGGCCGACCACCCACCCCGACGACACATACTAATATCGACTTCAGTTCTACGCGCGCCCAAGGTGGCCGAATTGGTGAAGAAAGGATTCATGGTGCAGCTGTGGCGGATACAGCAGAGCCAGGCGATAATCGGCCTCTTTTTCTGGGGCTGACATTGGCCGGCGTCTTCTACCCGAACTACTTCCACCAGCACTTTGTAAGCCTCGGAATCGTGAGGCAAGGCGACTATTTCCTCGGGACGATGATACTCTTCCTAATCGTCATCGGAGTATTCCTGCTCATGGGGCTCATCTATGACATCGTCCTCAAACTCTGGGTCGAGCAGTCCGACGTGGCGGTGGCGCGCAATCCCTATTCGAAGGAGCGGCTGATGGCGAAGGACATCGTATCGTGGCGGCGAGGGAACATCGCGATAATGAGACAACTCGCCCGGGCCGATCCGAGCATACAAGAAGAGATAGACTTCATGGAGAAATGGACCGACAAATCGCTGGCCACCCAAAAGGGTTTGAAAGAGGACGTGGAGAGGATCGAAGCCTGGATAGCGAGCTGACGGTCTCTCGCAACGCTAGCGGTGGTGCCTTTCTTCTTTCACTCTCTCCAGGTCAGCCTCAACCATGATCTTCACGAGCTCGGGCACCTTGGTCTTCGCCTTCCACCCGAGCGACTTCTCGGCTTTGGCGGGATTTCCGCACAGGGTATGCACGTCCGCCGGCCTGAGCAACTTCTCGTCTACCTTCACGTAAGCCTCGTAATCCTCGATGCCGACCTCGGCGAACGCGAGTCTCAGGAAGTCCCTCACGGAATACGTCTCGCCGGTGGCGATCACGAGATCGCCCGGTCCCTTCTGCTGCATCATCCTCCACATCGCGTCCACGTACTCCGGGGCGTATCCCCAGTCTCTTTTCGCGTCGAGGTTGCCCAGCGTGATGTGCTTCGCGAGCTTGTGGTGGATCCTGGCGACACCGTTGGTGATCCTCCTGGTGACGAACTCCATTCCCCGCCTCGGCGACTCATGGTTGAAC
This sequence comes from Methanobacteriota archaeon, assembly GCA_017885655.1. Classification (GTDB taxonomy): domain Archaea; phylum Thermoplasmatota; class Thermoplasmata; order RBG-16-68-12; family JAFNFQ01; genus JAFNFQ01. Next base: position 5,410 of record JAFNFQ010000059.1, on the reverse strand, counting down.
AGGATGCCGTTGGATACGTACATCCCGTAGCTCTCGCGGTAGTTCACGCACGCCCAGTAGGCGAAGACCTTGGCGACTCCGTAGGGGCTCCGAGGATGGAACGGCGTCGTCTCGCTCTGAGGTATCTCCGTGGCCTTCCCGAAGAGTTCTGAGGTCGATGCCTGGTAGACCTTCGCGTCCGGCACCGTCGACCGGGCGGCGTCGAGCAGCCTGACAACTCCGAGGCCATTCACATCTGCGGTGAGCACAGGTTGCCTGAAGGAGGTGCCCACGAAGGACTGCGCCGCGAGATTGTAAATCTCGTCGGGCTTGGACTCCATCAGCGCCGTGATTAGCGACGACTGATCTGTCATGTCACCGTCAATCAGGTGAATCTGGTCCATGATGTGCGCGATGTTGCGCGTGTTCGGTGAGCTCAGCCGCCTGATCATGCCATAGACGGCATAGCCTTTCTTGAGGAGGAGCTCCGCAAGATACGATCCGTCCTGTCCGGTGACGCCGGTCACGAAAGCTGTCTTCGTCATCGAGGAGGGAAGCAGCCCCCTCACTAATGAAAGTTATCTAACATCGAGGTTAGCAGGATTCGCTTGATGTGCATGGAGGTCATGGCACAGATGGTCGGAATGGAAGCTATCTTCCTCATGCTGCCTTGTTCTCAAGGACAGCTATGACCCGCCCATTCGCATTGTGGTAGGGGTAGTGGAACTTCGAGCCCCTGATATCCTTCCATTCGACCTCTATCCATCTGTTGCTGGCAGAGACTCGCTTGAGATAATACGTTCTGGTGAATTTCATCCTGCCTTCGTCCAGGTATCGATCCAGATGCGGGTTGTATCCAACAGGAATAGTGAGCATGAGCATGCCTGCCGGTGATAGAAGACCCCGAAGGACTTCAACGGCGCGGAGGGTCTTCTCGGGATCCTTATGTTCTTCGTCCCACCCCACATGCTCCAGCGTCGAGATTCCGACAATGAGGTCATATCTTCTCTCGGTGCGAAAATCGACGATATCCTGGTTTATCACCCCGGGCGCTTTCTCATACTTGTCCACGACCTCGTGACTAACGGGGAAGTAGTGGGAAAGCACATTGCCAAACTCCAGGATGTTCTTCCCCTGAAAACGCTTGACCACCTCCCAAGTAATGGGGATTTCCACTGCCCTTTCGTTTCTCCATGTCCTGTTGTATCTGATGTATAGATATCCGTACTTCTTTCCCTGGAAATTAAATTTGTAGAGCGACTTGAAGGTCTTGTAGTAAAACAGGGCGAGCGAATTGCCGATCCTGAACGAGCCTTCTTTGACCAAAGATCGGAGGACATGCACTAGACCTTTCTCTTTCATTGCAGCCTTGGCGCTTGACATTAGCTCCTTTATTCCCTCAGATGAATGGTCTACACTCATGCCAGTCGCTTCATCTTGTCTGGCTCTAAAAAGATTTGCAGAGTCAAGATTGGAAGAGCGAATCGCTGATGAGGGACGCCATATGCGACAATCGATTCTTCGCGCTGTCCGATCGGCTGCGCACTGCAATTCCTGCGCTTTCCACTCCAGTCTCTTGTCCCTTGGCCGCTTACTTGGGCAGAACAAGAGAGTACTCACTCGTGCCCCCATCGTCATCCGTTATTCTGAGAGTCACACTGTGGGCGGATAGATCAGAGAACGAATGGTGCTGGTGATCCTCGGCGGAATACGGGAAGCCGCCACCCGTGCTTGGAAAAAGATCCGGGCGAGACTTGCACGACCAGGCTTGCCACAATCACAATCGAAATCACAATTGCCCCTCGCATGTTTACGCCGTCCCCTTCCATTCAAGGAAGACAATGCTGGATTCGTTCTTTGCTATTTCAAGATTGTGAGCAGCCATTTCCTAAAGTGCAATCCCTGATTCCTCTCTGAGTGTATTGGCAGGATCGATGGGATCGATACCAGCGAGACCACGAGCATGTCTGACTGCGATACCTACTAATACCGCACATCCTCGTCTGGGGAATCGCCTTGAAGGGAACTGCGGACGCGCGAGCATCGACCGCCAACCCAGTCCCGCCACCGCGCTGGATTCAGGGATGGGGACCGAGGGACATCGACACGCTCGTGGCGAAAGTCCTGCTCGACTACGTCCTCTGGTATGGTTGCGATTCCCACCTCGATGTCGGTGCAAATACGCAGCCCTACGCGATTCTCTCCAAGACTATGGGCTTGAGAACCGCCAGGTGCGACGTCAAAGGCTACACCAGCGACTGCGTTCTCGGCGCCCTTCCTCGCTTGCCGTTCAAGGACGAATCGTATGATCTGGTTAGTTGCCTGCAAGTCCTTGAACACCTGCCAGACACTCAATCCTGCATCAATAATCTCTGCAGGATCGCCAAGAAGGTCGTGGTGATTCAGATACCCAATGGCGCCAAGGCAACGAGCCGTGATGATCCCACTCATGTACACTTCTTCACCCTGCAGCAACTCAGGACATACCAAGTTGATGGATGGGCTCAGCACATCTTCGCGAGCAACGTCATCGCCACACGCCTCCCCATCGGCGTCAGCAAAGCGCATGACATGTTGTCGAGCATCTTCACCAAGTTCTACGCCAACAATTTCTTTCTCGTCTATGTGGCGAAAGGACTGAGACCAGCGGTGAAACAGCCCGGCCTGCTCGCCAACGTCTGAGTGAGTCGGCGATTCGGAGAAAACTGCGCAGCCAAGAACCGTCTCGCAAGGTATATATGCTAGAGTCGGGCTTCAAAATCCAAAGGTGCATCGTTGGCAGATGAACCCAAGGTCAAGTGCCGGGTCTGCGGTGCCGATAACCCGCCCAGAATAGAATTCTGCGAATCGTGCGGCGTCAAGCTCGAGGCCGCGTCAGCCAAGGAAGAGGCGGATGTCGACAAGCTCCTCGAGGAGCTGATCGAGGCCCCCGGCGAAGCGGAGGCAGCGTCGGCGGAGGGAGGAAAGGAGTCCATCGACGTCGAGAAGGAACTGGTCGATGAGCTTCTCGATTCGCTGTTGATCGAAGAGCAGGCTGCCCCGACCGAGGAGTTCGAGTGCCCGCTCTGCGGCACACCGCTCCCCGTCCAAGCCGAGGTCTGCACGCATTGCGGTGCCAGGTTCGCCAAGGTGGAGGCCGAGGAAGCCAAGGCCGCGGAGGCCGCGCCTGTCGAGGAGGCTCCTGCGGAGGCGGAGGAAGAGGCCGAGGCACCTGTCGCAGTCTCGGTCACGGAGGAGGACGTCTCGAAGATGAAGGTCGGCCACGGGCGCTTGATCGACATCGACGTCGCCGGGACGGTAGTCGCCTTGCTGGCCATCTTCGCCCTGGGCAGGATGTACGATTCCACAGCCCTCGCCGCGAATCCGATCCTCTTAGTCGTTTTCATCGTCGTGGCTATTGTCGGCATGGCGGTCGGCATGATGCTGCTCCGCATGAGCACGTCGGCCATCGTCCAGGGCGACAAGCTCGTCAAGGAAGGGAGCTACCAGGACGCCATCTACTACTACGACAGGGCGATCCGCATGGGCTCGAAGCCCGCGAGCGCCTGGGCCAGTAAAGGGATTGCGTTCAAGCGCATGGGCAAGTTCGAGGACGCGCTCCATTGCCAGAACGTCGCACTGAAGCTCGACCCGGAGAACGAGATTGCCTGGTGCAACAAGGGCGACATCTACTTCAAGTCGGGCGACCTGACGAAGGCAATAGATTGCTACGACAAAGCCATCGAGCTCAAGCCTAAATACGCGATCGCCTGGAACAACAAGGGCGCGGCGCTGGCGGTATCCAAGAAGTTCAATGAGGCCAAGGAGTGCCAGGACAAGGCCGTGCGGCTCAAGCCACGGTACATCGCCGCATGGCTCAACCGCGGAGAGGTCCTCGCCAGGCTGGGCATGAGGGACGAGGCCCAGAAGTGCTTGGACAGGGCCAAGGCACTAGGCGCCTAGACTCACCCATGAGCTTCAGGTCCGCTGGCCTTTGAAACCTAATGCGACGACGTAGACCTCGGCGCTGCCTTTCGACGTCGCGGGAGGCGAGATGGCTTTCGTCCTCTTGAATCGAGAAGAGACGCGCGAGAGGAACGGCTCGAAATCCTCTCCCCTGAACGCCTTCGCGACAAAGTTGCCGCCATCCCTGAGGCAAGTGCATGCCATATCGAACGCAATCTCAGCCAGCTCCAATGTTCTTGCCTGATCATAGGACTTGTTGCCTGAGAGCCGGGGGGCCATATCCGATATCACAGCATCCACGGCCCCGATGCTCGCCACGAGTTCATTGAGAAAGCGCACGTCCCTGAGGTCACCGTGGAAGAACTTGACGCCCTCGATCGGGGTCATTCCCACTATGTCCACCGCGAAGACCGCTCCGTCGTCGCCCACCATATTCCTAGAGACCTGCGACCAGCCGCCGGGCGATGAGCCCAGGTCGAGCACCGCCCATCCTTCCTCCATCACGCCGAACTTCTCCTGGATCTGGATGAGCTTGAAGGCGGATCGGCTCCTGAAGTGCTCGCGCTTCGCGGCGCGGTAGTACCTGTCTCTCTTCCTCTGCTTGATCCACGCTTTGCCCATGCGGGGTGGAACAGTCTTCTCCGACTTGTATCCTTCGATTCGGCGGCTCCCCGCAACGGTTCTGCGAGATTACATACCGTGAACCGGATTTGCGTCACACATCCCTTGAGTCACAGGAGGGGAGACCATCGGAGAGAATGTCATCACAGGGGGAGTCCCTCGAGGACGAATTGGGGATGGACGAGACGGAGGAGTCGTAGCGCCGAAGGTTCACCTCAGGGGCCTGCCAAATCTTCAAATCGGACGAGGCGATGTCCGCATCGATTGTCATGGTGAAGACGTACGCCGAAGCGGGAGTGGACCAGAGCAGGAAGGCCTCGCACATCTCGGCGATAGTTGAGCAGCTGACATATAACCGGAAGGGAATGGGCAAGCCTCTGGTTGGCATCGGCCACTTCACGGGTCTTGCGGATTTCGGCAAGTACGCCTTATCATTGTGCACGGACAGCGTCGGGACGAAACTGCTCGTCGCGACCCAGATGCGAAAATGGGACACTGTAGGGATCGACTGCGTTGCCATGAACGCCAACGACATGATCTGCATTGGAGCAGAGCCGATTGCATTCGTCGATTACTTCGCCGTGGAGAAATACAACGAGGATGTTGCGAGGCAGGTCGGCATCGGCCTCAACGAGGGGGCCCGCCAGGCCAACATATCAATCATTGGCGGCGAGGTCGCAATCCTGCCGGAGGTCGTACACGACTTCGACCTGGCGGGGACATGCCTGGGAATCGTGGAGAAGAACAAGATCGTAGCGGGAAAAGCGATCAAGTCAGGAGATGTCCTCATTGGCCTGGGCAGCACTGGCATACATTCGAATGGGCTCACGCTCGCCCGCCGTGTTTTCAAGGAGGCCGTTTTGTC
>JAFNFQ010000058.1 GCA_017885655.1 Methanobacteriota archaeon | reverse complement strand
CTCGGATGCCGTCCTCAGGAAGGCGGGAGAACGGACGTTTGACATCTGGTCGAACAACTCGGATGAAAGCAGTCCCAGCAGCAATAGGCCTGACTACCTGTGGAACGTCAGCGCGATGCTCTCGGCCTATCCGAACACCAAATTCGTACGGGGGATTGCGTACACCGACTTCGCATCGTTCGACCCAGAGTACGATTACACCATGAACAGCGCTTACAGGGCGCTGTTCTACGATTGGAAGGACCTCAATGGCAACGGCCTTTATTGGGACGATTTGAACGGCAACGGTGTGGTGAACTCGGGCGAGCTCGACAACGTTGGCGGGCAGGTAGAATACATGAGGTTCACCTATGCATACGGATTTTCGAACGTCCAGAACGCATTCGTGCACGATCCGCTCACGAGGGTCGACGATGCCCTACTGTTCGGCGTCATCCACAGATACCGGGATCCGGCGATTCCGAGCACGAGGGTCCACGTCGTGCTGGAGTTCTATGAGCTTGCTGATTCGGCGTGGATCACGGAAGACAAGGCGACCGTGACGCTCGGTGCCGGAGCGACGCAGACGCTCAGAGTGACGGTGAGTGTGCCGCCAACGGCTGCGGTAGGCGTCTACAGCGCGATGGTGATCCTGAAGGACACCGGTTCGAACGAGACGGTCATACCGATCGTGATAAACGTCGCCGGGAACAGTCAGGACATAACCTTCCAGGAGGACACCAGCAACACGAGCTACTATGACAATGGCCGCATGTATGGCGGCCAAGACTGGTCATGGCGACCGGAAGCGGGGGATTGGCGGTTCTATTTCATGGACGTGCCGGACAGCACGCCGATCACGGACGGCACTCGTTTCCTCATACACACTAAATGGAACAACTACCCGACCGACATAGACACGCTATTATTCGGTCCTACCCCAGACGACTTCTCGAATGCGATGCCTTCCCTTTTCGGACCATACGCACTTTCCCAAGTCGGCGGCAGCCCGAACATGAACATAGGAGCGGGCACTTGGTTATTCAATACGGCGACAGGCGGTCCGGAGGAATGGGTCTCAGGGCCTGCCGCGAATGGTCTGCACGAGATTGCCCTGCACAACGTCCTCTACGCGGGCGAAGGGCCTTCGGAAGTGTTCTCGGGAGCGACGGGTTTCGTGAACGTCAATCCATTCCCGTGGACCGAACAGCTGTCGCAGAGCTCGGGCGTGAAGACGTTCGACTTCATGTCGACGATGGATATGCCCGACGGGATGGAGGTCAGGGCCTACGGGGTCTCCGAGCCGACAACGTATGTCTATCCAATCACCCAGGATGAACGGGTCAGCTTCCTTGTCGACTCTGTTCACGCGGGACTGATGGACATCGTACTGAGCTCGTCGTTCCCCGTCGATCTCGACCTCTATGTGTATTACGAGTTGCCTGGTGGCGGCGAAGTGCCCGTCGGTTCTTCGACCTCACCGACCGCCAACGAGCGGGTAAAGCTGACGATGCCAGACGACGGGACGTATAAGATCGAAGTGCATGGATTCACGGTGCCGATGCCGGATGCGAGATTCGATTTGACAATCGACCTGAGAGCGGGAATGGATTTGAATCCGGCGAACGTGCCCTCTGGTCCAATCGTCGCCAACGCGCCTTACACTTTCGATATCGACTACGATATCCCCGATGTCGAAGGTGATTACTATGGCGTCATCTTCATCGGGCCAATGGGGGCGCCGACGACCATCGAGCTGCCGGTGCTGCTCATGGCGCGCGATACGACACCGCCTACGATAACCCTGAACTCACCCTCGGCAGGAATCGACTACAGGACATCCGACGTCCAGATAATCGACGTCTCCTTCGATGACGTTCGGGGAGCGTTCTACTCGGGCGTCGACATGAACAGCATACTCCTGACCTTGGACGGGCGCGATGTGACCTCGTCTGCGAGAATCGTGGCCGGAGAATTGTGGTGGAACCTGACCTTCCTGCTGAGCGAGGGACAGCATACGGTGGACATCCAGATGTACGACCTCGCCACCACGCCGAACCTCGCTTCACTAATGTTCACGTTCGGTGTGGACAATTCGGCACCCATCATAGTCCTCACGTCTCCTGCGGTCAGCATCACGAATCAGCCTGCGGTGAACGTGGTCGGTTACACGGAGTCGACCATCGCCACGGTGCTGATCAATGGAGTGCCGACAGCGACCACGAATGGCGCGTTCAGCAGTTCGACGAACCTTGTCGAGGGGCCGAACACCATTCAGATAGAGGCGACAGACTTGGTCGGCAATACCGCCTTGCTCCATAAGGACATCGAACTCGACACCCAACCTCCAGCACTCACGGTCACCTCGCCCACTACAGGTTCCTACATCAAAGAGAGGACGGTGGTGGTGGCGGGTACGACCGAACGAGGGGCGTCGGTCGTGATCGAGGGCATCAACGCTGCTGTGAGCAATGTCGGTGATTTCGCTGTCACTATTGCATTGAAAGAAGGCGGCAATTCAATCCGGGTAGTGGCGACAGATCCCGCTAGTAACGCCCATGTCGAGATCATCGGCGTCACCGTGGACACGGTATCGCCAGCCGTGACGATCACGTCTCCAACAGGAGCGTACACCAACAATCCGGCCTTAACTGTCTCCGGTCAGACCGAGCCTTCTGCCACTGTGGCCGTCAACTCAGCACCGGTTGCGGTGGCGGGCGACGGCAGCTTCACGACGACGGTGGGCCTGGGAAGCGACGGAGGGAAGAACATCTGGGTCAATGCGACAGACGTCGCAGGGAACACGGCGGCGGTGCTCAAGACCATCACACTCGACACGGTCGCGCCGACACTGGCGATTGCGATGCCCACGCCGATGTACCAGACGACAGTCCCATCGGTGGAGGTCAGGGGAACGACCGAGCCCAGCGCAACGATCACAGTCAACGGACAGATGGCTATGGTGGACTCGACAGGAGGCTTCGATACAATCGTCGCCCTCTTGGTTGACGGAGTCAATACGATTTATATCACGGCGACCGACCAGGCCGGCAACACGAACCAGCAGACGCGAGACGTGACCTACATCGCGCCTGATATCGCCGGCTTGCAGAATCAAATCACGTTGCTGCTCGGCATGATTAATGACCTCAACAACCAAATCGATAACCTGGACAACCAGATCGCAGACATGAATGACACGATCAACCAGCAGAGTCAGGATATCACCAATGTCAACAATCAGCTGACCACGATCCAGGGCAGGCTCGACGCGCTCAACCAGACGTCGGGCGACATCAGGACGCTCAAGTCAGACCTGGACGGCCTGGGCAACGTGCTGATGATGGGGATGGTGTTGCTGATCGTGATGCTGTTCGTCGGTCTCATCGGGATGTACTTCGCGATAAGCCGCAAGATTCGCGCTCTCCAGGGTCCTCAGGAGGACTTGGGCGAAATCGAGGAAGAGGAGGAGTTGCAGCCGGAGAAGCAGCAGCCGAAACAGATGCCCAAGGAAGAGAAGAGAGTGGAGAAGAAGGTGGAGATCGAAGAGGCGGAGACCGAGGAGGAAGACGAAATCTAAGGCCCTCCTTTCAGGCCGGTCTTCGAACAGCCTTAATACCGACTCCGTCCATCATCCAGCCGTGACGCTCCCAGTACGCGTGGCGCTGGTCACGGGGGCAGCGAAAGGCATAGGACGGGCCATAGCCCTGACCCTAGCAGAGAAAGGGACGGACATCGCCGTCAACTATCTGCACAGTCAGGCAGAGGCGTTGGAGGTTGTCAAGGAAATCGAATCGAAGGGCCGCAAGGCTCTGGCCATCAAGGCAGACGTGACGAGAGAGGTGGAGGTCGCCGAGCTCGTGGACAAGGTTCATACTCACTTTGGCCGACTCGACATCTTGGTCAACAACGTTGGCGATTGGATCACAAAGGATGTGGAGGCGATGTCGCTCGGTGAATGGCGGAGGGTCTTGGACACGAGCGTCACCGCCGCGTTCCTGTGCTCCAGGCAGGTGTTGCCGATCATGAAGAAGCAAAAGTGGGGAAGGATAGTGAATCTCGCCGCCGCGGGCGCATACAGGGCGCACGGGGCGTCCGGCATGTCCGCGTTCTATGCCGCGAAGGCGGGAGTCGTCGCGTTCACCAAGTCGCTCGCCCGAGAGGTCGGGAGGAGCGGGATCACGGTCAACGCGGTCGCTCCCGGCGTCGTCGCGGACAAGGAGAGGACCGTCAAGGAGGCACTCGAGGTCAAAGACAAAGAGACTTCGGTCGGCAGGCCGGGGACTTCGTGGGACATCGCCGCCGCCGTGGCTTTCCTCGTCTCCGATGAGGCGGGTTTCGTCACCGGTGACGTCATCAACGTAACGGGTGGATGGCTCATCTGAGGGGCTAAGGCTTTAGATGTTGGGGGACATGGCGCGTCGATGGCCAGCCCTGTCCTTGTCTATGATGACAAGTACCTAAAATACAATTTCGGGGAAGGGCATGCAATGAGGGAGGAGCGGCTCCTCCTCACGAAGATGCTCATGCAGGATTACGGGCTCATAGGGCCGAAGGGCGCGGTCGAAATGAAACCCAGCCTCGCCGAATACGAAGACCTGATCGCCGTGCACGACAGGGGATACCTGGAGGTTCTCGAGCACTTGAGCGAGCACCCGGACGGCCAATCGTTCTCACACGGCCTTGGCATCTCGGACAATCCGGTATTCGCAGGGATGTTCGAGGCGGCAAGCCTCCAGGTCGGCGGGACCATGCTCGCCTGCGATGCGGTCGCGAAAGGGGAGACGGAAAAAGCCATGAACCTAGGTGGCGGGTTCCACCATGCCCTGCCAGCGAGAGCGTCCGGGTTTTGTCTCCTGAATGATATTGCCGTTGGCATAAAGCGTTTGCTCGGAAAATATGGCCTGAGCAGGGTGATGTACGTCGACATAGATGTTCATCATGCAGACGGTGTGCAATCGATATTCATCGACGACCCGCGAGTCCTGAAAGTCTCAATCCACGAGGACGGTCACTATTTATTCCCAGGGACAGGTGACATCGATGAGATCGGCACGGGTGACGGGGAGGGCTACACCGTGAACGTCCCGTTGCCCCCATACTCGGGAGACGCGAGCTATCTGCATGCCTTCAAGGAAATCGTCATCCCTTTGGCAGAGGCGTTCAAGCCAGAGGTGTTGTTCACCCAGCTCGGCGCTGACGCGCACTTCGCCGACCCGCTGGCCCACCTGAACCTGACCACGCGGGCCTACGAGGAGATCGGCAGGGACTTCGACGAGATTTCGAGGAGATATGGCGGCGGGCGATGGGTGGCGGTGACTGGCGGCGGTTATGATATCATGATTTGCCCGAGGATATGGACTCTCTTCTTCGCCAAGATGCTCGGGAAGGAGCTGGCAAACGACCTGCCGATCGAATGGATGGAGTACTGCAAGATCACATACGCGATCGCCCCGAAAGGCGGGACGCTGAGGGATTCCGAGGAAACACAGGATGGCGGCGCTGTGTCGAGTGCGGTGAAGAAGGTCGTCGACGGCGTCAAGAGGAAAGTGTTCAAGTATCACGGGCTATCATGATTCCTGAGCCGTCTGACCGTGATTAAATTCGTCATTGTTTATAATTTTCAACACTCCATTGATTAGGTGACTCTTCTTGCACTCTCCAGATTACTGAATCCCATAATCTCGTCGCAAGGTTCATAACCCCAGCTCAGACATGATTAGGTTCTAGGCGTTCTGGATTTGGCCATCTTCAGCACGAAGATGGCAGTCTGAGCGCCAGGACGCCCTTGACATATTTCGCGGCGGTGGTCATCCGATGCCGGAAACCAAGCAAAAGGATCAGGAATCGCTCGACGAAATGAAGGAAGAGTACGAGGAGAAGCTCGACCGGCTCAAGCGGCAGTACGAGAGGGATCTGCAGGCCTTCCGCTATGAGGTGGATGAGAGGGAGTATAGGCTCAAGGCCTATGAGGAGAAATTCAACAAGATCAAGCAGCCGCCTCTGCTGTATGCCTACGTCGTCAGGAAGGAAGGACCGGATCTCGACGCGAGCCAGGTCGTGGTGGCGAGGTCGATGGAGCTCCTGAAGGTCAGCACAGGCCTCGTCGACAAGTCGACGCTGAACATAGGGCAGTACGTCTGGGTTCATCCGCAGACATACGCGATTGTCGAGAGCAGCAACGCCAGAAATGAAGGAGTGATTGCGAAGGTCGCTGACATCCTCGAAGGCAAGCTTGTGATCACTGTCGAAGGCGACATGGAGAAGAGGTTGGTCTCCGCCGAGAAGGAGATCATCGGGAAGCTGAAGCCCGGGTTCCAGATATCTGTCCTCCCGCCGACCATGGAGCTGATCGAGGTCCTCCCGAATCTTGAAGTGAAGAACCTGCTGCTGGGCGAGAAGCCGAATGTCCACTATGCGCAGATTGGCGGACTGGGGGAGGCTATCGAGAGGATCAGGGATGTGACGATTCTCCCGTTCAAGGAGCAGAAGCTGTTCAAGAAGATCAACCTGGAGGCGCCCCGGGGCATACTGCTTCACGGTCCGCCTGGATGCGGGAAGACCCTCCTGGTGAAGGCCGTCGCGACCGAGAACGACATGACATTCTTCAACGTCAGCATCGCCGACGTGCTGAGCAAGTGGGTGGGGGAAAGCGAACGGCTCATCAAGGAGATATTCCGCCAGGCGCATGAGCGGCGGCCGAGCATCGTCTTCTTCGACGAAATCGAGGCGGTATTCACCGTGAGAGGCTACATGGATACCTCGGGCGTGCACAAGAACATAATCGCGCAGATACTCAGCGAGATGGACGGCCTGCTGGAGCTTCACGACGTATTCGTGATAGGCGCGACCAACAGGGCCGATCTCTTGGATCCGGCACTCCTTAGGCCCGGTCGGTTCGACGAGATAATCGAGATACCCAGGCCAAGCAGGAAGATGGCCGAGGAGATCCTCTCAATCTACTTGGCAGGCGATCTTCCGGTCGAAGCGGGCATCGTCAGGGAGCAAGGCGACCACGAGAAGGCGATCCGGTACCTGAGGAATGCCGTGCTCGACGAGTTCTACGGAGAGAGCAAGTGGGTCAGGGTGAAAACCGACCCGGAAGCCAAGGAAGCGATCAAGACCGTCAAGAGGAAGGACATAGTCTCCGGAGCGATCATCGCCGCCGTCGTGAAGACCGCCAAGAAGAATTACGTCAAGAGGATTCTCAACCTCAAGAAGGCCGAGCGGGAAAAGGAGGGGCTGAACCTGAACGACTTCCAGCAGGCGATCGAGGAAGAGTCGAAGGAGCACGCGATAACCGATGTCTACCTCTACGAGAAGAGACAGAGGGAGATATTCAAGAGCGCCGGCGGAGACCCGATGGTAGGATAAGGATGAGAAAGAGGATCCAGGGGACAGAACACGAGTACACGATGTACTCGAAGAAGCTTGCCTCCAAGGGGTTCGACCCTCACACCCTCGCGCTCGAGCTGTTGAGAGAGAGCGACCTTCAGCTGGCGGGGGAGTTCATCACCAACGGCTCTCGCTGCTACTACGACGTCGGTCACTTCGAGCTGAGCACCTGCGAGGTGAGCAACCCCTTCGACATGCTCCTGTGGGAGAAGGCGGGCGAGAAGGTGATCGATTGGCTGAGGCGGGTGACGGAGGAGAAGTACCTCTCAAGCGGGGAGAGGATCTGGGCGTTCAAGAACAACACGTCACCCGAGGGAGTCAGCTACGGGAGCCATGAGAACTACATCGTCGACAGGTCCGTGGACTTCCCTGAGAAGTTCGTGAAGGAGCTAGTGCCGCACTTCAGCACCAGGTTCATCTACACGGGGGCGGGAGACATCCTCGACGGGAAGTATGTCCTATCGCCGATGATCTATTTGACGAGCGCAGTCGTCAGCGGCGAGACCATGCACAACACCGGGCTCATCAACACGCGCGACGAGCCACACTCGGACCGCTCGGGCTGGCGCAGGCTGCACGTCATCTGCGGGGATGCGCTGATGAACGAGGTGGCGATCCTGCTTCGGCACTTCACCACCACCGCCATACTGCAGCTCATGGAGATGGACAAGCTCGGCGACGCTCCCCGCCTCAAGTCGCCGGTCGAGGACATGTGGGAGAACGTCGAGAAGACGAACCCGGAAGCCTGGAAGGTTCACCTCAATGGCGGTAAGAAGGTCTCGCCGGTGGATATCCAGAGATATTACCTGGCGAAGATAGAGAACATCGTGGAGGATGATCGAGAGAAGCGCGCGTTGAAAATCCTCGAGGAAGTCCTCGACGGCATCGAGGGCAGGAAATCGAAAGAACTCGCCAGGCGGGTCGAATGGCTGGACAGGTACTTCGCCATCCAGGAGGCCAAGGAGAGCAAGAGCGGACCCGAGGTCGAGATGATGGCCTGCAAGCAGTACTCGGAGGTCGGGGCAGAGAGAGGCATATTCTACAAGAGGCAGTCGAAAGGGCTCGTGGAAAGACTGCTGAAGGACGGCGACATCGCCAAGGCGATCAAGGAGCCGCCAAGCGACACCAGGGCCGCGCTGAGGCGGGAAATCTGCGACAGGTTCAATATCGAGTCCATCGATTGGTCCACTGTGATGGTCGGCGACGGCGACCGCCGCCGCATAGACCTACCCGACCCCTACGCTCACAGATGGGAGGATCTACATGGAACAGCAGGTTGAGCAGGCGCCGCGCAAGAAGAAGAAGCAGGACAAGAAGCTGGAGTTCGAGGCGGGTAAGGTGTTCAGCCCGGGCAAGGCGAAGGAAGAGGACATGGACCTCGACCTCGACTCGGCGCGGTACAAGGCGCAGAAGGGCCAGGGCGGGGACAGACGGACCTGAGGTCAGCTGGCGCGAGCGACACGCTGGCCGATGCCCGCCAGCCCGCTATCGTGTGTTCGTTGGGTCCCAGGTGGTGCGATAATCCTCTCCGAGAGAATCGAGCATTTTCATGTCGGCGGATGAGATCTCGAAGTCGAACACCTGACTGTTCTCGAGGATCCTTTCCGGTTTGCTGGACTTGGGTATCACGACGATATTGTGCTGCAATGCCCACCGGATGAGAATCTGGGCGGCGGTCTTGTGATACTTTGCCGCGAAGGGTCTCAGCTTCGGGTCGCCTAGTCTCGCTCCCTTCGTCAACGGGCTGTAGGCCTCAAGCTGTATGTTGTGATCTTGACAGGAGTCCATGAGTTCCTCCTGAAAGAGGAATGGGCTGAACTCGACCTGGTTGACCGCCGGCACTACTGAGGAGTCCCGCAGGAGCCCCTCGAGGTGGCTGATGGTGTAGTTGCTGACCCCGATTGCCCGGCACTTCCCCTCTTCGAGAAGCTTCACTAAGGCCCGCCAGCTGTCTCTCCTCAGAGGAGCGACGGGCCAGTGTATCAGATAGAGGTCGACATAATCGAACCCGAGTTCGCGCAGGCTCCCGTTGAACGCCTTGATCGCAGTCTCGAAGCCGTGGTCCGTGTTCCAGAGTTTGGTGGTCACGAACACCTCTTCGCGGGGAATCCCGCTCTCCCTGACGGCGATGCCGACATCTCTCTCATTCGCGTAGAGCTTGGCGGTGTCGATAAGGCGATAGCCAATATCCAGAGCAGACTTGACGGCGCGTTGTGTCTCGGTACCCTGCGCCATCTGCCAGACGCCCAATCCCAGCATCGGCATCTCGACGCCGTTGTTGAGCTTTACTCTGGATTGGAGTGTCAATTGCATTGCGGGGATGAATCACGCATCCGGGCTATTTGAAGTTGCAGAGCTGTGGCGTCTAACCTCTCGCCCTCTTTTTCGTAACCGCGAAACCTGCCAGGATCATTACCACAGCGAAGATGCCGAGTGCGACCAAGTCTTTCCAGATCTCCGCAGGTCCCCATCCCCTTATCACGATTGACCTGAGCCCCTCGGCCGCGTATGTGAGGGGTATCACCGACGATAGGGGCCTGATGAACGCCGGCATCGCCTCGATAGGCCAGAAAATGCCGCCTAATAGCATGAAAGGCACGAACACCAGCGGGACAAGCTGGATTGCCTGAAACTCGTTGCGGGCCACAGTCGAGAGGAGAGTGCCGAGGCCTTGCACACCAATGGCATAGAGAACGACGAACCCGAGGGCGAGCAAGACGCTGCCCTGGATCGTCATGTTGAACAGCAGGATGGCCGAACCGAGGAGGAGACACGATTGAACGAGACTTATGAGACTGAAGGCGATCATGTACCCGAGAACTACCTCGTGGGGGCGTGTGGGCGACGCGAATATTCTCTCCATGGTTCCATTGGTCCTCTCGCGGACTATGGAGACAATTGTGAGCATGATTGTGATGATGGTGATTACGAAAGACATGATTCCAGGCGCGAAGAAGTCGATGAACTTTGCATTGGTGCCGTAGACGAAGGTTGTCTGGATGACGCCTGAGAAGGAGAGGTTAACGGGGAGTTGTGCCATCATCGAGCTGAATGCCTCCTGCATCTTGCGCTGAACGAGCGAGCCGACCTGGGTATTGCTGTTGTCGACGAGGGTCGCCATGTATGCTTGATCAGTTGGCATGCTCCGAATCTGCGTGAGGTTCAGGTGATAGGGGGTTCCGCCAATCATGATGACTGCTTGATTAGTTATCTGGAACCCCTTGGTGATGAAGTGCTGCGTGAAGTTGCTTGGAATGTGCAGCCCACCCCAGGCGCGTCCGTCCGAGATCATCTGCCTGATGGACTCAAGATTATCCGTGCTGGTCTTGGCGAAAGTCTCGCCGTCTATGGAATCGACCATGATTCGGCCAAGATTCAAAGGCAGGGTGACAACAGGTCCCTCGAGCGTTGGGAAAGATGCGCTCCCGACATCCTCATTTGCGATTGCCAACTGCAGGTCATGGGGTTCCCCGGCGAACGCGTAGCCGAAGAGGACCATCACGAGGATTGGGGTGACGACGATCATCCCGACGGTGCGTCTGTCGTTCTTTATCTGTCTCAGGATGTTGATTGCAATGACGACGGCGCGGTTCATCTCGCATCACTCCTCGAGAAGACAAGAAATGCATCTTCGAGGGACTCGCATCCGGCAGACTCCCGCAATTCCTTCGGCGTGCCCTCGGCAATCAGCCGGCCCTCCCTGATGAGCCCTACACGGTCACATCGCCCCGCCTCGTCCATGTAGTGGGTGGTGATGAGAGCGGTGACGCCCCCCTCCTTGAGCTTCCTGAGGTACTGCCAGAACGAGAATCGCAGCTCTGGATCCACGCCGAGTGTCGGTTCATCAAGAAAGAGGAGTTTGGGACCGTGGATCATCGCACACACGAGGGAAAGGCGATGTTTCATGCCGCCGCTCAGCGTCGATACGAGGGAATCTTCTCTGCCGTCCAGCGCAACCATACGCAGAAGTCCTTTCTCGCGCGCCTCCAGCTTCTTCCCACCGAGGCCATATAGGCGTCCAAAGAAGTCGATGTTCTGCTTGACCTTGAGGTCGAGGTAAATCGCGAGGTCTTGGGGCATGTAGCCGATTAGCGGTCTGACTGAGCTGCTGCCTGGCGGGCTCCCCAAGACTTGCGCCTCGCCGCCGTCGGGCCTCAGGAGTCCACAAAGGATCTTGACCGTCGTCGTCTTGCCGGAGCCGTTGGGGCCTATGAGCCCGTATATCTCGCCCTCGCTGACCGTGAGGTCGAGGTCCTTGACGGCGTTGACCTTCCCATATGCCTTCCTGAGTCTCTTGGTGACGACAGCGTCGGGCAAAGAATCACCCACGGCGGGAACGCTTGCCGGGCTATTATTGCTGTTGCCCGGGTGCCGAGGTCAGGCGATTCGTCCGCAATAACCATTATATTCCCGCCCCTCCCTAGGAGCCATCGATGAAGAAGGTCCGGACCGGCGTTTACGGTCTCAATGCCCTCATGGACGGCGGCATCAACGAACACACCACCACGGTCGTCATAGGATCGCCCGGCGCCGGCAAGACCACCTTTGCGACACAGTTCCTCCGCCGAGGTCTCCTCGACAACGACGATGCGGTCTTCATCACCCTCGACGAGGCCCCGAGCGAAATCGTCAAGAACTCCAAGCTCATGGGCTGGGATGACATCGACTCGTACATCTCCGACGGCTCACTCATCTTCGTCGACGCCGGGGGGAAGCAGTTCTCGCATTTCATCCAGAAGGAGCTCGCGGAGTTCGTCGACGAGTGGGAGGGGCACAACGCGCGCATAGCGATCGACCCCCTCACGCCTGTGCTCTGGTCCGTCAAGGAGAAATACGAGCAGAGAGAGCTTGTCTCATACTTCCTCCGCGAGACCAGGAAGATAGGAACCGTCCTCTGCACTCTGGAGGAGCATGGCAGCGTCGGCGACCTCTCCGCCCCGGACCTGGTCATTCCGATGTACCTCGCGGACAATTTGATCCACCTCAGATACGCGAGCCTCGAATCGCCTGAGAGGAGGGAGCTCAAGATTATCAAGTGCAGGTCCAGCAAGCACAGCAGGTACTGGCACCCCTACAGTATCATGAAAGGGGTCGGGGTGTACGTGAGGAGGGTAGAGGAGCTCACGAGGCGGCGGGGCGTGGCGAAAGCTGGGAAGATAGTGAAGGAGAAAGCGCTGTCCCTCGACGAGGACAGACTCTCCAAGCTATCGCCAACGGCAAAGGACAATTTTATGAAGACGATCGACGCGCTTTCCGAGCAGGATCTAGTCGATGTCGATCCGGACGAGTTGCTAGACCTGATACTCGAGGAATACTCGGTGGAAGAGAAAGAGCATGCCTAGGCTCGGCGAGGCTCTAAGGGCGATGGTCGGCGAGGGCGAGGAGGCCCTCCAGGTCAAGGGCAGGCCCGAGAGCATCCTCATGAGTCAGACCCGCCAGAGGATTTTCGAACACCTCTGTCATTATCCCGCCTCGAGGTTGAGGCCGATCGCGCGCAGCCTCGGGATGAACGCGACCGTGGTGCAGTTCCACCTGAGGAAGATGACCCAACATGAGTACTTGGCAGCGGGGGACGTTGGCGGGAGCAGCGTCTACTATCCCTCGGATCTGAGGCCGGCGGAAGAGGACATCCCCGTTCTGGCGATGCTGGCGGAAGATTCCGGACGGGAGATCCTGAAGATGATCGTCGAGAAACCCGGCCTGACCCCGGCAGAGTTCGCGCCGGAGATTGGACGCAGCGTCGCGGCGGTGAGGAAGCTGACGCTCCTGATGGAGTCGCAAGGTCTCGTGGCGGTGATTGTCGATGGTAGGCACAACCGCCTGTTCCCCGGCGAGGGTCTGCCGAGATTCGAGAGGAAGACCCGTCAAATGCTGCGGGGGATGAAGAGCAGGCTGATGAGGCGGCTGGCGAGGGACAGGCTGAGCCCGGAGGTAGAACTGGATGCGAGGCGGGAGAACACGATACTCCTGCGGGTCGGCGGGAAGCACTACCGCCTCAGGCTGCCCTCGGACACCCTGATGCCGTGGCTCTCGCTTCGATGAGGCGAGGAAAAGTCTAAGACGCCACCGCCATTCTTGCGCTTCGGCGGGGGTAGCCAAGCCTGGCCAACGGCACAGGACTTAAAATCCTGTCTCGCAGGAGTTCATGGGTTCAAAGGTCCTCGAGGCCCGCCTCGGGACTGGAATTCCCATCCCCCGCACTCTATTTCCTTCCCGGCTTGACCGCGTAGACGTCGATGCTCGCGATGGAGTCGACAAGCTTGTCCGCATTCTTCTTGCTCAGTTTCAGCGGCTGGATTGCCTCGTTCGCGGCGGGAGTGCTCAGAGCCACCTGGACCGGGAATCTCGTCTCCTTCAAGAGGCGAAGCTTCCTGAATCCTGCCTTCTCGATGACCTTGAGGTAGTCGTCCTTGAGCATCGCCCCGGCCACGCAACCCACGTACGCAGCCACCGAATTCTTGATCTCTTTGGGGAGTTCTTTCAACAGGACCATGTCGGAGACTATGACCCTCCCGCCAGGCCTCAGCACCCTGAACGTTTCCTCGAAGATTCGCTTCTTGTCGGATGCGAGGTTGATGACGCAGTTGGAGATGATGACATCGACGGAACTGTCGGCGACGGGGAGGTTCTCTATTTCGCCAAGTCTGAATTCGACGTTCTTGTAGCCTCCTTTCTCGGCGTTTTTCCTGGCCTTCTTGATCATCTCGGGGGTCATGTCGACGCCGATTACTTTCCCCTTGCTGCCGACTTTGTCAGCGGCAAGGAAGCAGTCGAACCCGCCGCCTGACCCGAGGTCCAGGACCACCTCGCCCTTAGCCAGAGTCGCGATGGCTGTCGGGTTCCCGCAACCGAGGCCCATGTTTGCGTCCTCCGGCGCCGCCGCTAGGTCCTCAGCGGTGTAACCTATGGCTTTGCTCGTCTCCATCACCGCCTCCTGCATGTCGGAGGGACCGCAGCAGCGTCCGGCGTTTCTCGCGACTTTCGCGTAGCTCTGCCTCACCACTCTCTTGATCTCATCTTCCTTCATCTTGGCCGCCAAATGATCACTTCTCCGTTATGTCCTTCATGATAGGACCCAGCATGTCTGCGACCATCTTCGTCAGGCCGTCTGCCTTTATCATGACTATGCAGCAGACCTCCCCGCCCTTCTCCCAGCTCACAACCGCCATCTTGTCGCCCGCCTTCACCTTCGCCCTATCGCGCAGTTCCTTGGGGAGCACAAGTTGTCCTCTATCGTCTATGCCGACTATTGACTCCACCTTGCAGCATCCGGTTTCCTCAGTTTGGTTCCGCCGCGGTGATTTGCGCGATCTGGTCTTGGTCATTCAGACGCCTCTGGAGCGCATGGATTTCCATTGATTTAAATCCTTCTGATAAATCAGAATATGCTGATAAACCTGAATACCCCGCCAGATGATTGCGCCAATGAGCCAGGCTGAATAGGGGTGATGGAATGTCTGGAGTGCGATCAAGAGAATGGAATCGCTATGGGTTCGCCTTGCGTCCCGAGGCAGATTTCAACAGTTCTTCAGTCCTTCCTTTATGGCGTCTCTCGTCCTCGAGAATGGCAATGAGCATCTCCCGGAGTTTCGGCTGGCCGGCCAGCCTTTCAATCAGATAGGAGTAGTCCTCTATCGCTTGTTCTTCGCTCTCGATTATCTGCATCAGAGTCTCCCTGACTGTGGACTTTCTTTCGAACGGCGCTATCTGCCAGGTTGATTCTCCGCCAAGGCTGGCAATCCTGTCCGCGAGCATCTCCGCATGATGCATCTCGTCCTCTGCTAGGCTGGAGATCAGAGCGGCGGTCTTCACATTCCTGGCCATCAAGGGTAGCTTCCGCAACTCGATGTACAGCAGTATGGCGCCGTATTCCTTGGAGAGGTTCTCGTTGAAAGCCTCGATGATCTCCGTGAGCTTCATCCATGCCCTGTATGGACATGACCTGCAGGAGCTAGAAAAACCTTGCCAGGACCCGTGCCGGCGCTCGCCGCTCTCAAAGCGACAACAATATAATCAACCGAGGCATCGATTCAAGGAATTCCCAATAGTCGATTCAGAAGTGGTGCATGCACCCGCTCTACCGCGAGTTCGTATCATTGTTGGATCATGAGGACAAGGAAAAATGCGTGGACTTCGTGCTCTCCAGACTCTCCAAGGGGGAACTGGATGTAGTCAAGCTCTACGATGAGATATTGGCTCCCGCCTTGAACAACATCGTCTGTACGTTCGAGGACACGGACACCTGTGTCTGGAAGGAGCATGTTAAGAGCGCGATCGTCAGGACGATCATCGAGTGCTGCTACCCCTATGTCATCCGTGAACGTGATGGGAAGTATGGCGGGAAGAAGGGGGAGAAGGTCCTCGTTGCATGCCCGGTCGAGGAGTTCCACGAGCTCGGGGCGAAAATGGTCACGGACTTCTTCACTCTCTGCGGTTATGACGCGACATTCGTGGGCGCCAACACGCCGGGAATGAACATCGTCGCAGCTGTTGCCGATGCCAAACCGAAGTACCTGGCCATCAGCGTGTCCAACTACTACAACATTGTGGCGGCCGAGAAGGCCATCGCGAAGATCAGGGAAGCTGGCCACCGCGACGTGAAGATCATCGTTGGCGGGAACGCCTTCCGCAAGAACCCCGACGAGTACAGGCGCATAGGCGCCGACATGCTCCTGCAGACGTTCGATGACGTCAGGAACCTGAGAGGAGGCGGGAGCAGATGATTTCGCTGAAAATCGCCCTCCGATTTCTGAGGTCGAGCAGGGGTCAGACGATGCTGATCATTGCGGGAATCGCCGTGGGTGTCGCCGTCCAGGTCTTCGTGGGCTCCCTCATAGGAAGCCTCCAGACGAGCCTCGTTGATGCGACGGTCGGCAGGTCATCGCAGGTGACCGTCGTCCCCGCAGACAGCAGCCCAACCATTGGTGGATGGGACGCGATGGTCACGAGAATCCGGGGAGTTGACGCGGTGAAAACAGTCTCTGTCGCTGCCGATTCCGCGGCTTTCATTGACAAGTCAGGCAGGACAGCATCAGTCGTCGTGAGGGGCGTCAACTTCGAGGACGCCAACGGCATCTACAGGCTGGACGACGCTCTCTATGAAGGTTCGTTGCCCCAGACATCGATGGGGGTCTTGGTTGGAAAGGAACTCAAGAATGACCTGAATCTCAGGCTATCTGACACGTTCGACGTGATCACCGCCAATGCGAGCAGGTTCGCGGTGACAATCACTGGATTCTACGACCTGAAGGTCGCGTCAATCAACCGCGCATGGATTCTCACGAACTTGCCCACGGCGCAGAGCATCTTCGGCTTCGGGAACAATGTCACCTCCATAGAGATTCAGGTGAAAGACATCTTCAAGGCCGACAAGGCCGCGGCGGACATAGAAGCCGCGATCTCCGACAGCTCGGTGAAGGTTCTCGACTGGAAGACGCAGAACCAGCAGCTCTTGAGCGGGCTCCAGGGCCAGAGCATCTCCAGCTACATGATACAGGTCTTCGTCCTCGTCTCGGTGGTCATCGCCATCGCGAGCGTCCTCGCGATCAAGGTGGTCCAGAAGTCCCGCCAACTAGGAATACTCAAGGCCATGGGTATCACGGACAGGGCTGCAAGCATGGTTTTCCTCTTTGAGGGACTATTCCTTGGAATCGGCGGGGCGATCGGGGGTGTGCTCCTCGGCCTCTTCTTGCTTTACGGCTTCTCGATTGGAACCGCCAATCCGGATGGCTCATCGCTGATTGCGATTCGCATCGATTATGCGTTCATCGCGGCCTCGGGAATCGTTGCGATATTGGCGGCGACTTTCGCGGCTGTACTCCCCGCGCGTCGATCATCCAGGCTCAGTCCAATCGAGGTGATCAGAAGTGGCTGACATCATCGAGCTGAGGCATGTGGACAAGGTCTACACCACTGGCGACATCAAGACGCAGGTGCTTTTCGACGTCAACCTCGCGTTCGAGGAGGGTTCGTTCAACTCGATAATCGGTCAATCGGGGAGCGGGAAGTCCACGTTGATGAATATAATCGGCTCGCTCGACAGGCCGACGAAGGGCGAGGTCGTCGTCGACGGCAGGACAACCGCCAGGATGAAGAAGAACGAGTTGGCGAGGTTGAGGAACCAGACGATAGGTTTCGTCTTCCAGTTCCATTACCTGTTGCCAGAGTTCACGGCTTACGAGAACGTGCTGATGCCCTATTGGATCAACGACACGAAACCCCCCGACAAAGTGCGCTTGAGAGCGGAGAAACTGCTGGACCTCGTCGGTCTGTCCAAAGTCAAGAACAACCTCGCCACGAAGATGTCGGGAGGACAGCAGCAGAGGACGGCGATAGCCAGGTCACTGATCAACAACCCGAAGATAATCCTCGCAGACGAGCCGACCGGGAACTTGGACTCCGAATCCTCGGAGAACGTGTACAAGCTCTTCAGGGACATCAACAAGAGGCTGGGCACGACCTTCGTGATAGTCACGCACAACCGAAGGATCGCTGAAGAGACGGACAGGATCGTGGAGATCCGCGACGGCAGGATATTCACGGACATCAGGAGATAGAGACTCCCTGCCATGCTTGTCAAAGACTGTCAATTCGCGTAGACCTTGAGGCAGACAACTCCCTCCATGAGATGATGTCTCCAGCAACGCCAAATTCGGCGGTTCTATATAGGAGATAAGGTTCGGACAGATGGGATTCGGCATGACCGACAAGAAAGCTGACCTGGCGGGACCAGGCATTGGGAACTACGAGGAGCTGGAGAAGATACTTCCGAACGACTACGAGCCGCTTCTGACACCCAAGGAGACGATGCTGGCTCTTTTCGAGGCGAAGAATTTCATCGAGAAGACGATGTGCAAGGAGCTGAACCTTTACATGGTCCAGGTCCCTCTCATTGTCGATGTCGAGAGCGGAGTCAATGACCTCTTGGACCGCGACGGATCGCGCACGCCAGTCCAGTTCCACATAAACAACGACTACAACAAGCACCCGGTCGACGCGCAGGTTGTCCAGGCGGCGACGAAGTGGAAGCGCATGGCACTGAAGCAGTTCGGGTGCAAGCCGGGCGAGGGGATACTCACGGACATGAAGGCGGTGCGCAAGGACTACTTCCTGGACCACGACCACAGCGCCTATGTGGATCAGTGGGACTGGGAGAAGGCGATCACAGCCGAGGACAGGAGCCTGGACTACCTGACCAAAACGGTGGAGAAGATCTGGAAGGCCATCAAGGGCGCCGAGACCCAAATCCAGAAGAAGTTCCCGCAGCTGAAGTCGAAGAAGTGGCCGGACCTTCCGGAGAAGCTCAAGTTCATCCACGCCGAGGAAATCCTGGACATGTTCCCCGATCTGCCGCGCAAGCAGAGGGAGACAGCGATCCTCCAGAAGTACCCCGGCGTCTTCATATACGGCATCGGGTGGACTCTGAAGGACGGCTATCCGCACGAGATGAGGGCGGCCGACTACGACGACTGGGTGACCGAGACCAGGTCCAAGGACGGCAAGCCGATGCACGGCCTCAACGGCGACATCCTCGTCTGGAACCAAGTGACCAAGCGCAGGCACGAGCTCATGTCCGGCGGCATCCGGGTGACGCCCCAGACCCTGAAACAGCAGCTCGCGCTCACCAACCAGATGCATTTCCTGAACTACCCGTACCACAAGGCGATCATAAACGGGGAGATCCCGCTCAGCATAGGGTCCGGGATAGGCCAGTCGCGCACGTACATGGCCATCCTCAAGAAGGCTCACCTCGGCGAGGTCAGCGTCACCGTCTGGCCGAAGATACTCAAGGACATGTGCGCGAAGCGGAAGATAGTCGTCCTGGAGTAGGGCGAGCCTAGATTGTCACTGGATAGCGGGGCCATCTGAGAACCATCTCCAGCTTGGGCCTCGCATCGCTTTTTTGTATTCGACCATCATTACCCCCTGAAGGGGCGATGACAGTGGCGAATATCGCGCAGAGCGTAGTCAGGGAGTGCCTCCGTCTGAAGGAGGATGAGCCGGTAATCATAACAACGTATCCGCACACCATGGACCTGGCGGACCAGCTCGCGATCGAGTGCTACAAGGTCGGAGCGGACCCGTTTATCCAGCTGGAGACGGACGAGTGGTTCTACGGGCAGTTCAAGCACCTGACCATCGAGCAGCTCAGGAAGACCTCGAAGCACTGTCTCGGTCTGAACGACTATGTGACGGCCTACATCAGCCTTGGGGGACCGAAGGACCCGGCGCCGATGAAGAAGATCCCGAAGGACAGGTTCGCGGCGATGTTCCAGGGCGAGCAGGGGCATTACGAGGCGGCGCTGCAGAAGAAGACAAGCAGGTCCGTCCACCTTGCGCTGGGCCAGGTCACGCAGGAGAGGGCCAAGACGTACGGGTTCTCCTATACCGCCTGGAAGAAGAACATCACTGACGCGCTGTCGGTGAAGCATGCGGATCTGCAGAAGAAGGGGAAGTACCTGGCGAGCTATCTGTCCGGAACGGGCGACGCGCACCTGACTGCTCCGAACGGCACCGACCTTACCTTCCGCCTCGATTCGCGCCGGACCCACATATACGACGGGATAATCGACGACGAAGACATTGCGAAGGACTCCAGGTTCGCGAACCTGCCGGCCGGGGAGGTCGCCACGACTGTGGACGAGACCAGCGCGAACGGCAGAGTGATCTTCGACGTGGCGACGCCTCAGGTGGGGCTGCTGATACAGGGGATGTCATGGACATTCAAGGACGGACATCTCGTTGAGTTCGCGGCGAGGAAGAATGTGGAGGCGACGAAGGCATTCTATGACGTCGCGACTGGCGGGAAGGATCTGCTCAGCTCGATTGGAATAGGCATCAATCCCAAGGCGAAGCCATCTTTCCTGCATGCCTATCTCGCCGCCGGCACGGTCTCCGTCGGCATCGGTGAGAACAGAGAACTTGGCGGGAAGGTCCAGAGCGACTACGAGTTCGGCGGGACCCTGAGCAATGCCACGCTCGAGGTGGCGGGCAAGAGGATTGTGGACAAGGGTAAGATCGTCGTATAGAATCTGTGCCCGGGTTGAGGCAGAATCGACTTGCGTCCTACGGCTGCAGCATTGGCCGCCCAGATGAATATCGCAGATGAGAATGATGGAGGGAGGTTTATGGTAACCCCCCACGCTTGCCAGAGTCAGGTAACGATACTGTGGCAGCTGGTTCCCTATTCAAGGCGAAGCTCTGCATGGTTGGCGACTCTGGGGCAGGCAAGACATCCCTCATCCGCCGCCATGTGCTTGACCAATTCGGCGACGAGTACATCTCAACCATGGGGACGAAGGTCACGAAGAAGCGGATGGTCTTCGATGTCCCCGGGGGCAGGAAGGTCGATTTCCTGATGACTTTGTGGGACATCATGGGAGAGAAGGACCTCATCGGGGTGGTCAAAGAGTCATACTTCAACGGGGCGAGCGGGGTGGTGGCCGTCTGCGACTTGACGAGGGAGGAGACGCTGGAGTCCTTGGCCACATGGATAAAAGCGGCGGAGAATGTGGTGGGGAAAGTACCCGTGACAGTCGCCGCGAACAAGCTCGACCTCATCCCGCCGAACAGCATCAAGAGGCTCTCGGACAAGCTCGAGCGCTTCGCCGGGGAACACAATGCAGACGAGGTGCTCACCAGCGCGAAGACGGGCGAGAACGTCGACATCGCCTTCAGGACGCTCGGACTCAAGATAATCGAGGAGACGCTTAGAAAGAGGATAGTTGAAGATCTGACCGAGACGGTATCTCAGGTCTGAGATCCCGGGCAAAGACCAGTGAGCGTCGCCGTCCGAGTCGAACTCACTCCAGTAAACCTTTAAGTAGTGTATGGGCTTCTCATCTACGAGAACATGATTAAGCCGCTTTCTTTGCTTAATCAGCACATAAACACCAGCATCCTGGTGGAGCTGAAAGGAGGGCGTGGCTACAGGGGGATCCTGGAAGGTTTCGATCCGCACATGAACCTCGTCCTGAGGAACGCCGAGGAGTTGATGGACAACGAGACCATGAGGAAGGTCGAGCTTGCCGTCGTCCGAGGCGACAACGTTATCTATATCAGCCCCTGAGGTCGGCCTAGATGACCAAAGGCACAGCTTCTCTCGGAAAGATGGGCGTCAAGAAGACGCACATTCGGTGCAGGCGCTGCGGCAGGCACAGCTATCACGTCAAGAAAGGCTACTGCGCGTCCTGCGGATATGGGAGATCGAAGAAACTACGGAGTTTCAGCTGGGCCAAGAGGCACTAGGATGAGATGTGGCGGAGAAAACGGATACAAGGAACTCAAGCCCCGGGATAAGTGCGGCGTGATAGGGGCCGTTGGGAGCTCCCCGGTCGCGACTGACATCTACTACGCTCTGAGGATCGTCCAGCACAGGGGTCAGGAGAGCGCCGGCATCGCCGTCTTCGACGGCGAGATCAAGGTCAAGAAGGGGATGGGGCTCGCCCACGAGGTGTTTTCGAAGGAGGACCTGCAGGACCTCGGCGGGACCGCAGGCATGGGCCATGTCAGGTACAGCACGACTGGTTCGAGCGCCGTCGAGAACGCGCAGCCGATAAGTTGCACCACCGAGTACGGCGGGATCGCGCTCGCGCACAACGGCGACATAGTCAACTCTGATGCGCTGAGGAAGGAGCTGCAGAAGAGGGGCTGGGCGTTCATGACCTCGAGCGACTCGGAGGTCATCGTCCGCCTTCTTGCGAACGAGATCTCCTCGACGGGGGACGTCATCCGCGCCCTCCGCGAGTTCACAAAGAAGCTGGTCGGCTCATACAGCCTTGTGATCATGATCGGGGAACGCGTCTTCGGGATGCGGGATCCGCTGGCGGTGAGACCGCTGTGCATAGGCCGGGGGAACGGCCTCAGGATGATCGCGTCGGAGAGCGTCGTGTTCGACACACTCGGCATGAGGTTCCTGAGAGACGTCAAGCCAGGGGAAATCGTCGAGCTGACGAAGGAGGGGTTCGAGAGCTGGCGGCTCCCGCACCCGACCCATACTGCGCATTGCATGTTCGAGTGGCTCTACTTCGCCCGCCCGGACAGCCTCCTCGACGGCAGGCTGGTCTACGACGCGCGCGTCAAGGTCGGAGAGCAGCTGGCGAAGGAGCATCCCGTGAAGGCGGACATAGTCATGCCCGTGCCGGAATCGGGGAGGGCGCAGGCACAGGGCTACAGCAGGGCCTCTGGCCTGCCGCTCGTCGAGGGCCTCATCAAGAACAGGTACATCGAGCGGACCTTCATCATGCCGGACCAGTCGGAGAGGGAGATCGGGGTGCTGCTCAAGCTGAATCCAGTCCGCTCCGCTATCAAGGGCAAGAGGGTGGTCCTCGTCGATGACAGCATCGTCAGAGGCACCACGATTCGCAAGATTGTGCAGATCATCAGGGAAGCTGGGGCGAAGGAGATCCATCTGAGGATCGGCTGCCCGCCGATCAAGGCGCCGTGCTACCTCGGCATCGACATGAAGACGAGGGACCAGTTCATTGCGAACAAGAAGACGGTGCCTGAGATTACCACCTACATCACCGCCGACACGCTCGGTTACATCTCCATTCAGGGGATGATAAGGTCGTTGCGGCAGGCGCGGGAAGACTTGTGCCTCGGTTGCCTGACGGGGGAATATCCCGTGAAGATCCCCGGCGAGAGGGTCAGGCCCGAAAAGCCACTGGAGGAGTTCGCGGAGGAGCCGCCGAAGCCCGCCCGGCCGCGCAGGAAAACCTCGAAGAAACGTATTTAAGGACTGGTAGGATAGGAACCGCCCGCGGGCCGGTAGATCAGCTGGAAGATCGCTATCTTGGCATGGTAGAGGCCGTGGGTTCAAATCCCACCCGGTCCACTACGGTCTGTATCACAGGGACATAATACACAAGAGGGGATTCGGAATATTCATGGCGACGCCCGTAGCTTGGCGTTCGATTCTTGCGGACTCCGAATTCGTTCGCTGGCACAGGAGATTCTCAACAAGCTGAAGAACCTCCTAACGATGAACGATTTCTGAGCATATGACTTTCGACGCTCCATGGTATAACCTGCAATCTTCCTTCGAACTCACTCAAATCACGGGCGGGTTTCCACGTGCTCGAGCTACCGCGGCCGCGACAAAAGAGCAGGCCACAAACACATACTCGATGCCTGTTTCTTTTCTGATACTCCACGATGCGCCGACATCAGCGTCAGTACCATGGTCAGCCGCATTCCGGATGTGACCAAGATACTTGCCGACGTGCACCAGCTTCTTCGGAAGTGTTCCTGCTCGGTCGAACCGGTCAAGCTTTGCATTGATTCCCGTCGCGCCAGACAAGCTCACCGACTTCTGAGTTGCGAGGTCATCCAGATAGGATTCGATCGCGTTGCCAGCTGTAACGACTGCGCCGCGTGAATCCCCGGACTTCGCGCGGAGCAAGGCGTCGGCTAGCGGCACGATCACCTCGTCTCTGGAGCTTGAGGTCGAAGCATCAGGTCCCAGTTGCTCTCGAATTCGTGCTTCTGCGGATGCATCGTCCCTGCACGTTTGGGCGAGCGCTTCGAGTGGATTGTCGGACGCCTGTTCCTCCGGCCGGTATCGGCCGCCTCCCTCGGTAATGAGAGCATGGCTGTAGGTGCCAAGGCTTATGAGTGTATCCTTGATTGCCTCGCGATGAGATCCCAAGTCCAAGATTGCTTTCGTCTGTTGTGCCGCACTCTGGGCTAAGTTGGTCGCGATAAGACGTTCCCTGAATACCACGAATGGGCGATATGACTCGAGCACCAAGCGAAGGACAACTGCTTTTTGCATTTGATTGGCCGTGGAGAGAAGCCGACACAGCGGGCTCGCAACTTCGAACGTTCCCCCGGCGTGGGACAAGAGGCCCAAGTCCGCAGCGAGATTCAAGGCGGCTTCAGCTTGTTCGCGAGGTAGGTCCGAGAACTCCATGACAACATCGACATTCGTCGGTTGTCCGTACACCGCCACCGCCTCAACCACGGCAACGGCCTGTTCTGCCGTTGCTGGCGAGAATGGGACGGGCATTCCGAGACCTCTATTGGGTGTCCTTAGGCTCTTGAGAAGCGGCGGCCCCTGTGATTTCTCTTAGAAGAGTTCGGAGCTTCGGTCCTAGACCGTCGATTTCATTGGCTGTGCACTGCACCTGAATCTGGATTGTCACTGCAAGGCCTGATTCCGGAATCCTGCTGCCAGGCAGAATCGTTGTTGACGATGGAGTTCGCGCGGGGGCGCCTTCAACAGAAGCCGCTGTTTCTGACGTGATTTGATCGGGCATGCGTTCCGCGTTCGTCACGACGAGTTTGCCCCCCTCTTCCTTGACCAGACCCGCCGCCGTGAGGATGTCCACGACTGCCCCCGCTCCAGCCATTACACCCGGGTTCTTCGGCATGCCTGCTGAGTAAGCCACATGTGCTTGAAGAGTCGAAGGTTCCATCCCTTTCCGTATCCTGACGGCCGTTACCAGCTGTAGTAGGAATTCATTTGCCAAGACAATCTCCCGCCAGTTAAGCTGGATTGCATCGGGCATGTCATGATCCAAGGCACGAGCTAGCGCGCGCCCCTTCTCCGTCGCCATCTTCTTCTGACCGCCTTCAATCACGCCAATTGCTACAAGAAAGGCGTTGTTGCGACTGACAATCGTGAAATGAACCACGGCCACGTTGCCGACTTCGACGGGTCCTGCCTCCTTGTCGAGGCTGCCATAGGCCCTGATTATCTTGACGAGTTCCTGATAAGATGATCCAGGGAGCCGGAATCGTTCCTCTTTAGAATTGCGAGCCGTCTCCACCGCACCCTCACCCTCGCTGGTCAATAGTGTATCCTCCTTCAAGTTGTCGTGCCCTGTATGAATGAGGATGCGCATGTATAGCCTTTTCGGTGTGCGTAGTGTTGACCGCAAATTCACACCATGCTGATGGCAAGCAATAATGTCCGCCTTGTTCCGGAGCAACTTCTCGCCTTGCGTGAGGTGGCACGTGGAGACGAGAAGCGCTGGATAGTAATCGCAGACTCTGAGAAAAATGAAATGGTGCAGCCAATGGCTTTTCCCCGCAGAGTAGAGGGGAGTAGCTGGTTTTCTACTCACTTCCTTGAAACGGTTCTGTCGCTTCGCACGGATTTCGCGTTCTGTTGGAGTAGAGGGAATGCTCATTATCAGCTTGATTCTGAACTTCTTACTCTATAGGGCTATCGGGATGCCCGTCTTGAATAGAGGGAAACACACAAAGAAAGAGATCGAGTTCCAACCTCTCCATGGTCCTCCCCAGGATCCACCCGCCTTCCCACAACTCAGCGAAAGCAATGGTGGCGGCGAACTCCGGGTAGGAGTAGGTACGACTCCACGGAGCGGCGCCTATGCCCGGGAGACCTCGTTGACGGTAATCGTCCCTGAGGTTCAGTATCATCTGAGAGCGCGAACAGTCGTAGGTTCGCTTTGCTATCGCTCGATGGATGTGGATGTACTCGTCACCGAGCACCAATCCCTCCCAAGAGCGATCCTCGCGCCACAGCAACATCCCCTCCAGGAAGGGTGTCTGCTTGAGAACAAGCCCCTTCATCTCGAAGACATCCCCCCGGACAAGGCTCACCAATCTAGCCAAGTAGGCGAGATGCCGTTTGTAAGACGCCACCTGCTCGGACATTCTGCGGACCATCCGCGTCGCATGCAGCGCATCAGCACCGCTGTGGTGGTTCCTTTGAGCGCTTTTTACTGCAAGCTCGACGTCTCTTTCTAGACCCTGCCTCAAATCGGCACCCCGGCAATAATCGGTATAGAGACGCTGTGAACGCCAACGGGCTTCCCTGGCCAGGGTCAGGTAGGCAGATGCAACCCGAAGCATGTATGGCCTGCCATCCTTGGAGAGTAACCTGAGGAAATCGGCGATTATCTCCAAATCCGGAAGTGTCTTCCGCCAATCGATTGGTAGGGCCTCTTGCGCTGATCTTTGCGCAATCATGTCCATCTTCTTGAGGTAAGCACCGAAGTTGCCGGAATGCAGCAGTTTGTTGTGAGTGTCCTCAACTCTTTCTAGCACGTTTTCGCCAATCGTGGTCATGGGTGGTGCCTCGCTGGTTCGCCCTTCGACCGGAAAAATAGGGGGTAGGCAGAACGAAGGACCTACCCCCAAGGAGGGAACAAGGGTCATTCGTCCTCGGAGAGAGGCTCCTTTGGTGGGATCGGCCCGCCTTCCACCAGCCTTATTCCGAGCCCAACGTTCTCCATGACCGTTGGTATGCCAGTCTCAGACGGGGGCTGTCCTGCTGCCACCGGTTCCTCTCTGACTCCATTTTTGAACAGGAAGGTATAGGGGGCGTCGGACTCCGTCAGGGCAATCTCCACCGTGCCGTTCTCCAGACTCTCCTTGAACAGCAACTTTGCCCCTCGGAGAATACGGAGTTCCGCGTCCGGAATCGGCTGTCCACTCGGGGTCGTCCAACGGAACAATTTCGGCAGTTCTGGCTCTTTCCCGGCGAGGAGGGACTTCATGCATCGGCTCACGAACAGGTTGTACCCCGACAACTGCATATCCTCCGCGAGCCTGTCGTAGAAGTCGCGCTGAGGTTTCGAGAGCCCCCGCCACTCCTTCAAGGCTCGACTGAAGAACGCGCGGTGCCGCTGCTGGGATTCTGACCTCGGGTTGCGCGGAACCACATAGGTGCGGAAGTACGGCTTCCCTTTATATGAGGCCGCCACAATCGATTTCCCGTAGGCTCCCGAGAGAGTTATTCCCGGAGTCCGCATGAGATTCGTCAACGTGTTCTCGGCAGCCGTACTCACAAAGTACCTGTGAGGTTGCCTCGCCGAGATCCAGTACATGAACCTCATCTCCTTGGCGTACTTGAGATCCATGGCCTTGGCGGTGGCGAGAACCAGCCGGTGAGCGAACCTCGTGTACCAGATTAGGAAACGGTCGTCGTGCGAGTGAGACAGGCACAGCGGGAACTCCTCTGTCTCTCGCGTGGTCCCGTCCTTGTACTTCACCTGGAGAATCAGGTCGGCGACGACACCGCCATGGCATCCTCCTGCGCACTCGCCCACGCAGTGATCCCCGCGGCGTGCCCTCCGCATCATTGTCACGTGCCACTTCTCTTTGGTCATTTCTGCACCTCCATATTTTGCCTTCGAGAATACGGGGGTGGGTGTAACCCATCGCCCCCCACCCCCCTCCGATGGCGTTCACTGCGGGTTACCGATGACCTCCCCCGGCGGGATGGAGACATTCGCGATGAGCCTGATTCCCAAGGTCTTGCTCTCCAGGGTCATCGGCACATCAGCCTCGAGCAGGTCCTCCATCGTCAACACAGCGTCTTCCTGCGTGCCCCTGCGGAGCACGAAGGTGTACGGGGTGTCTGAGGGCGTCAGCGCGACCTCGCCTTTGGCGTCCTTGAGGTTGTCCAGGAAGATTTCCTGGCTCCTCTTCCTGACGATGAGCCAGCACTGCTCGAGGGGCTGTCCATCCTCCGTGGTCCACTGCATCACGATCGGCATCTCGGGCTCCCGCCCGTTGCGAACCGCCTCGATGTAGCGACCGACGAAGAGGTTGTACCCCGTCATCCCGTCAGCGATCCTGTTGTAGAACGCCCTCTGACTGGGAGAGAGTCCGTGCCAGGCCTCAACCGCCTTGTTGAATATGGCCCGGTGCTGTACCTGCAGCTCGGTCTTCGGGTTCGTCGGGGTGACGTACTCGCGGATGTACTCGTGTCCCTTCCACGTGACCGCCACCATGTCCTTTCCTAGCGCACCTTTGTATCTATTCCCAAATATGTTTCGCAGTTTCATTCTCTCGTGCCTTCTGTCTCCCCACCGGGGAGACTGCATGGAGGCACTGGCGATAGTAGGGTAAAAAATGTCAGAGGGGATGTATCTTCGAGCCGAGTAGCATGCTACAATTTGGCAGTGTTCAGTGCGAGTATAGAGGAGACGTCCGGAAGAGCATCGCCCAATGTGGAGCAGCTGTAGACCTACGGTGGACCTACGGTGGAGGAGCTGTGGGGCAGCAGTGCACGAAGATTAGGGGATTGGGCATTGTTACCTAACCCGAAAATTCTGCCGCAGTCTGGCCCGCCGCGCCATCCGTTGCAGTTCGGGTAACGGCGCGCCCCAAGATCGTCTTCCACGGAACCCCGTCCGGCAGGTCCAGCCCCGCAGCATCGGCGGGCGCCGTCCCGCGCGAGAGACGCGTCCGCACCGCCTACAGGCAATATATTGCCGGATATTTCTCACTTATAGTGGGTGGCCCTTGTGTCCCTAGAGTGGCCACTCGGAAATTGACCCTCTACGCGGTGGAGGGTGGCGGGATCGAGGAGAAACCGACGAAGCCCCCTCGGACACGGCCAGGAAGGTGCACGTGCCAGCCGGATGGCAATGCATGGCGATCATCAACGTCACCGAAGACGACGAGCGAAATCATCAAAAGGCGAGGAAGGATACCCGTGAGCCGGAGAGGTAAAGTGGGCGTCGGGCGCGCGTCGAGGAATCAATCGTTGACGGCACCGCCCGTGGAGGTTGCCATAGGGTCCGTGCCGGAAGGGAAGCGGATTGACTTCCTCACTGGGCGCTTCATAAGCGATACCCCTGAGGAGTATATCCGCCAGAACTTGGAGAAGGCGCTTGTGCGGCAGTACCATTATCCCGGGAAGGACTGTGCGCCGGAGTTCCGTATCAAGGTGGGCTCGTCCGCGAAGCGGGCGGACATCGCGGTCTTCCAACCAGGTGCGGAGCACAAGCAGGAGAACATCTATCTCATCGTGGAGACGAAGAAGCTCGGATCTAACCCGTATGCCAAGAAAGACGGCATCGATCAGCTGCAGTCCTACATGGCGGCGTCCGTGAACGCACAGTATGGCCTTTGGACGGACGGCGATCAGCGCTTCCCGTTCGCGAAGCGTTCCTCGGGGGGATTACACACCTTTGAGTCGCTGACTGACATCCCTGCGTTTGGCCAGACTGAGGAGGACGCGCAACGGCCGAGGCGCAGGGATCTTTGGCCAGCCACCGGCGACAACCTCCTTTTCGCCTTCCGGCGCTGCCACAATTATATCGCCGGGACCGAGGGCATGCAGAAGCCGGAGGCCTTTTGGGAGTTGCTCAAGGTCATCTTCTGCAAGATCGAGGATGAGAGGAGTGGGGTCCTTCAGTTCTACGCGACGCCCACCGAGCGCACTGACGCGGTGGCGGCGGCCACAGCCAAGGCCCGCATCCAGAAGATTATGGCCGAGAAGGTGGTCAGGAAATACCCCTCCTTCTTCCCGCCTGGTGATCAGACCATCGATCTAAAGGCGAATGTCGTCGCCTTCATAGTGAGCGAGCTGCAACGCTACGCACTGCTGCTCTCGCATGTCGATGTCAAGGGCATTGCCTATGAGGAAATCGTGGGCTCGAACCTTCGCGGAGATCGGGGCGAATTCTTCACCCCAAGGAACGCCTGCCGGATGGCAGTCACGATGCTAGACCCGAAACCCACAGAGCGGATTCTGGACCCGGCGTGCGGGACCGGCGGATTCCTGATCACCGCGATGAATCACGCGTTGCACCGGATTGAAGCGGCAGAGAAGACGGAGTGGCGCAACCCCGAAAAGGGCACAGATGAGGAACTCCAAGAGCTATACCGCAAGAGAAGTGAGTACTTCCTTGGGTGGGTTTTCGGTCTCGACCTTAACCCGGCGCTGGTCCGGGCTGCGAAGATGAACATGGTGATGAATAACGATGGATCAGGGAACCTCTACCAATGCGACAGCCTCTCCCACCCGCACACATGGAACCCGGACGTGGCAAAGCATTTGCCGCTCGGAAGCGTTGATGTCCTCATGACCAATCCGCCATTCGGGGCCCGTATCACCATCGACGACGAGAACGTGCTGTCGCAATACGACCTTGCGGCGATGTGGGATGAGCAACCGGACGGCACCTGGAAGATGCGACGGGATAAGAACGGCGAGCCCGTCCTCCAGAAATCACAGCCCCCCGAGATTCTGTTCATCGAGCGGTGCCTCAAGTTCCTCAAAGAGGGCACGGGGCGTATGGCGATGGTCATTCCCAACGGCATCCTCAATAATCCCGCTATGGGCTATGTGCGTCAGTGGATCCTCCACAACGCGCAGGTCATTGCTATCGTGGATATGGCGCGTGAACTGTTCCAGCCGAAGAACGACACGCAGACCTCGATGATGTTGCTCAGGAGATTTAGCGCTAAGGAACGCGAGGTCGCCGCCTCCAGCAAGCTCGACTACCCCATCTTCATGGCCGTCGCTGAGAAAATAGGGCACGATAAGCGGGGCAATACAATCTACCGCCGGACCGAGACCGGCGACGACTTGATCATCATGAGAAGGGAAGTTCAAAGCGAGATCGATCCAGAGACCGGCTTGGAGCGCACTAGGGAAGTCGAAGTCTCCGATCTGCTCCCGGACGACGAACTCCCTGAGGTGGCCACCGCGTTCCGAAAGTGGCTGGGGGAACAGGGGTGAGGTTTGGGACGATTCGGCCCTTGCTGCTTACCGAGCGCATGGACCCGCAGTATTTCCTCTCGCCCGGTGTTCGCGCACGTGCGCGGCTCGAACTCGCCAAGAAGGCCGGGGCTCATCTGGAACGCCTTGGTGATTACGGACCATGCTGGAAACCTCAGCGGTTCAAGCGTATCTATGCGGCAAGGAGTGAGGAGGACGCGGTTCCCTATCTGCGTCCGTACGACGTATTTGAGTATCTCCCTCGCTCTGCAGACATGCTTTCAAGGAAGCGGACGAAGAGGCTCGATAGCTATCTCCTGCACCGAGGAATGTTACTGCAGACTTGCTCTGGCCGCAATCTTGGCCCGACCGTCGCGGTAGACGATTACTTGGCAACATTCGCACTCGGCGATGACATGATTCGTATCGAGATTGCCGACGAAGGCTTACGATACTATGTCCTCGCGTTTCTACAGTCCTCTATCGGACAGGAACTAATCAAGAGGGATAAGACTGGCTCCGTAATAGACCATCTCTCCTCCAGTCACATGGAGGAACAGTTCATTCCCCGTCTCTCATCAGAGGCAGAAGGAAGAATCGTGGGTGAGATGCGTTCTGCCATTGAACTCCGAGAGCGTGCCCGTGTCAAAATCGCGAAACATATGGAGGAATATGAGGCACGCCACCCCCTTCCACGCGGCGCGAGATCGTTGAAAGATGGTTGGTCCGTCCGCTTCGAGCACCTGCGCGCCCGACTCGATGCAGCCTCGCATGATCCGACGGTGATGGAGATCAGGAGCAGCATCGAGAAGGCTGGTGGAGCACCGCTCGGGAGAGTTGCGCGCGTCAATAAGCCAGCCGGGCGTTACAAGACGCGCTACGTCGGTTCCGACCGTGGCGCACCCATTCTCTCGGGGAGCCAAACGCTACAGGCGTGGCCTATCAAGCTCCAGCATATGCATCTGGCGGCTCTGAAGGACGCGGACAGGTACCGGCTCAAAGAGGGATGGGTCATCCTACAGGCGGACGGAAGGGCTGAGGAAGGGCTGGCGGTTCCCGCCGTGGTGACGCCTGACCGCGACGGTTGGCTGGCGAGCGGACATGTGGCACGAATTATCCCTCAAGAAGGCACGGATCCCGGGTGGCTATTCATGGCGGTTAAATCCGAGGTGGTTCAGAGGCAACTCAAGGCTCTCGCGCGCGGTTCGGTTCAAGACGCGCTCTACGAGGAGGACATATCGAGCGTATTACTTCCGCCAGCTGAACAGACCGGCTCGGCGGCCGAAGTGCGAACGGCTTGGCGAACCTTCGCGGCTTCACAGGCGGCGGAAAC
Source organism: Methanobacteriota archaeon (assembly GCA_017885655.1). Lineage (GTDB taxonomy): Archaea > Thermoplasmatota > Thermoplasmata > RBG-16-68-12 > JAFNFQ01 > JAFNFQ01. The sequence goes on along the minus strand of JAFNFQ010000058.1, from coordinate 13,338 downwards.
CTCCGCGAGAGAGATATTAGAGCGGGAGCTGAGCGCGCTCGTTGGCGACGCAACACACTGACTCGCACGCCACTTCAGAGAGCGCTTTCGGGGCTTCTTGAGTATCATTCAATCGTTGGTCGGTCGCCCTATCCAGTTGGGCGGAATCGGGGTATCCCGAGCTTCCTTCGGTATGAAGCTAGAGCCATCCGGACAGACAGTTGCAAAGGCACATCTCTGGCACTCTTTGTCAAGCGGATTCGGTAGGAAGTCAGACTCGAACTTGACATCTAGCATCACTTTAGCGTTGGTGGTCACATAGTCTTCGAATTCCTTAAGCTGGTTCATCGTAGCGCTAACAATCCTAGGCCTGTCACCTGGAACGCGAAGGTAGCACAGTTCCGCACGCACTTGGGCGGCATCAAGCCCAAATTTCTTCATCGCCCAAAGGATGTAGCCGAGAACTTGCTGTCGGTCCTCGGTCTCCCTGTCTGGAGGGTTTCCTGTCTTCCAGTCCGTCACTATGGTCTCTCCTGTCTTCAGCTTTGTCACCAAATCGACCTTGACCCAGACCTTGACATCGCCTATCTGAAAGCTGTCGAAGTCCTCGTGCTTGACATACTTGTGGATTTCGTAGTTCTTCCATATGATGTCGAAGAAGGAATCGAGCAACTCCGAGCCATCTTTTCTCACTTCATCGTATTTCTCAGAAGGAATTGGGTCGCCATTCATTTCCTCTATGAGGAAATCGCGAGGCGATTCCTGAATCTTCCGTAGTCTTAGATTGAAGAGGTTCTTCGCACCTTCCTTGCTGACATCGCGCCCGATAGCCCATTGATTAATTTGACTTTCTATGGCTTCGTGGGCTAGTTGCCCTTTGACGAAGTCCCACTTCGTCTTCTTCCCGAGCCATTGTAGCTTTCTCCTCGTCAGATCGTCCTTCCATCCCTCCCACTTTCCTATGTAGGTGTAGTAGTATTGAAGCTTGCATGTGTTCCAGATGTCCTGACGCGATTTGGACCATCCGAAGACCGTTCTCCAGTATTCATTCATCCGTTGCACCTAGCAGTATTATTTCCGCTTTCTTCTTGAACTCCCAATCCAAGACGACCTCGTCAACCTCCCTGATGCCCTCTCGAATCTCGCTCTCGGAGAAATGCCGCTTGAGATAGTGAAGGAACGAGACAAGACTCTCGGTATTCTTCTCGGTTTTTCTCAGAAATAGAATGGAACTCCATAGCTCCAGCTTCTCAACGGGATTTGAGTTAAGAAAGCGAATGAAGCTGAGCATGGCCTTCATGTCATTGTTCCCGACGGAATAAGCGAGATTCTCGTTCTCACCGAACATGAGCTCATTGCTCTCCCTCACAACCCCACTTTCTCGTGCCTCGGCAGTCATCTCGATTCTTCGCAACAAGTCAGCCCCCTTTTGACACAAGGCATACCTGTATTCTGGCGGCTGTCCTGACCCGGAAACGTTGTCCTCCGAGATATTCTCATCTCGAACTAGGGAGTCGATTTCCGATTGAAGCTCTGGCGAGTAGACGCCATAATTCGCCCATGCAAACCTCTCTCGCACTGGATAGCCCATCTCCTTTACTATGCACATCATCTTCTGAAACTTCTTCCTTCCCTCGATTCCTCCGCACTCTCTGATTATTGAGAGAAGCAGAGTCTCGTGTTCCAACATCATCTGATCACCTCAGATTCTCCTCGCTATAGCTATGCCTCTGCTGCTCACGCTCGTTGATTTCCTCACTCCGACCACCCCCGACGTTGCCTGTGGTCTCTTTCAGGGAAGGAATGGACTTCCAGCTTAAATATCTCATATCCGCCACGCCGAAAGTGTTCATTTTAGAACTTCCTCAAGATCCTTACGGCACTCCTCTGCTGTAGAAATCAGCGTGATTGGCCCAATCTGAAGTTTCTCCAAGCTTTGCAGCACCTCGGAAATCTCGGTTCCGTCTTCTAATAAGATTGCGTTCTCTTGATCTTTTTTCTGGGGGCCGTATGGCCGATAGGCGGGCCTTGCCTCATCCGCTGATACATATAGATAATAGGAGGGATCGAGGCCATGACTTAGCAGAACTTCATTCATTCTTTCCTTCTTCTGGAACAGCGTGTTGGAACTGAGTTGTGGATGCTTGAGCGGTTTGAAGATTCGCTTGCGGAACAAAAACCTTCTGGAGAGATCTTGCAGGATCGTGTCGGTGGACTTCGTCCAGGTGCGGATGCATCTTAGAATCTCATTGTCCGTCATCGTGAGATATTCCGCCGTGCTCAGGTCCATGTTTTCCCCTATCGGCTTATCTCCGAAGGTCGGCGTCACTGATGTCTCTAGTCTTCCATCTTTTGACAGGTCCATGGCACGCTTCAGCAGACTCTTCAGGAGGACTTCGAAGCAGAGAGTAGTTCTGTGGAGATACACTTGATTGTACATCATGTATCGGCTGATGAGGTAGCCTTCGACTGCGAATTTTCCCTTGTCAATCACCACAATCCGGTCGTCTTTATCCAGCTTAATGGTCCTGAGTATCCTTTCCAAGTCGTAATAGCCGCAGGGGATTCCAGTGTGGTGGGCGTCACGGAGAAGGAAATCAAAGCGGTCCGCGTCCATTTGACTACTGATCGTCGAATGAAGATGCCTCGGATTGGAAGGTTCCTTGCCAATCAACTTGGCGATTTCTTGGGCCGAGAAGGTGGACTTACTCAGACACTCGCCGACGTCAGTATTCCCATCTAAGATGATTCGTTGACTCCATTCTTCATGGGACACCTTTGGGGTGAAGAATCCGTCGAAGACATGCGAAAAGGGAGCGTGTCCGACATCGTGGAGGAGCCCCGCGATTTGCAGTTTCTCTTTCTGCATGTCGCCATCTCCATCGCTAACAAGCACATCGTGCATTCTTCCTGCCAGATGAGCGACGCCTAGGCAATGGAAGAAGCGGCTGTGTTCTCCACCAGGATATACCTGATAAGTCACACCGAGTTCCCTGATGTGTCGGAGTCTCTGGAACTCTTCAGTATCAATCAACTCCGAAAGTGTTCCCTCCTCTGGAATGCTGATGAAACTATGAATCGGATCCCTGATATGATAGAGCTTCAACGCTGTCCGTAGCTGCGGCCATGCTTATATCTCTTGTTTTCGGGCCGTGTTTTACAGGGCTTTGGTAACTGAACCTGCACGAATGAAAAGATGAGACTTTGCTCATCAATCCAACGCCTCAAGAAGAACGGCAGGCCGCATGAGGCTGCCTCTCCATGGCGTCAGATAATCACTGAAAATCCATTGTCCTATCGAGAATGCAACGATGCCGAGTAAGGGCATCCGATTAGGCCGCATCTATCCCTAGAAGTCCCTCCCGACCAACAACGTTGGAACGGGACCGTATCAGACCACTTCATAGAGGAATTCAGGAAATGAGGCTGTCGGAGAGACCACACGCCCTCATCATGCCTTATGGAGGGCGTCTCCATTAAGTTACCAAAGCCCAGTTCGAGCTATGCATCTGGCGGGATATGTCCATGGGTGCATGTCTCTGCGTATCCCGACGCTGGATTCAGATGCCTCTCGATTTTGGTCAAGACCTACCATTTTTACTCAGAGAAGCGTCAAGAGTTCTCTTAACTTAGACTCTGTCGCTTCATAGTCTTCGTCAGCTTGGGGCTGTTCCTGGCCTTCCGAGGTGGAAGGATCGTCTTGCTGTTCACTCAAGTCATCTTTGTCAGGCTCGCTGCTCACTCCTCCCTTTTTCCTGCTGTTGCGCAGCACAGCCAGCAGGAGGATAATTGTGAGGGCAATGAGAATCGCGATAATCGCCCATTCCAATGGACCGACTCGTTGGCTTTCTGTCGTCGAGCCCTGTGGCAGGGCAAGGACGTATATCGGCAGGATGGCTGCATCAGTCACCCTCCCCTGGTCGTCCCTGAGACGCAGTTTCGCGACGAACAGCCCCGGACTGGCGTATTGATGTGGGATTGTCCTCGAGGTTATCCAGGAGGATTCGAACCCGTCGCCGAAATCGAATGACCATGCCTCGACATGGTCCATATACCCCTCGCCTTGCTTCAGAAAGGCGGTGAAGATGACTATCTCGGACTCGTTGATGTGGTCTCTGTCGGCAGCGAGGATTGGCGTCAACGCGGTCGTACTCTGGCTGCCATCTCCGTCTTCGGGAGCGACAAGGGCTATCGAATCGAAAACTTCAGCGGCGATGTTCCCTGCGTTATCCATCGTCCGGTAGTAAACGACCTTGATTCCGGCTGTCCCTTCAAGTGACCACAACTTCGTCGCTTGAAATGGTTCCCATGAACTCCAGGCGCCATTACCGTTTTTAAATGACATGGTAGACAACCCGCTGCCTGGGGTCGGGTCGCTGCCGGCGAGGGTGAGATTGACCTCCGCATATGTGGTTGAGGTCAATCCGTACTCGATGACAATCGACAAGTCGGTGGGCGGCGTCTGATCAAGGAGAATCGTGGCGCTGGATTCCTCGAAGTTGCCTGCGCCGTCATAGACGCGTACCGAAACAGACTTCGAGGCGTCACCCGCGGGCAAGCTCCAAGTCCTTGTCGAGGTGAATGCTTCTTGAGGACTCCATGAGAGGGCCTCATTTCGCAATGCGATGAACGCGAGGCCTGAACCGGGATTGGGATCCAGGGCTTGGATATCCAGCGCTATAGAGAGCGAGTTCGTATATGGGGTGTTATCGTCAATCGTGAAGTTGATTATCACGGGGCTTTGCGTGTCAAGAATGATTGAATCGTTGGCTTGCCCGATGTTTCCCGCTCGGTCGACGGCTCTCAGAAAGACGAACTGCTCGCCGTTCGATGCTGTCAATTGGAACACCTTCGATGTGGAGTAGGGTTCAAGGCTTGTCCATTTCGTTCCCTCGTGTGAAAAGGCCACCGCCTCCACGCCGCTCCCGAATGGGTCCTCTGCGCTGATTTGGAGGGTAACGATTCTGTCGGCAGTGAATTGCGCGTCGTCATTGATGATAACTGACACGGGCCAGGGAGGACGGGTATCGAGTATTGTCTTGGCGGAGGCTTCGGCAACATTCCGGGCGACGTCGCAGACCTCGAGGTCGATTTGCTGCTCACCCTCCGTCTCTGAGAGGTTCCACTCGGAAGTGGTCGTGAAAGGTATCCAGCTGGACCAGGTCCCGGCCTCATTCCTCAGCCGAATCTCCGAGAGTCCACTGATTTCGTCGATTGCCGATATGCTCAGTGACACATTCCTCGTCGAGACGGCAGGGGCACCGCCATTAATTGACAGGAATACATCTTCCGGTGCCGTCGAATCGAGCGTTATTGTGGCGCTGGTCTCTGCCGAATTGCCTGCGGCGTCTTGCAGCTTGGCAAAGACGCGTCTCAATCCGTCAAAGGGAGTGAGCTGCCAGAGACGAGGACTTGTGTAGGGTTCCCACTGTCCATATGCACTACCTTCATTGCGAAGGGCTTGCCTCGCGACGCCCGCACCCTCGTCTGCAGCGCTGATGGTGAGTGTGACCTCCAGCGAGTTGGTGTAGTTCGTGTCCCCGTCGATATGGAGGGCCACGGTCGGTGCAATCGTGTCGAGAATAGTCTGGTCGAATCCCTCTCCAATGTTACCGGCTGAGTCTTCCACTCTCGCCCAGAGGCTCTTTAAACCTTCTTCTGGCGACAGGATCCAGGTTATGTCACCTTTGAAATGCTGCCAAACAGTCCACGAGGCGTGATTCGTGCTGAACGACATCATGCCAGCTCCGCTCCCCGGTGATGGGTCCGAGACATCTATATTGAGGGCGACTATCGTGCTGTTGACGTACTGTGCACCCGACGCGATGGTGAGGGTCACTTCCGGGGCCGCAGTGTCTAACGTGATCGTTGCGATTGCGGTGGCCACGTTGTTCGCCAAGTCTGTTATTTTAACCGTGACCGCCTTGAGGCCGTCTCCGGGGCTCAGAGTCCAATTCCGCTCTGCCACATATACTTCTTCTGGACTCCACAACCCCAGCTCCTTGAAGGACATGGTCGACAAACCGGAGCCCGGATCGGTCGCGACAGTTGTGAGAATCACCGACGTTGAGTTCGAATACACAGCTCCCGCGTCAATCATGAAGAGATCGATCTGTGGCGGCGTGCTGTCTAACAAGATTCTCGCTGAACCCTCACCAGAGTTACCGGCGGCATCTTTCGTTCTCACGAATACTATCTTTTCGCCGTCGCCATCAGAGAGTTGCCACGTTTTAACATTTGAATATGGCTCCCATGAAGAAGGCCACGGCTCCCCCTCGTTCCTGAACATTGCTTCGATTGCGGGCTCGCTTGTCGTAATGTCCAGTCGAACTATATGCGTGTTCGTGTACTCGGCCCCGTCAGCTATCATCACCGTCGGGATTGGCCCGCTAGAGTCGAGGACTATGTCATCGGAGGCTTGGCCGACATTGATTGCCATGTCGCGCACGCGAACGAAGACAGTCTTGTTGCCATCTCCTGCGGGCAACTGGTAGTTCTTGGATGTCACGAACGCCTCGAAGGGCATCCAGGACGTACCATCTGATGACAATGACATGCTGCTGACCGTGCTCGACGGATCTGGATCCACCGCATTAATTGACAGCGTGATGTCCCTCGAATTCGTCGACTGGTCTCCGTTGTTGATGACTACAGTCACGGTGGGAGGCACCGAGTCGAGGAATATCGTGCTGGAGACTTCATTTGCGATGTTGCCCGCCTTGTCTTTGGCAGCGAACTTGACGACCTTCTGGCCCTCTCCACCTGATAGTTGCAGGGTATAGCTCGTAGCGTAGGGAACCCACGAACCGGCAGCCTCCTCGTTCCTCACCTTCATCTGGTTGACCCCTGACCCACCAGGGTCTTCAGCGTAGAGTGACAGCTGCACTGAGCGACTGTTAGAGTATGCCGCGCCGCCTTGGATTAATAGCAGCAGGGAGGACGGTGGGACAGTGTCCACAGCGATTCCGTTGCTACATCCAGACCAACTAGTCCAATCATCTGCTTGGTTCCTGGCTCTCACCGTGGCAAAGTACGTCTTGCCATTCTCCCCTTGATCATACGTATACGATGCGGCGGTTCCCACTTCACTATCGAACACCGCCGTCCCTCCCGGAGAGAGGGCGATTCTGAGCTGGTAAGCGCCAATTCCGTTCGAGTCGTAAGCTGGGCTCCACGAGAAAAGCAGGTCGGAGTCGGCCGACCAGTCTCCTTCATCTGAGGGCGTCCCTGGAGGAGAAGACGGCGCGGTATTGTCGATTACTCTGAAGTTGCGAAAGGCCTCATACTGCCACCATCCTTCATGTGCTTCCTCGACGTACATGTCCACGCGCCAGACTCCAGCGTTGTCTGCCATGTTTGTCCCGGCAAGAGCGTACCAACACCATCCTCTCACCCAATCCCAATGGTCCTGGCCCTGATCCTTCGGATCCTGAATCCAGTTACCGATGCATGTCGAATACAGGGTGGAGTCCGGTCTGAAGAAGTTCCACTTGAAACGCACTTCCTCCTTCACTTCATTCAGTTCCGACCAAGCATACACCCTCGGATCCGTATTCAAGAAAGTGTCGGTAGGGTCAGTGCATTCAAGCGGCCAATCATTCTGAGCACTCCTGCAGGTCTTGAAATGAGCCCAGTCATTCGTAAATTCGTAGTAGTTGCCACTATTGGGCTCGACACCTGTCCCACGGGTGCCAGGTACTCCCGCCTCATCATCGGAGATGCCACCAGTCCCCATCGTGAATCCCAGGGGGGCATCAGCAGGGGCAGCGACCTCCGTCACGGCTATCCGGCCGACGCTCGGTACTGCATCCAGTTGGGGAGCCTCGAGTGCATTCACCGTCTCCATCTTGTCGGCGTTGTTGTCGGCGGCAGACGCCATCGCGCCGAGCACATTCGCGAACAAGAGCGCCACGCACATCACTACTCCGATTTCGTCTTTCACTTCTTCCACCTTCTCCATGTGGGTCCTAAGAACACAACTGTTGCGACCATGATCGCAAGAATCCATGCAGATACAAGCGGCAGGAACCATGCGGGCAGATGCGCTGAATCACCGCGATCCGTGTTTTCGTGGCCTTCTGAATGTGGAATGAGAGGCGAGCCTATCGTGGGCGGTCGGAGTGCCTCCCGGGTGCGCTCTGCCATGACGATGTCCCCTTCCGAAAAAGCCTGCGCGGTCGACTGGGCGGTAGAAACCCAGACGAGTTCGGCCCCGGTAGGTGTCGGCACGGACTTCACGCTCGTACTCTGAAAGCCAGGATCTCGTATGTACACGGGCGCCGACCAGATAGCCGACTCCGGGTTCCGCAGGGCCGCCGCGATATCCCCATCTGGCTTGCCGCTCTCAGACCATGTCACGACGGCGCTACCGTCCCGCAGGAAGCACAAATCTGGCACGCTCGGCGAGAACTGCGGCGAGGCCACATCCACCACCGGCTTCCATGCGTGGCCATCATATTCCATGTAGCGGACCATTTCTCCACCGCCGATGCCCGCGGACTCAATGAAGACGAGTCCAGCACCCGTCCCCTCGGACGTCGCGCGCATCTCAAGGTCACGTTGTTCAACTTCGTCTACGAGAAGCGGCAGCGACGTCGAAGCTACGCCATTTTCCACTATGACGTAGTATGGGTCCCTGTCCAGCCGTGTGCTGGCGATTCCATCGTTGTCTCTGATAAATCCAATGAGCTGGCGATTGCCACTGAGCGCGACCACCGTGGGGTCGAAGGATGCGCCGCCTTCATCGGGCAGCATGAATATCTGCGATGGCAGGCCGTTCGACAATGTGAAGTAGCTGATGCGGACATCGGAACCAGTTCGTGAATCACCATCTTGATCGACGTCAAACGCTACAAGGAGTTGCCCAAGGTCACCAGCCGCGACTGAGATATCTCCGTAAGCCCCAGGTTGAACTTGACTGGTGTCCATCGACATCCATGTCGTCCCATCATAACGTGTCAGGCGAATCCACCGCTCAGGCAGAATGTCGTGCAAGGAACTGGGGTCGCTGATCTCGGGCTGATGAAGATAGGCTAGATAGACTCCGCCCGAGCCGACTGTTGCAAACGACGGTGCGAGTTGATCGCCGCCTTCCTCGGCGAGCGGCTTGGGGTTGACGGTGCCGGTGTTGCCGAAGGTCGAGTAGACGAGATTTGTTCCGCCCGATAAGGCGGGGGCGCTCCTCCGCCAGACCATTAAAGATGACTCATCGGTGAGTGAGGCAAGGGCCGGGGAAGATTCTGCGAGGTCGTTGTCATCGGCCAAGGTCAACCCCGAGGAATGCTGGGGCGGTGTCGGCAGATACTCAATCGGTACCCAGGGCGATGTCTGAGTCCAGTCCCCGGATGTAGATTGGGATTCGTCACGTGTGCCCGAATGCCAGTTCAGCGTTGTGGAAAAAGAGGCCGACCAGGGCCCAATCCCCGCCGTTGCCCCGATTTCCCCCTCTAAATCCAACGACGCGAACCACCCGTCGTCATATCCGCCCATTAATGTGGCGGTCAGCTGCCCCCAGACTCTGACATCGACGGTCGTGATGAACAACTGCACATTCGCACGAGCTGAGGCTCGTGCGCCTGCGGTAAGTGAAAGAGTTCCTCCTATCAGTGTCCCCCCACTGCCGAAGTCTGCGGTGAAGCCACCGCCCAGGAGAATGGACACGTCGATTTTGACCTTGCCGACGATGGGAATGTCGATATCTGCCTTAAGGGGCGTCGGTAAGGCCGTCTGAAAGCTTCCAGACAAATGTCCACTCTGAATCGTCCACTCCATGCCTTGCTTGGCCAGCTCAAGCTCTCCTCCGACGGAGCCCTCGCCTTTTCGACCCGCAAACTCGCCTGCCACGTAGCCTCCGAACGACAGCGTGGAGGACAAACCCTCCGAATCCCTGACGGTGCCGTACGCGGCAACATCCAAGCCCTGCCAACCACCCAGCCCGGCTGGAAGGAAGGCTGGCAGCTCAATGCCCTTTCGCAGCTCGAAAGTTATTTCAAATTCGCTTGTGCTCCCCTGAGCGGAAGGGAGCATGAGGAGTAAGGCAGACAAGACTGCCCACAGTGTCGATCCTCTTGCAAAACTCCAAGTACCAGATCCACCTATTATCAAGTAGTTCCTCCTCCGTTTATGCCCAAGCATAGATGCGTGCTTTTGACTACACGATTGTTATTATCATTTGTTTCGAAACGAAACTGACAGTAATATTAAAATAGATAATGTCCGTTCAGGGAGTTTCGGGGATCGATGGCAGTGCCCATTCCTTCAACCTTCGAAAACCGACCGCTTAGAGAACGTCTTCTCGGACTGAAAGAGGGTGATGTGATTTCATGGCCCATTGCATGTCAGCAGAGGTGGAAGGAACTGGAAGACCTGAAACCGTATGCTCGCCAGCGATTTCGCAATATAATGCTTGTATTGGCTGATGCCCTATTCTTTGAGAGAATCGGATCGGGCAAGTATAGGCGGACATCCAGGCCTGCGGACCAGGCCACGGTCGGACCTCTGACTCCTGCGGTGCGCCGGGCGAGGGAAGTATTCAAGCAGCTGGGAAGACCAGACTTGATTCTAGAAGCTTGTGTACCTGCGTATGTTTTCGGAGCGACATTCACGGTCTTCGGGGGCGCTGGCTATGTACTCCCTACCGCTTACTTCCTAACCGTGGGAGTCAAGGAGGGTGGTAAAGGCGAGGTAGAGTGGCTGTCTCGGGACACTTGGCGCAGCAAGCGAGGCGGAGGGTACGAGTTTGTCAAGCTAATCGCAAAAGGCCAGACTGAGATGCAGCAGAGACTTCGACAACTTCTGCCCGATTGCCGGCCATTTCAAAGCTGGGAAGAACTTGAAGGCCTCTTGGACGCCTTGACGCATTTCGACTATACATTTGCACTCGACGACGGGGCTAGGTGCGGTCTAAGCGCCGCTGGCAGCATCTCGGCTATACTAGCGACAGTAGCATTTGCATCTTACCGGGGCCGCGCATCAACTCTCCCGTTAGAAGTCGACCTTTCCGAATGTAGAACAGTCACAGCATGGGATGTTGGAGTACCTGAGGAATCAACCTCATTCTCGCTTCTTTGGCCGAGACACGCAGATGTATGGGAGCGAAGGAAAATCTTTCGGAAGTACGTGCGGCTTTGCCAGCTCTTGGAGCGGGTATGGAATACGAATAATGAAAGTAGGTCAAGCGACCTACGCAAGCTCTGGGACGACGCGTATGAGGACCTGGTGGGTAAGGACGCAAACGTCCCGACAATCAAATTACTTGACTATAGTTCAGCCGCTGCTTCGTTATGTGCCACAGCGGGCTTACCAGTGCTTGCCAAGCTTCAAGGGAAGGGAGATTTGGCTGGTCACGTGAATTTGGACGAAAGCAACCTCTATCCCAAGCTACCCGAAGAGGCGCCTGCCGGTTTACTTTTGAACTTCGCAGGGAGGCCGGAGGAAACATCCAAGGTGATAGACGAAACCGTGAAACGTTACCTCAACTTAATTCTGTTTGCCCCACGTGAGAGTGCTTGGCTCCTGAGACACGTCATTGACACGAGTTCCATCGCAACAACTGTCGCCGCCCGGCTCTTGAGCAGTAAGGTACTGCCATCTGAGGGGCTGAAAATTCTACAGGCATGCATGAATGTGCAGAGGGGCCTATACATGCAGATGGCGACCCTTTCGAAGGACTTCCATACAGTATACCCTTGGGCAGAGCATTTCAAAATCGAAATCTCGCCAATAGGAGTCGGGTCAGCAGGGACGTTCTTGGTCTCTTTTCCCTGCGTCGAGAGAGTCGAGCCCATGCTTCAGTCCTTGCGTAAGCACCTCCGAAAAGGACAGCTCTCAGGTTTCCCATCATCGGTTCCCTTGAACTTGAGAATCGGAGCGGGTACTGAATCTATTTTCAAGATCAACCCTGGCGGTCTTCATGGAGTCCCGCTGTCACTCTATCGTGTCGATGAAGGATTCCGAAAGGGAACTTAGATCCACGAGTGTAATCTGGAGCAGGTTGCCTCTGCGTCTGGCGAGTCTGGCTTAAGTGCATCTACTACTCCATCTCAGAGTTTTGGGGCGATAGGCTGTGGCAATTTCGCTCTTCAGCGCAGGAATCATAGTCGGCATCATCAATCCTGAATCGTTCGAGCGACCAGGCAATCCTTATGAACCGAACGCCTTACAGAGTGCATGGAACAATCCAAGACATTCGAACAGCTGGGCTTGGACCCAATCCTGCTTCGAGCCATTCAAGCGCTTGGCTATGAGTCTCCAACGCCGATTCAACGCGAGGGGATCCCGGTCATGCTTGCAGGGCGGGATGTGATCGGGACTGCGCAGACAGGTTCCGGGAAGACGGCTGCCTTTCTTCTGCCGATCCTCCAACGACTCTACCGCCAGCCGCTTGGAAAGACCCGCGTGCTCGTCCTTACACCGACGCGCGAGCTCGCTGCGCAGATCGAGAAGGCGCTGCACGACCTTGGCCGCGGGGGGCGGGCTAGGGGGAAGGCTGTCTATGGCGGTGTGGGAATGGGCCCACAGCAAGATGCGCTTCGCGGCGGGGTTGACGTCGTCGTCGCCACGCCCGGGCGGCTCCTCGACCATATGGAGCGCCGCAATGTGGACTTCCGGAACCTTCAGGTTCTCGTCCTCGACGAGGCTGATCGGATGCTCGATATGGGCTTTCTCCCAGACGTTCGGCGCATCATTGGTGCGCTCCCGAAGGACCGCCAGACCCTGCTGTTCTCCGCGACGATGTCCCCCGAGGTTGAGGGACTTGCCCGGGGCATCCTCCGGAATCCAGTCCGCATCTCGGTCTCCCCGCCTCATCGCCCGCCCACCACGATCCGCCACGAGTCGTATCCGGTGCCACAGCATCTGAAGACTCAACTCCTGGTGCGCTTGCTCGGTCGGGAGGACATGTTGTCCGTTCTCGTTTTCGTCAGGACGAAGCGCCGCGCGGATCGCGTCTCGCGTCAAGTGGAGCAGGCAGGCTTCGCCGTGGCGAGGATCCACGGGGATCGGAGTCAGAGCCAACGGGAGGCGGCGCTCGGCGGGTTCCGGGATGGCCGCCACCAGGTGCTCATCGCGACTGATGTGGCGGCTCGCGGCATCGACGTACTCGGCATCACGCACGTAATCAACTACGACGTCCCCACGGTGGCAATTGACTACGTGCACCGAGTCGGGCGCACGGCCCGGGCGGATGCTGAGGGCGAGGCGATGACTCTGATCGCGCCGGAGGAGGAGAGTGACTTCCGGGGAATCGAACAGATACTCGGGCAGTCCATCCCGCGGATCACCTTCCCGGACTTCAATTACCGCGCTGAACCGCCGCCGCGGGCGAGGGGCGGTGGGCGGGGAGGGCCAGGACCGGGATAC
>JAFNFQ010000057.1 GCA_017885655.1 Methanobacteriota archaeon | reverse complement strand
CCCGCCCTCCTCGTCTCGTTGTCAAATCGGCGAGTAATGATCACCTATTGCTCGAGTCACGCAAGCTCCTTGAGCGCGTCATGGGTTTCATCCCTTCCGTGCCAATGAGTAATTATGATTGTCTGCGCCTCGAGACCCAAGGTGACATCGAAGCCTGACTGCTATCGTTTGCTTCTCATGCGTTCTTCTTTCGATTTTCGGTATTCAGTGTTGTCCATAAGGCGCAAGACGTCCAATCCAAGATCCTTGAAGTGTCTATCGCAAGTAACAACTTTCTGCTGACCGTAGTCTTTTGACATACGCGCAGCGATTTGGTCTGTGAAAGAAAGACCCTTATCAGTGACCTTGGAGCATTCGGCGACGCAATGGGCAATGCAGTCTTTGCCAACATAATGCATCGTCCAGCTCTTTGATGTTAGAATCTCGTGACCGACCTCGGCTGCAAGCTTCGGGCCAGCAGCCCATCGAACTCTAGTCACTGCTTCATCAAGCACATAGTCGCATGTGTAGGGCTTGGAGAACTCACCGGACAAAATCCTTGCAAGAATCTCCCTCGCGTGCTCATGGAATTTATCGTCTTTATTGCGGTAAGCTATGAAGAAGCCAGAATCGAGAAAGACCATGCAGTCACCTATCGATATGCACTGGTGTCCACTAGGCTGGATTCCTCTGTCCCAGCTCCCCAACGATCAGGGAAGATGAAGGTTCTAGTGACCGGATTCCCGTCAAGGGCTTTCAACTTGAACGAGGAGACTGCGGTATCAGCAAGTCTCTGAGAGTCTTCATTGAATTGAGCAAGTCGGCTTATCGCTTCGTCCTTCCATTCATCGACTATTTGATCCGAGACATTGCCGTGCCCCTTCTCGGTGGTTATCAGAACCGGACAAAACGCCTCTTCCCAGAATGCTCTTGCGACCTTGATCGCCAGCCGTGTGGCAGCTTCGTCATTCTCGGCCAAGAGAGCATCTGCAAGGATCTGTGTCGCAGTTGCTTCCACGACGAGCTCGGGGAATTCTTTCGAAGGGAAGCTAGCCATCGCGTCCTTCAGATCCGCCCTTAGCAGTGTCCTCTGCAGCGCCTTCATCTGAGGGTCCACACGCTCATGATAGTCGGTCCTGAACGCAGCATAGAGCCGCTGGAATTCGTATGGCGCATAGCTGTACACGTCGTCCACGATTTTCCACAAGCCCTTTTCGTCTTTCGGGTAGAGACTTCTTAGCGACTCGACCAAGCTGTTGATCACTTTGCGATCCTTACTAGGGGGATCTTCAGGCGCATCCCCAATCCATCTGAACCTGCTGCGTCTGCCATCTACGATTCCAGGGGTTTCCAGTCGAAGTTCGCTAGGCATGTGTCCGTGCCTGAGGACGACGAGGTCCCCCCAGAAGTACCAGCAGTGAGGAAGCCTCAGCCCCTCGTGGTACTTACCTTGCTTCTTCTTGAGTCTGCGATCCAGAAGGCTCATGACCTTGTTGAACCAGAGCCCTTCCACGGCCCCCGAGGCCGGGTCACCAAATCGCTGAATCACTCGGTAACTAGCATACGCTAGGAGCTTTTCCATCAAGATACCTCCAAAACCAATATGAAACCCAAGCCATTCCACACGGACACAAGCAAGTCGGGATTACGCTCTCCTCTCTATATCTCCATGCCCTGGTTGTATCCTCCGCTCGATGTGTTCTGACTTCCTTGCTCACTGATGTCTTGGGTGATAGGACCATCATGACCATAATACAAAAACCTTGCGCAAAGAGACTCGAAAATGATTCTTGCCACCACCTCCGTCTTTACTTCGTCGAAAGGTCTCGGAAGTTGGCCACAGGGCAGTGAATCCTTTTCGTCTTCAGGTGATTGACGATCTGTGGCACCCCTGCGGATTCGTCGGTGCATAACACCAGGACCATACGGTGACCCGGGTTGCTGTCATTGATAACTTTTGGTTTCGAAGCCGAGGTGCGTGCTGGGGAGAAGTACCGGGAGAAGGAATCGATTGCCGTTGATGGCTGGAGAACCGACAGTCCATTTTCTGATGATGCCAATCGGACCAAAGGAGAATCTAGATTCGGAAGGAACTTATAGCCGCTTCTCCCTGATGAATCAGGTAGGCGGAACCCGGGAGGAACGGCTTCATGGATTTCGGACTGACTGGGAGCTTGGACCGAGACGAGATGGTCAAGGAAGTCACCGTGCGGCTCGCTGTGCGTCGGAAGTTCTATCGCGCTGCCTTCGTGGTATTCGCTGTCGCTGTAATTGTCCCCGCACTGTTTGTCACCTGGATGAGCCCGACCGCATCTGCCTACATTCTCGTTTCAGCCGCCTCGGCAATCGCTTGCACGGCTGCAATCCTTTGGGTTGCATACATTGCGAGGAGATCGGAACTCTACGAGGAAGCCGGTCGACGCTTGCTCGGCGAGAAGTGAAATCCGCAAGCTGAGATTCGGCCCAACAGGTAACTAGGATTTGCTGACTGGGCGGTACCTTGTCACGTTTGGGCCGAAAATAGTCATTCCCGCAATCAGAGATGAGGACGGTTGGCACCCTGCCTGTCCTCGTGATTGGCCGCACCCCCCGCATCTGCCATACCGATTCGTTCTATTCTGCTTTGCATGCGCCTCCACAGACCACCGCTCCCGCCCTCCCCCTCTCGTTATCATATCGCTGAATGATAATTACCGCAAAACTGTGAAATATCCCGCGGAACGCGCGTCAAGCCCGACGTTCATTCGACGACTTTCCCGAACCTTTTTCATAGCCCCCTCGTCAATGCATCATGTCCGAGGAAGGGAATGCAATCTCCCCTCACCGTAGCCGACATGTTGCTTGTGCACCTGGCCAAGTGTCCGTCCGCCCGCAACCGCTTCTCCTACCCCGGAGAGATGACGCAGCAGGGCATCTCGGAGAAGCTCGGCGTGAGCAGGGGGTACGTCGCCATCGAACTTCAGAAGCTCGGGGACAGCGGGCACGTCGACGTGGAAGTCAGACGTGTCGCGGAGCCGGTGAAGTAGCCGGACAAGCGCGTTGCCGACATCGATCAAGGCCTCTTCGGGGGCCATCTCTCCCCTTTTTTCTTTCTTATTCTAACGGCAGATGGGGTCATGTTGGATTTTCTGTCGCGCGATTCAACCGCAAGAGGCGCCTGAATCGACGTCATCCCCCCGTCACGATTCTGACAGGCTCGGAATCGTCTCTAGGGAGTGGGTGACCGGGACGGATATTTCCCCAACAGGGACGACATCCGTCCCGGCTGAGACAGGAGCCCGCCCTTCCGGGACTGAGTCCGTCCCCGGTCTGATCGGGTGGTTTGGAGCGGGATCGCCCTCGACCACAAGGGGACGGTGTTCGTCCCGCCCGAGACGGATGCTTTCCCAGCAGTCGCGGTGGTTCACCCGACTGGGACCTGACTCGTCCCAACCGGGACATGGTCCGTCCCCGCCCAGATGAGGTGGCGAGGACCGGAACGGACCCCTCCCCGACCGGGACGGACCTCCGCCCGACCGGGACTTAGTCCGTTCCGATCGGGGAAACGTAAGTCCCGAAAGGGACGCCATCCGTCCCGATCTTCTTCGGCCCGCCATCGTTCGAGGCGGGTTCACGAGCGATCGCGAGAACATCCGCAACCGCCGAGCCGAGGTCAGCCCGGATTGATGGAAGTCTGAGAGCAGTTGTCGGTGCCTCTGCAGCCGTCGTCCGGACATCCACTTGGATTCGCGCGACCTGCACGAAGACGCGGGCGGGTTCCGTATCGAATCAGGAGGGGTCCATCCGAGCAGAGGGCGGGTCCGTCCGGACCGGGACCGCTGCCGTCCAGCCACTCAGAATCGTTCCACGGGCAATGTCCGGCTCGGTCAAGGACGATTCTGTAACAATCGAGGAGAGGTTCGTCTGGATCGAGGAGGACTCAAGAACCGTTGGTAGGCGGTCTGCGAGCATGCTCACGACCTGAGCCCGGAATCGGACTGTCTCCGTGAGGTCGGGGGCGAGTTCCATCCGGATGCAGGATGGGTCGCCCCGAATGGAGGAACCCCCCGTCCGGATCGCGGCGGTATCAAATCGCTCGGTCAAGGCCAATCGACAGGTCCGATCGCGGTATCCACCGCCGCCCAGAGCCCAAGATCCCGCAGGAATCGGTCGACTGTCTCGAACGGGTCGCGCACCCTTCTCAGCATTGCACCCCATCTTTCATCCGAGAGGAAATTCGCGACAGCGATTGGCCCTGCCGCGTCGATGTCCGTGAACCACTCCCGTATCTTCTCCAGCGAGGACCGGAGCAGGCGCTCGCCACGTCGATCAAGGCCTAGGGCGCGCCCGATAACGAGACGGTTCGCGATGCTTGCGAATCCCCAGCGGGAATGGAAGTCGCCTATGGAGGTGGAACGAAGCACTCTGCAGCGCATGACATCCCCTGCCAGGTCGCGTTCGTCTTCGACTGGTTGTACCGCGTCCAGCTCATCTCAGGCACTGCGCCCGCTCGCCATATTCGCTCAGGAACGCCTCCCTCACATGCACCACTGCGTCGTAACTCTCTGGGAACCTGACTATGATGCTAGCCTGCTCTAGGCAGGCATGCTGATATATGGGTAAAACGGCGAACCAGAACCTATATTTAATCGCTCTAGCCCTTGGGCGACAGGGATTGACTTGAAGAGAACGGGAATGCCAAAGGTCGTCTGCCTCATCATAGCCGCTCAGCTCCTCCTTCTGCTGCCTGCACCCTCCGTCAAAGGTGGTATCCCAGAGCCTTACGAGTTGTATGGCGTAGCGGATCAGGAGACCGGCGAGGTTCTCCCTAATGGTTCGCCGATCAGGACGTTCATCGACGGCGTCGACTACTCCAACAAGACATCTGTGTTCAGCCGCCCAGGCTACAGCGACGGATTCTTCGATGTCGACACTAACGGGAACATGTGGACCACCAAATCCCAGACCCCTTGGATCAGAGAAGGCGGCGAGGAAAACGACCCGATCATGTATACATGGGGCGACATGAGCAACAACACCCAGCTCAATGCGAGCAAGCCATGGCTGACCGGCATCGTGTTCAAAGAGGCGCACGACTGGCACACTGGCCTGCCGCCACAACACGGAGGACTCAACGCCTCACCGATGACCCTGCAGCCTCCGCTGATAAAGATATATAGCATAGTCACGAACAGCACGATTAGCCCTTACACAGATTACGCCTGGCTATGCAACCCGACTCCGAATCCCGTTGACGCGTCGGCGTTCTACATACAGAAGGACATCCCAGGGAACATGTCCGGTCCGATTGTGGCGGTTCCCGCCGGGACCATTCCTCCCTATGGCTGGTACTTCGTCGAAACACCTACCAAGGACTACTTCGTGGAGACAGGGGACAACGTGAAGCTAGTGTGGAAAAACAACGCGAGCGAGCCCAACGCGCCATTCGACCGCGGGGATATAATCGTGGACAGGGTCGAGTTCAATATGACAGGCGGCTCTGGCACACTCTACTGGGAGCCGGGCAACACGATCATGAACAATGAGCCCGCCCCCGGCAGGGGCTTCCAGATAAACAGGTCCGCGAGTTGCCGCGACACGAACTCGGGGCAGAAGGACTTCTTCGAAACGAGTGAGTTCAGACCGAACGACCGGCCTGACCCGCCGGACCCGGTCTGCATCCAGGATCTCTGCAACTGGGACCTCAGCAACCCCGCATTGTACCACATCACGGTTCTCAACAACTTCCGGATCAACTGGACGCACCATGACCCAAACAACGATCCGCAAGGTGTCGCGTCAATCTACATCAGAGATGAGATGTCAAGGGTCTGGACGCGTAATACCGGCGCGGCCCAGGAGACCACCTATAATGGCCTCCCATTGCTCACGTGCGAAAACTACTGGGTGGGAGTGAGTACGATGGATTCCGGTCCTGACTTCGGCGATGTGACCGAGCTGAAGTTCTACACCAACTGTAACCCGGCCCCGGTGAACCGGTTGTGGCCGGTGAACGGCTGGACGACTTCGACGAAGAGCGACCAGCGGGTCTGGTGGTCGTACATGACCGACCCCGACCCGGGCGACACGCTGAACTACACGTGGAAGGTCTCCACGTCGCCGACATATACACCTCTGATCTCAACGGGTACCACCCAGAACAACTACTCAGACTCATTCCAGACCTATCCATCAACGACCTACTACTGGTGCGTCGAGGAGTCGGACGGCTGGGGCGCACCCATCAGCAACTGCGCAACGCCGTGGCAGTTCATGACGAACACGCCGCCCCCACCTCCGACCGCGACCGAGTTGAAAGTCGATGGCCACGCGCTGGGCGACGGATATCTGCAACGCGTCACGAACCGCGTCCCCGTGTTCTCATGGAAATTCAACCCGATTGGCAGGATGCAAACGGGCTTCCACATTGAGGTCAAGAGGCAATCAGACGACTTCGCGATGTGGGATCTCAACAACACTGGAATCGGTGGGGACCTATCTCAGGCCACCTACGCTGGCACGACCCTCGTCGACGGCACCTGCTACTACTTCCACGTGAAGGTCCGGGACAACCGTGTCCCGCAGCTCTGGGGCGACTGGAGCACTGAGCAGATGCTGTTCTGCATCAACACGCCGCCACCGACGCCGACGCCGCTTGCGCCAGCAGATGACAATGTCCGCCAACCGGGCAACACAATCATCTATTGGAGCGCTGTGACTGACGCGGATACCGGCGACGAAGTCACCTACGATTACTGCATTGGGACATCCGACCCGCCATATCCAGGCTGCAATGCCGCCAGTGGCCAGTTGGCCAGCAACAACTCGAACGGCTTCACGACTATCGACGGCACGAACTACTTCTGGGCGGCGAGGGCATTTGACCAGCATGAGTACTCCGCATGGAGCTCGATTTGGAACTTCACGGCGAGAGCCGCGCCGATCAACACCGCACCCACGATTACCGTAACCTCGCCGACGGCTGGCATGCGCATACAACAGGTCACCCTTTTCACGATACTCTGGACGATGAATGACACCGAGACTCCGACGTCGCAGCTTGTGGTCTACCTGAACTACAGCTTCAGCGGTGACACCTACCTCATTGCGGGACCCCTCGTCGGCGGCGTCTTATTCTCTTGGGCCGTGCCAATCATACAGGCGACCGACGTCGTCATAAAGGCGACCGTCCTCGACGAAGGCGGTCTGATCAGCTGGAACGACTCGCCGCAGTTCGAAATCTACGCTCCCGTCAACACTCCTCCAACAATTACCCTCACAAATCCGCCTTCGCGGATTCGGGGAGGGACGCAGTACACCATCGTCTGGACGATGAGAGATGCGGAGACACCGAAAGGGTCGTTGGTGGTCCACCTAAATTACAGCTATGGCGGAAATGCATACGTGATAAGCGGTCCCTTGGTTGGCGTGGAGAGCTATCAGTGGCCCGTCCCGTCGATAACCGCGACGGATGTCAGGATCAACGCCACGGTCACCGACGACGGGACCGTGTCCCCGTCGGGGCTGGAAGGCTGGGGAGAGACAGGCAATTTCACGATCGACTCGACTCCGCCTTCGATATCGATCTACTCACCGACAGATTGGAACGTTCCCCTCGACGCGGAAGTCAGAGTCGTCTTCAGTGAGCCCGTGAGCATCGGGTCAAACTCGACGGAGAGCAGCTTCGGCCTTCTGGACACGTCAGCAGGGAAGTGGGTCCAGGTCGATTGGGTCAGAATACCTCCGGGGACATGGCCGGAAGAGATTCGCTTCGTCCCGACAAGCCCATTGAGGACGTGTGGCGATTTCACCGCCTTCGTGAACGACACGTTCTCTGACGGCGTTCTATTCGACCTTACGAGCCCGACCAGTTGGATCTTCCATGCCGTCTGCGCCCCGATTGTCTCTCTGCAAACCCAACTTGCGGGAGAATCCTGGACGGGGGGCTCCGCCCATGACATCGCTTGGTCGATGGCGGACGAGATCGACGCGCAGCTGCAGGTGTGGGCAAACTACTCCGAGAACGGCGGCGCAGACGGCTTCTCTCATTCGATCTACTCCGACACAGACACCGTGGGCATCGTCCCATGCACCTGGCCGGTGCCGTTTATCGACGCGACAAATGCGCGCATCAGGGTAACAGTCATGGATAGTTCCGGGTTGAAGAGCTGGTCTGAGAGCGACATCTTCACGATTGACTCGACTCCCCCCGCAATCCTTTCGAGCGAGCCCTCCGATGGCTCTAGCGGAGTCAAGTTGACAGAGGATATTCAGATCATATTCATCGAGGCTATTGTAAGGGCGACCGCCGAGCAGGCATTCTCGGTCAACCCCGACCCCGGCGGAAGAACATTCACCTGGGACAATACGCCCTCTGGAAAAGATATCCTTGTCGTTGGTCACAACCCCCTCAGCCCGCAGACAGATTACGTGGTGACTTTCAACTCAACGCTGGCCGACATCAGCGACCCGGGGAACCATCCGAGTCCGTCTCTGACAATCAGGTTCAGCACGAAGCCCCCGCCGGGTGTGCAGCCGCCCGTTGCGAAGGCGGTGGGGAAGAACCAGGTGCAGGTCGGCGAGCCTGTGACCCTGGACGGGAGCGGGTCCACTGGCAATATTACCGAGTACATATGGACCATAAAGGACAATCAGGGCGGGATCATCGAGGTTCTCACAGGCGAAGTGGTCATTTACACTTTCAAGGACAACGGTCGATATCAAGTCACCCTCACCGTCATCGACAATGAAACGGGGCTGGACAGCAATGACAGCCTCGAGATCATCGTGACGAGCAACTCAAATACCGCCCTCCTCCTCTTGCTCCTCTCTGCGGTCATCTTGGTCGGAGCTGTCGGTGGGATTGAATGCATCAGAATCCCGCTGATGACCTTAGTGCTCGCGGCTGTGAACCGCCGGAAGTTCGACAAGAAAGACGATTGCATGAGGCGAGGCATGATTCTCGGATACATCATGGGAAACCCCGGAGACAACTACATGGATATCAAGAACAACCTGAAACTGGACAATGGCCCGCTCTCGTGGCATCTGATGAAGCTCGAGAAGGAAGGTCAAATCAAAGCGAGGATCGAGGGGACAAAGAGGACCTACTACCCGGCCGGTGTCCATCTTCCCGTGGAAAACGGCGGTGAACTGCACGAAATCGAGAGGAGACTGCTCAAAACCATCGGGCGTGACACAAGGAAGCCGGTGAGAATGCTGGCGGAGGAACTCGGAGTCTCCAGTCAACTGACGCTGTACCACCTCAGGAAGTTGTCTCATAAGGGGCTAGTCTCATTAGAGAGGCGAGGCCTGCGCCTGAGAGTCTCCCTTCCCCCCAAGACCACGTAGGTACTGCGGAAACGATCGCTTCAGAAATCTGCACTCCGCCAGAGGGAAGGGCGCCGATTGAGAAAGGCGTCGGTGTCGCCCTGGCAACTGAAGTCTTCGTGCAAGTGTCTCAGAGGAACTTCAGCGTGGGCATTCTGGTCACCAGAGACGAGGATTCCAAGGGAATTGTCGGAGAGGCGAAGGGAATGGGGCGCAAGATGGAGATCGCAGCGTTCGGGGATTCCGCAAGCAGGGAATTCCCGCAGTGCGGCAATCGTTTCATCCGCCTGGACGACCTCGTCGACGAGATTGCGCTCGAATAGATTCGTCAGCCTTTCTGGAGTAAGAGAATGTCGTAAGCAGGCACCGACGGTTTACCGCCTCAAGGAGCAACTGCCCCGCTGCCTGCGAGGTCTTATGACTCCTCTATCGTCGGACGCAGTATGAGAAACCTGCGTCCAGACGCACGAGCACGGGATGCAAACTTCAGCATAGTCGTCACCTGGTCCGCGCTGGCAGTGCAACGACTGCGGCAGCAGGTTCGGGAGTCTCAACGGCCCATTCACCAGAGCGCTTTGCGCAGGAGATGCGTCGACTCGGATGCATGCAGGGGTGGCGATTGCCCCTGCCCCCTCCGCGTTCCGACTTCACACTCTGGAGTCTCTCCATCTCGTGTGAATCGCTGAATCTGGCGGTTAGTTTTATAAGTGGACGGGATACTGTCCATATGGCAGGAAATCCGTCCATATGGCAAGAAGAAAGTCCGACCCGCTGACGAGCAGGCTCGAAGGAATACTGAGCTCCCCCGTCAAGGTCAAGATAGCGAGAATGCTGACAGAGCTTCCGGACAAGGGCTACACTGGCCGCGAGCTCGCGCGTCTCCTCGGTGTGAGCCACTCCTCGATCCAGGAGGCGATGAAGACCCTCGTGTCAAGCGGGTTCATCGTGCGGAGCTCTGTCGGGCGCGCTCACCTTTTCCGGACAAACAGGGAGTCATACCTTTTCAGCACTCTGCAGGAGTTGTTCCGCAGGGAGCGCGATGTGCACGACGATCTAGTGGGCGAACTGAAGTCGGCGTTTGACGAAGAAGTGGTTTCCATCACCCTGTTCGGGAGCTACGCGAGAGGGACCGCCAGCCCTCAGAGCGACATTGACGTACTGGTCGTCACGCGGGATGCTGGATCATCCGAAGAGAGTGCTCACAGACTGGAGACGCGCTTCCTGAGGAGGTACGGCCTTCGACTCTCCGCGAAAATACTCACCCCGAAGGAGCTCAGCAAGAAGAAGGGCGCGCCATTCATCAGGACGGCCCGCAGAGAGGGAATTGTCATCGCAGGCAAGTCGCTGGACGAGGTGATGCGGAGTGGGGACTAGGACCCGGCGGATGGAGAAGGAGAGGTACTCCAACTACCTCAGGAAGTCCGACGAATTCTATCGCTCCGCGCAGGAAGCGGAGAAACGGGGGGATTGGACAGCGCTCGTCTCCAACGCCGTGCATTCCGCCATCAGCATGGCCGATGCGCTGACGGTGTTCTATGCGGGCGAGAGGTCGACGGCGCAGAGCCACAACGAGGTCATGAGACTTCTGGCCACCCTGGGAGTCGACCGGGACGAGCTGGACCGCAATATGAGACACCTGTCATCGCTGCTCGAGCTCAAGAATCTGGCAGAGTACGAGGACAGGCTTCCGACACAGAAGGAGGCGAAATCGGCCATCCAGAACGCAGACCGGTTCCGTCGATGGGTTCTATCGAAGCTCCCGGGTCGCGGTCGATGCGCCGATTCTGGCGCATGACTTCGGCTATCGACGGAGTCCCGGCGGCGACTGCTACATTGCGCCGGACAAACTCGACAATGTCATCAGGATCGAGCAGGCTCGCTTAAAATGCCGCGGAGGAAGAGAATGTCGTAGGCAGGCAGCGACGGTTCACCGCCACAGATTCCGGCCATGGCGTGGGCATGCTGGCGGGAATGTACACCGTGACGTTGAGGGTGTCCGACGATGACGGCGGGACGGATGGAGTCACTCTAGTCATCGACATAGGCTAAAGTCAAACGGTGAGCTGATGAGAAACGCAATGATATGGACTGACCGGAACACTCATTGTTTCAGTTGCCGCCTGTCATGGCGCTTTGAGAGTCCATCTGGGATTACGATCGCTTCCAGATAGTGCAGCTGTTCCCGGCATCTGCAATCTAGGCCAGATAACCATCGTGACTTTTATAAGCGAGGCGACACTTCGGTCATACAGACCTCCATACGGACTGGGGAGAAGCTGATCGAGGAGCTGAGTGAGAGGAGGAGATGAGAAAATGAAAAGCGGAATTCTCAGTGTGCTACTGGCGATTTGGATGACTAGCACGATGTTAATGAGCTTGGCGTTGAACGTAAGGGCAGACGACCGGTACATCAACAACCAGACGCAGATTGCCCTCACGCCGAACAACTATCTCGGTGGAGTGCCCGCCGACTGGTACGCCCCCGGAGACGCGATCACGGGAACGCTGATAGGACGACCGGCAGGAGGATTGTCTCCCCCGGCTGATGGACTCGAGGACACGCTAGATGTCGTCGCAGCAGACGATGACGGCCTCGGCGGATGTGACGCATTCCTTCTGGTTGATGTCCGGCTCCAGGCGAACAACATAGTCCTCGATCCCTCATCGGGATTGGGGACATTCAGCTTCCTTGGCACATCGACACAATTCCTGAGTGACGGCTATTACTGCGCATGGGTTGCGCCAGGTGACTACATCGAAGGCGTGTCACCCGCCGCTTATAGAGGCGTTCGGTTCCAGGTTCACGAGTACCGCATACAAGCCACCACAGATAGAGGCGGATACATACCGGGCAACACCGCGAAAGTCTTCTACACGGTCAGTAGAACAAAGGACGGTTCGCCGATGACCATGAGCGGTTACTGGTCGAACTGGCTCGTCCAGTCGTCCGACGGTCTGACTTACGCATACGGAAACCTGATCCAGTCTGCAGGGCAATTCAATTTCACGATAGGCAACATCGGTGGAGTGAACCCCGCCGTGGTGTACCCAGCCACGATCTGGTTCAACGGCACCAGCGGCGGAGCCATCAGGACAGCGACATGGAGCCAGAACGTCAGGGTGGGCAATCTGGCGTGCAACATTTTATCGCCTACAGCCGCCGCGACATATGCTCCCGGCGCTGTGCTTGAAGTCGATGTCGCGGTCGACACTTCGACGCCGACGAACTACGATTACCCTGGTGCAGCGGTCCTGATCAAGATACTCGACGGAGGAACGCTAACCTCGCCCGAGATCACCGCGTACACCAAGACGTTCGTTTCCGATGGCGTGGGTAATGTGAGGTACGCGTTCGTACTCGATCCGGCCGTCTTCTTGGACGGCAAGATGTACACGGTCACCGCGAACGCGACGAGCATCCTGAAGTTCGCCTCAGACTGGACGCCCTTCAACGTGAGGACGAGTCTGGAGACGATGTCGGTCAGATTGACCCTCGACAAAACCTCCTACTACAGCGATGAGAGTGCTGTCTTGACGGTGGCGGCACAGCCTCCACCGTGGCACTCTCAGCCGTCGACATATCTTTACAGCGTCACATCCTCCAGCGGGGGGACCCTTGCCCGAGAGTTGAGCAGCAGTCCAACCTTCACCTTCCATATACCGAGCGACTTCCAGGGCACGCTGACGTTCAGAGCTGATGTGTACAACGTCGAGGGTGACTATGGCTGGGACAGTGAGCAGAGAACCGCCTATTTCGGCGTGCTCATCGTGAACGTGGACCCCAGTCAATATCACGCAAATGACCAGCTGACTGTCAGCTTCGAGCTGGAGAGCACGGTAATGACCGGCCCGACGACATCGTTCTACTACACGGCTTCGGACGCTGCGCGCATCGTGAAGCAGGGGCTCGTGGACACGGGGGGCGCGCTCCAAGGCTCGTTCCTGTTCACGATCCCGAACGCGCCAGCGACGACCTACATGTTCACTGTATTAGCGAGCGGCAACGGGCACATCGTCTCAGGCTCCGTAGGAGCCACACTCATCCAGGACTTCATACTCAGCATATCCTTGGACAAGGAATCCTACCTTCCCGGGGAAACCATGGTCGTCGCATACAGCATCGTGCCGATGGATCCAGCTGCGCCTTTGCCGCGCCTCTTCCTATTCGGCTACGAGGTGATAGGCCTTCCGTTCATGGACTGGCAGACTTCGGAAGCTTCTGGGGTGTTGGACTATGCCATTCCTCAAGACGCGAATGAAGGGAATGCGATCTTCGAGGTTCAAGAGAGCTACACGGGGGCGATAGCGCTGGAGGTCTTCCTCATCGGCTCGCCACCAGGTCCGACAGTCCCATCAGCGCCCCAGAACCTTCAAGTGACACCAGGGAACGGGCAGGTCGACCTCACATGGACAGCACCGGTATCGGATGGCGGAAATCCGATAATCGCATATCGCATCTATCGAGGGACCGCATCCGGCGGTGAGCCGTTCCTCGTGGAGATCGGCAACGTCCTGACTTATGCAGACACAGGGCTGATCAACGGGCAACCGTACTATTACGTTCTGACTGCGAGAAACAGCGTGGGCGAGGGAGCTAATTCCACGGAAGTCACGGCAACTCCCGTGACAGTGCCATTGCAGCCGCTGACCCTTCAAGCGACCGCGGGATATCATCTTGTCACGCTCACATGGGCGGCTCCCTCCTCGGATGGCGGCTCTGCAATCACGAGCTACAGGATCTATCGCGGGACATCTGGAGGCAGTGAAACCCTCCTTGCTAGCGTCGGCAACACCTCGTCGTTCACAGACACGGGATTGTCCGCTGGCCAAGCCTACTACTACAAGGTCGCGGCTGTCAATGCGGCCGGCGAGGGGGCAATGTCGAGCGAAGCCAGCGCAACTCCGAGTGCACCGCCTTCGGAGGGAGGTACTGCAGGAACTCCAGCAAATGAGTTTGTGTCCCTTGTGCTCATGGTTCTCGCAATCATCTTCCTAGCTATTGCGGCCGTACTGATGTTTGTCAATCTCAGAAAGATGAAGCAACATACGAAAGAGATTCAGACAGAGGAGAAGCGAGAACCAGAGGAACAGCAGAAATAGCCTCGCGCGGCGGCATCCAGTCGATTGATCAACACGAATCGATGGGTCCGATTGCCGTGTCCACCACCGCCCGGAGTCCCATCTCCCGTAGAAATCGGCCAACCGCCTTCGATGCGTCGCATCTCCGCCTCGACCTCGCATCACTCTCTCGTTTGAGAGAAACCTGGCAGGACCTTCCCATTCACCGTTGCAGATCCCCGCCAGCACGTCTACGCCATGGCGGGAAAGTTCACCGTGACGTTGAGGGTGACCGACGATGACGGCGGGGCGTATGAAGTCACTCTTGTCATCGATATAGGCTGAGGTCAGCCGGTGAACCAACTATCTTCGCGCCTTGCAGCAGATGATGCTAGCCCCCTCAAGTGGAGTTGTCATCATTAGAAATTGACTCTCTGTTATCGGAACAGGCAATATTACCAGACGCGATAGCGTCGCTGGCAGCTCTCTCTGGGACAAACATTTATGTGCATCGCCTCCCTAGCTCGACTCGCCGAGACAGAGGCGCACCTCCATGACCGACGTGACTTTCGTGACCTCCCTTCAGGGGCGGCAGGCAGAGCGCGTCAAGGAGGTCTCCACCGGTCTAAAGGAGAGAAGGCCTCAGATCAAGGTCGATGTACTCGAGGCGGAGCAGCAAAAGGACATCCTGGCCAAGTTCAAGCTCAAGTACGGCCCCTGCGTCATGATCGACGGCAGCCTGCAGTTCGTCGGCATCCCGAGTTTGCGTCAGCTCGTCGAGAAAATCGACCTACTCGCGAAGGCGGGAGAGGCGAAACCGCCAGAGCCAGCGCCCGCGCAGACGAAGTGACTGGCCTCTGCGTCCGCGGGGAAGTTTATTATACTCTACTCGCCAATTACTAATATGGAGGAGGGTCGGTTGGCCCGCCACTGGGTGGCCTTCTGGGTCACCAGTGAACAGGGTCGAAGACTACCTTCGGCGGCAAGGGGTAAGGAGAAACCATGGGGATCGAGGACGATTTTGCGGAGCTCAGGAAAGCACTCGACAGGATGCTCAAGGAGGCCTGGGACGGCAGGACAGGCGTGTTCAAGGACGGCAGCGGAAAGGCACGCCGGATGGACAAGCCCAAGGACATGGAAGTAGCGGGTCTCCAGCACCTGGAGACCGGCGAGATACTGATCGAGGAGCCCCGCATAGAGATACAGGAGGATCGGGACAGGGTCTACGTCACGATCGAGTTCCCGCCAGGCTCGGACAACGAGCTGTCGCTCGAGGTCGAGGCCAGGCGCGTCACCGTCGAGACCAACGGCGGCAAGGTGCGCAAGATGTGGGAGCTGCCCGAGGACGTCGAGACCACGACGTTCACGGAGACGTACAACAACGGCGTGCTGGACCTCATCCTGATCAAGAAAGTGATGGCCGAAGCGGCCTGATGCATCAGAGGTTTTAAGCGGTCACACCTCTGTGCACCCTCACCTGTCAGGCGAGGTGCGGGAGGCAGAGGCCAATGGCCGACACTCACAATATCGACCTCAAGCTGAAGAGACTGAGGGCAATTGAGGGCGACTATCGTTCTGCGATAAAGAGGGCGGAGGAAGACTGCGAGAATAACTTCATCTCCCGCGAGAAGCTCCTCAAGATCAAGAAGAAGTACGAGGCGAAGATGGGCAAGGTGGCGCCCAAGCTCCGCAAGCTCCAGCACCTGAGGAACGAGATGAAGTCGAGGGGCTGAGCCGGAAGCGAACGGATTTAGGCAAGCAGCTCTCTCGGTCATGTGCATGAGCAGTCTCGAGGGCATCGCCCGCGAGGTCAGGAGGTGCCGCAGGTGCCGGCTCGGTTACATCAGGAAGAACGCTGTCCCTGGAGCGGGGCCCTCGCGCGCGAAGATGTTCTTTGTCGGTGAAGCGCCCGGTCGTGACGAGGACACATCAGGCCGTCCGTTCGTCGGGCAGTCGGGCAAGATTCTCACCGCGATCCTGAAATCCGCTCGCGTCCGCAGGGAAGATGCCTTCATCACGAGCGTTAACAAGTGCAGGCCTCCGGGCAACAGGAGGCCGAGGGCGGACGAGGTGGCGACATGCAGGCCGTACCTCATGCGTCAGATCGACCTCGTGCGGCCAAGGGTCATAGTCGCACTCGGCCTGCACAGCCTCTACGCACTGACCACGTTCCGCGGCAGCATGTCCAAGGCGAGGAAGTACCAGTTCGTCTACCACGGAATCCCCCTCATCGCGACTTATCATCCGGCGGCGGTGCTCTATAACCGACCGGTGCGGGCGACTATCCGGAAGGACATCGCCCTCGCTGCGCAGATTGCCAGGACGACGAAGCCGAGGGAAGGTGGCATCGATCCTGTGCCAGGCATCCCATTCAGGAAACGCGTCTCCTCGGGCGGCGTGCCCTGGGACGGGGGCTCGAAGTTCCTCCTCATCAGGCGGATGGACGAGGGCCTCTGGGGCATCCCGAAAGGAGGGGTCGAGGAGGGGGAGACGCTCGAGCAGACAGCGCTGCGCGAACTCAAGGAGGAGGCAGGCCTGAAGGGCAAGACCGTGTGCCCGATCAAGCGCATCAGGTACCGCTTCTACGAGTCGGAAAGCGAGATGAATTTCGACAAGACCGTCTGCTATTTCCTCGTGAGAGTGCGCAGGGGCAAGGTCAAGCTCGAGAGAGGATTCGAGGATTACCGCTGGTGCACCTACGAGGAGGCGTGCAGGATTCTCCACTACACCAACGACAGGAGCGTCATGAGAGCGGCAAGGATGGCGGTGCGCAGGCTATCTTGAGAGGAACTCCCTCACGCGCTCGTAAGGCCAGCAGTTGACGACGTCATCAGGCTCAAGCCAGCCCCTCCTCGCCGTCCCGACGCCGAAGCGCATGAACGCGAGGTGGTCGACGGAATGGGAGTCCGTGTCGATGACAAGCTTCGCCCCCTTCTCCTTCGCCAGCCTCGCCTGCGGGCCGGAGAGATCGAGCCTATCGGGGAAGGCGTTTATCTCCAGCGCGGTGCCCCTCTCCGCCGCCTCCTCAGCCACCCTCTCGAGGTCGAGCTGGATCGGCTCTCTGCGCTGGACCATGCCGGTGAAGGGGTGAGCGAGGATGTTCACGTATGGATGGTTCACCGCCGCGAGCACCCTGTCGGTCATCTCCGCGATCTGCATGTTGAACCTCGAGTGCACCGAGGCGATGACGTAGTCGAGCTCCCTCAGCACCTCGTCGGGGTAGTCCAGGTCGCCGTTGGCCAGTATCTCGCATTCGGTCCCCAGGAGAATCCTGAAGTCGCCCGATGTCTGATTGATGTTTCGAATCTCGTCTCTCCGCTTCATGAGGTCGTCCACGCTCACCCCGCGCGCGACCTTCAGGGACATCGAGTGATCCGAGATGCCCACATAGGCGTAACCCCTCGCGCGGGCCGCGTCGATCATTTCCTCCAGGGTATCACCGCCATCGCTCAGGCTCGTGTGCACGTGGAAGTCGCCGAGGACATCCGCCATCGTGAGCAGCCTGGGCAACCTTCCCTCCTGCGCCGCCTCTATCTCGCCGGCGTCCTCGCGCATCTCCGGCTCGATGTACTGCATGCCGAGCGACCTGTACACGTCCTCCTCTGTCGCCCCCGCGATCCGCTCCTCCCCCCTGAAAACGCCGTACTCGCTCAGCTTGAGGCCCTGCCTCTGCGCGATCGTCCTCAGGTGGACGTTGTGGTCCTTGCTCCCGGTGAAGTACTGCAGCCCCGAGCCCCAGCTGCCCTCGTCGAGCACGCGCAGGTCCGCCTGGATCCCTGAATCGAGGATGACCGTGGCCTTCGTGTCCCCCGCCACGACAATCTCCCTGACGAAGGGCATCGAGGTGAAGGCGCGCACGACTTCCTCTCGCTTCGACGACACCGCGAGGAAATCGAGGTCGCCGACGGTCTCCCTCATCCTCCGCAGGCTCCCCGCGTAGCTCATGTTGATGACAGGCGCGCTCCCCTTGACGAGAGCGACCATCTCCTCGGCGAGGGGCAATGCAATGCCGATCGGGGTGCGCTTCTTCGCTTCCGCGAGGAACTCGATGCCCCTGAGGATCTTCGCCTCCTTCTTCTCGCCGAAGCCCTTGAGCTTCAGGAGCCTGTGCTCTTGCACGGCCTTCTTGAGACCCTCGACGTCCATGATGCCCAGTTCCTTCCAGACGAGTCCCGCGGTCTTCGGCCCGACGCCGGGTATGTCGAGCATCTCCACGACGCCCTGTGGTATCTCCTTCCTCAGCTCCTCGAGGACCGCCACCTTCCCGGTCTTCAGGTACTCCGCGGTCTTCTCCGTGATCGCCTCGCCGATGCCTGAGATGTCCTTCAGCTTCTGTCCCGCCGCGAGGACCTCGATGTCCTCCTCCATCATCTCCATCACGCGCGCGGCCCTGCGGTAGGCGTTCGGCTTGAACTTCTCCCCCTTGATGTCGAGGAGATCGGCGATCATGTAGAGGACGGCGGCGACCTCTTTGTTCCTCATCGGCGGAAAGAAGCAGTCCTGAAGCTATTAGGCTTTCCCGCCGCGACCCAAAACTTATAGGCGGGGTGAGGGAATCGCGCACCCGTGATGTTTGTAGGAACTTGCGGCTTCCCGAAGTCGAAGACTGAATTCTTCGGCAAGCTGCAGGCGGTCGAGGTCCAAGACAGCTTCTACAAGCACGTCGACCCCGCCATCGCGAAGAGATGGCGGCGGGACTCGCCCAAGGGCTTCCTCTTCTCAGTCAAGGCGTCGCAGCTGATCACCCACGACCCGTCGTCGCCCACCTACCGCAAGAGCGACATCGCGCCGGACTCGAAACTGGCCGCCATGTACGGCTCGTTCAAGCCGACGAGAGAGGTCGTGGCGGCATGGAGGAAGACCGAGGAGACGTGCAGGATCCTCGACGCGAGGGCGGTCCTCTTCCAGACTCCCGCATCGTTCGAGCCGACGGCGGAGAACATCGAGAACGTCGGTAAATTCCTGCAGAGGGCCGAGACGAAGATGATACGCGCCTGGGAGCCGCGCGATGGTTGGCCTCGGGAGTATATCGAGGAGATATGCTCCCGCCACAAGCTCGTTCACTGCGTCGATCCGTTCGCCGGGGAACCGGTGACAACAAAGGTCGCCTACTTTCACCTCCACGGCAAGCCCCCCGGCGGCCGCAACTACTACTACACCTACAGCGACCAGGAGCTCGCACGGCTCCGTGATACGTGCGCCGGCTTCGACGAGGCCTACGTCTTCTTCAACAACATATCCATGTTCGAGGACGCCGTCAGGTTCAGGGGGCTCGCCGGTGTTCAGGGATAGGGAGCACGCGGGCGAGCTGCTCTCTCGGGTCCTCATGAGGTACCAGGGCGGACACGCTGCGGTCGTCGCCGTGCCGAGGGGAGGCGTCCCCGTCGGCTTCTCCATTGCCAGGAGCCTGCAGGTCCCCCTTGACGTCGTGATCCCGAGGAAGCTGCCGATACCAGAGGAGCCCGAGGCTGGTTTCGGCGCCGTCACCGCTGACGGGAGCATCGTCCTGAACGACAGGCTCGTGGCGCAGCTCAACCTGCCCCCCAAGACGATAGACGCGATCGTCAAGGAGGTGCGGCGGGAGGTCGAGAGGCGCGAGGCCGTCTACCGCCAGGCCGGTCCGCGCGTCGACCTGAGCGGGAGGACCGTTGTGCTCGTCGACGACGGCCTCGCGTCGGGGTACACCATGCTCGCGGCGATCAAGTCAGTCAGGAAGGGCGGCCCGAGGAAGGTCGTCGTGGCTGTGCCGTGCTCGCCGACGAGGTCGGTCGACCTCGTGACCCCGCAGGTCGACGAGATCTACTGCCTGATAAGGAGCGATGAGCCGATCTTCGCCGTCGCCTCCTACTACGAGGATTTCGCCGACCTCTCCGACGAACAGGTGCTCGATTATCTGAGGCGGGCGGCGAGCCTTCTGCGGGGATGAGGCCTGCTATCGGAAACGATAACTATGGGCAAAGATATTCATCCGCCGCTCCGAGTGAGGAAGCAGGGATTTCTTTGTTGGCGAAAAAGGGCATTCCAGCAGAAGTGCTAAAGTTCTTCCAGACGCCCGGCGGGCACTCAGTCATCGTCAAGGGCTCCGCGGGCACGGGGAAGACGACCTTCGCCCTGCAGCTCACGGAGGAGCTCGGCGGCATCAACTCGAGCTATTACATGAGCACGAGGGTCTCCGACACGACGCTGTACAACCAGTTCCCGTGGCTCAAGGACCGCGTCAGGGCGGGCGAGAACATGGTCGCCGGCCGTCACTACTCGAGGATGCTCGGGCAGGAGCCAGTCCTGGCCGAGGAGGGGACGCAGATCTCCCTGGAGATGAGGATCCTCGGGGAGAAGGCGCAGTCCAAGGCTGTCAACGTCGGCGGGAAGAAGGTCGACAGGACGGAGCTTCAGAAGCTCGAGGGCCGAATCGAGATGGGCGAGGAGGCCGAGGACGAGGAGTACAAGGGGGTGGGCGAGGGCGAGGTGAAGGAGGACAGCCTGATATTCGACCTCGGCTCGGACCTGCCGGAGATCGACATGGCCTACGACGCCGTCGAGAAGAACCTCCCCGAGAGGACCCTCGTCGTGATCGACAGCATAGACGCCCTGAGCGAGAGGTACGGCCTTTCATCTTCCAAACTGATCAACGTTCTCCAGAAGGACCTCGTCGAGAGCTCGATGGCGAACGTCCTCTACGTCCTGGAGAACAGCGGGGAGACGAAGCTGGACTACCTCGGAGACGGCGTGATAATGTTCAGGAGCGACGAGTACGGGGGGCGCAGGCTCAGGACGATGTCGATCGAGAAGCTGCGCGGGAGCGAGGTCAGGCAGCACAAGTACCTCTACACCCTGGATGGCGGGAGGCTGAGGGCATTCGAGTCGTCTCGCCACAGCCGCCCCGCGGAGACGTCGAATTGGTCCGCGGTCCCTGACCCCTCGAAGGAATGCGTGTCGACGGGGCACGTCGCGATCGACGCGCTGATCGGCGGGCTCAGGGAAGGTGGACTGGGCGCCCTTGAGATCGGGGCGAACGTCCCGACAGAGTTCGTCGACGAGCTGAGGACAGGCCTGATCTGCAACTTCGCGACCATGGGCCGCGGAGTCGCGCACGTTCCGCCGGGGAAGGCCGGCGCGGAAAGCGTCAAGCAGATGGCGGGCAGGTACCTCGCCGAGGGCCTCTTCGACAAGCGAGTCCGCGTGTTCGAGTCGACGCCGATGGGCACGCTCGAGGAGTCGAAGAGCGCGATACACGTCGAAGGGTCGAACATAGACACCGACCTGAAGTGGAACAACGTCGAGTACCACCTCCCGAGCGCGAAGCACCCGTTCCTCTCTCTCATGGCCTTCGACACCCTCGAGTCGGTCTACGGCCCGAGCGTCCTGGAGGGAATGTCCGGACACATAGCCGCAGTGCGCAGGAGCAAGGACATCTTCATCGGGACAAGCACCGCCACGACCGCCTCGAACCAGAAGCTCGCGGACCTCGCGAGCGTGCACATCAAGCTGCAGATCGTGGCGGGCACCGTCCTGCTCTACTGCGAGAAGCCCTACACGGAGATCTACCACCTGGCGTTCGATTACTCCGGTGGATTCCCGCAGGTCGTGCTCACGCCGCTCGTGTAGCCTCCATGACTGCCCCGCCGCACCGATATCCTATGGAGAAAATCGGCATGGCGAGTTCTATCAGCCCCGATAACCGTATCCAAAAGACCTTTAATAGCCAGGCGAATCCGAACCAGATGAGGGAGAAACACATTTCGCGTCTCCTCACCGACGAGTACGCAGAGCGAATCCTCGTCGCGACGCACGACCGCCCGAGGTCGGTCCAGGATGTCAGCAACAAGGACGACATCCCCATCGCCGCCTGCTACCGCAAGGTGCACGAGCTAGAGGAGTTGGGCCTGCTGCATTGCGCCGAGATAGTCACGACGCCGAAGGGCAAGACGATGAAGCTGTACAGGTCGCAGCTCAAGACCGCCACGCTGATCTACGAGAAAGGCGTCTTCAAGGTCCGCCTGGAGTTCAACTACGACCGGGACATAAACGGGAAGTGGATCGAGCTCAACCCCGTTGTCACGGTGTGATAATCAAGTCCAATACTGTTTTTGCGCCGTGATAATCACGGGAGATAATTTATATAGCCGCTGAGGCCATTTTATCCTCAGTAGTCGAGGATGAGCGGGGAATCACCTTGGAGGACGCAAAACTAACCCCATTGGAAGCGTCGCAGTTGTTGACAGACGAGTACAGCGCCAAGATCCTTTTGGCGACGTACAAGCGCAGGATATCAGCGCAGGAGATCAGCCAGCGCTACGGGATCCCGATAGCGGCGTGCTACCGCAAGATCAGGGTCCTGGAGCAGGTAGGGCTGATCGAGTGCGTCGACAGGATCCTGACGCAGAAGGGGAAGAGGAAGAACCTCTACACCTCCCGCCTCAAGAACGCCTACGTGTTCTTCGAGAACGGGCACCTTCGCGCGAGGTTCCAGCTCGCCACGGGCATCGTCAAGGACTTCGGCGGGGACTGGAACGGCCTGGAGCTCCTCAGGCAGTAGGCCGCCTGAAGCGGAATCCGCGCAACAAGGTTCATTCGGCCGATTATCATGGAGGATAACCGCCGCCCATTCTTTATTAGATTCGGGGACCAGTCTACTCCGGGTCCACGATGAAAATCCGGTTCCACAAGATTCTGTCTGAGGGGAGAAGCGTCCGCTACGAGCCAAAGCAGGGGGAGAAGGACGAGATCCTCGACCTCAACATAATCGTCTCAAAAGAGCACCTCACGAGGAAAGGGAAGATCTAGGCCCGCCTCGGAAACATCCTGGCGCTGGTCCACACGTTCTTCAGCGACGCAAGAATCAGCCCGATCCCTGTGAGCGCCAGCGGATATGCCAGCCACGCCGGCGACAGGGAACCGAGGGGCCACATGAGGGAAAGGGCGTAGAGGATCACGCCGACCATCAGGAGCAGGCTCGATGTCGTGTTGTGCAGCAGCAGATGACCCCCTGCCCTGCGTCCCGCGCGGCTCAGGCCATTGGTGTTGCTCGTGCGCTTCCCTGCATCTCGCGCTGCCAGAGGCCGTCCCTGCGAAGTGAGCGCTGAGGTTGACGAAGACAACATGTGAGCGAGGCGCTCTTGCCCGCAAGCACTTTTCGGAGCGATTATCATCCATGAGAAGCTCGACCGGTTCGATGATTTTATCATTGAGGCTGTCCTTCCCTCCGCGATGGCCGATGTCGTGGTCCCCTGGCTGCAGCTGACCATCCTGCTGACAGTCGCGACCGCGAGCCACTTCGCCTTCAAGCGCTTCCAGCTGCCCACGATCGTCGGCGAGATCCTCATCGGGATCATCCTCGGACCGAGCCTGCTCGGCCAGCTCCTCGCCCCCGGAAAAGAGGGGTACTTCTTCGATCCGATGTTCACGGGCATCTTCGCCGCCCTGGGCGCGATCGTCCTGCTCTTCATCATCGGCCTCGACTCGGACATCACGGCAATCTACTCGAGGAGGAACATCGCGATCGCGGCGGGCGGCGTCATCCTCCCTTGGCTGAGCGGATACTTCCTCACTGACTTCATGCTGCCGAACGAGTCGTTCGCGGCGAAGGTGTTCATCGGGGCGATGCTCGTCGCGACGAGCGTTGCCGTGACGGCGGCGGTGCTGCTGGAGATGAACGCATTGAAGACGGACGTGGCGAGGACGATCATCGGCGCTGCCGTGGTCGACGACGTCCTCGGCCTGATCGTCCTCTCGGTGTCCATAGGCCTATCCAGAGGGACGTTCAGCGCGGTGAACGTCGTGCTACTCGTCGTCGGCGCGCTGCTGTTCATCGGCGTTGGCGCCTTCGTGGGGATCAGGTATTTCACCGGGCTCGTGAACTGGGCGGAGCGCAAGGGGCAGAGGTCCGGCCTCAAGCACACGGGCTTCACGCTCGGGCTCGGCCTCACGTTCCTCTACGCGTTCATCGCGAACTACGCGGGCCTCCATCCGATCGTGGGGGCGTTCCTGGCGGGGGCCGCGTTCTCCAAGTCCGCGGTGACCGAGGACTTCAAGCAGGGCGCGGAGTACCTCGGCGCCATCTTCACGCCGATATTCTTCGTGTCCATCGGCATCCAGGTGAACCTAGTCACTCTGTGGGACCAGCTGACTCGCGATCCGAGCCTTCTCATCTTCGGCCTCGCGCTCACGGCCGTGGCGATCGCGAGCAAGGTCATCGGGTGCTGGATACCCGCCGAGCTGGGCAAGATGTCCCGCGGCAAGAGCATCGCCATCGGGGTCGGCATGGCCCCGAGGGGAGAGGTAGGCCTGGTGATAGCGGCCACTGCCATTAGCCTCGCGGTGATATCCCCCGCGCTCTACAGCATCGCGGTGCTCGTCATCGTGCTGACCACTGTGCTCCCGCCGCCCGTCTTCCGGCGCTGTCTCAGGCGTTGCTTGAAAGAGGATCTGCAGGCGCGGCTCGCCAGCATGGAACAGTCGACCTAGATCGGCATCTCGACGACCTTGCCGTCCACGACGTCGACCCCTAGCAGCGTCTTGATCCGCACGCCAAGCTCGCTCTCTAGCTCGCGCTTCCTCTTGGTCTTCTCGAAGACGATGACGATGTCGTGTATCTCGGCCCCGATCCCGCGGAGCGCCTTGACCACCGCCCTCAGGCTCCCGCCGGTGCTGACCACGTCGTCCACGAAGGTCACCCTGTCCCCCTTCCCGATGTTGTTGATGTACAGCTTCTTCTCCGAGTAGCCGGTGACCTGCTGGACCGACACCTCGCCCGGCAGGCCGTACTGCCTCTTTCGGATGAAAACGTATGGCACCCCTGTCTCCACGGAGAGCAGCGCCGCCAGCGGGAAACCCATCGACTCGATCGTGATTATCTTGTCGCACCTGAAGTCGCCGACCCTGCGCATCTCGTCCACGACCTCCGAGAGCATCTTTGGGTCGCCCAGCGGGATGCCGTCGGTGATCGGGTGCACGAAGTAGTTGTACTCGCCGAATTTCACGACAGGGCAGCCCTTGAGGCTCGCCCTCAGCCTGGCCAATCTATCCATGGGATGCCCTCCTCGTCACGTCGAGTGCGGCAGATGAGGCCTTCTCCAGAATCTCCTCCTCTCCCTCGACTTGTCTATTCATCATGAGAACCTTGCCATCACAGATGAGAGTGTCAACGCAATCTCCGGACGCCGCGTAGACCAGGTTGGAGTAGAGATCGTGATTCGGCACCATGAACGCCCTGCGCAGGTCCACCAGGATCAGGTCGGCAAGCGCCCCCTCCTCCACCCTCCCGCAATCGAGCCCGAGCGCCTTCGCGCCGCCAATGGTCCCCATTTCCCAGATTTCTTTTGTAGGCGCGGCGGTCTGGTCATTTGATGCGAACTTATGGAGGAGCGAGGCGAACTTGAGCGTCTGGAACATGTCCAGGCTGTTGTTCGATGCCGCGCCATCGGTGCCGAGGGATAGGGGCACCCCCGCGCGCCTCAGCTCTGCATAGGGCATCGCCTTCCCCACCGCGAGCTTCATGTTCGAGACGGGGTTGTGGACCACCTTCGCCCCGGTCCTCGCCAGCGCGGCAATCTCCGTGGAGTCGAGCCAGACGCCGTGCGCCATGACGCACCGGTCGCTCAGGAAGCCGAGATCCTCGAGGTATTTGGCGGGGGACTTCCCCGTCTCCGCCTTGCATTCCTCGACCTCCTTCTGCGTCTCGCTCAGGTGCATGTGCAGCAGGTAGCCCGTCTCGTCGGAGAGCTGCTTGAGCGCTCTCAGGGACTCCTGCGACACCGTGTAGACCGCATGAGGACCCCAGGCGGGGACGATCCTGGTGCAGCGCATCGCGGCAATCTTCTCTGTCACCGCCCTCGTCTTCTTCAGGCTCTCCTCGCTCGCCTCTCTGTCCCTCATGTCGATGAAGCCCTCTGACAGCACAGCACGCAGGCCCATCTCCTGTACCGCCTTCGCCGCCATGTCCATGTGGAAGTACATGTCGTTGAAGCACGTCGTGCCGGACTTGATCATCTCCAGGCATGCGAGCTTCGTGCCCCAGTAGATGTCCTCCGGCCTGAGCTTCGCCTCTGCCGGCCAGATCTTCGTCTGCAGCCAGTCCTGGAGCTTCATGTCGTCGGCGTAGCTCCTGAACAGGGTCATCGCGGCGTGCGTGTGGACGTTGACGAGGCCGGGGAGCAGCGCCATGTTCTTTCCATCGATGACCGTGTCCGCCTCGATCTTCTTGCCGATCTCCCTGATGCGGTCCCCCTCGATGTAGACCGACTCGACCCTGCCGTCGAGCAGCGCGTCTCTGATCAGGATGCTCAAGCCAACATCTCCACCGCGGCGCGCATCGCGCGACCCAGCCTGCCCGCATTCTCCTTCTGCCGGCGGACTATCTCCTCGTAGGTGAGGACCTCGGACGTTATGCCGTTGCAGTAGTTATCGACCGTGCAGAGAGACGCATATCCGATGTCGACCTCGCAGGCGAGCGTCGCCTCGGAGGCCATGGTCATCCCGAGCACGTCCCCGTAGTCCTTGAAGAACCTGATCTCCGCCCGCGTCTCCAGGCGCGGGCCTGAGGTCTGTATGTAGGTCCCGCCGTCGTGGACGCTCGCGCCCGCCTTTGCGGCCGTTGTCTTCAGGACCCGCCTGAGTCCCGCGTCGAGCACCGGCGTCGCGTGGTGCACGTCCTGTCTGAGCGTGGGTATGTTCCAGAATCCGAGGAAGTCGTCCGGGACGACGAACTCGCCCGGCTTGATGTTCTTCTTCAGGGACCCGGCCGATGACGAAGCGAGGATGTGCGAGACGCCCTCCCTCTTCAGCGCGTGAATGTTCGCCTTGTGGTTGATCAGGTTTGCGGGGATGGTGTGCTTCCTCCCGTGGCGGGGGATGAAGGCGACGCGGAGCTCGTCCACCTCGCCTATCTGCAGCCGATCCGACGGCTCGCCGAAGGGCGTCTTCACGATCTTCTCGCTCACCTTGTCGAAGAAGGAAGCCTCGTAGAGCCCCGAGCCCCCAAGGATCCCCAGGACCTTGACCTTCATGCGCGCTGCAAGGCCCTGTTTTGTCATAAATCTTTGCGGGGACCGAGAGAGCGTTCCCTGACACGAGGCCACTTCTCCCGTTCTATGGAGTGCCTGATATCAGCCTCGATTCTGTTCGCGATACGTATATGAGGCAAGCTGGGGTAGTTCAGAGCTGACAAAGCATGCTGCCGTTCCTCCTCCTCGTCGCAGGCGAGGATGAGCTATTCCAATCGTTGCTATTCGGGCGCCGCAAGGAGCCGGAGGAGGGCAGGTCGTACATCATCAAGGAGAGGAAGCCCGACGGCGCGATGAGCCACTTCGTCAAGATGATCGGGCGCGGCTATTCTGGCCTGGTAATCACCCGCCAGCACCCCGACAACGTGCTCAGGAAGTACAACCTCAATGGAGTGCGGCTCGTCTGGCTCTCGACCACGCTGGGGAAGGACTACATCGACCCGCACAACCTGAGCAGCATAACGAACGTGGCCGGGCTCTTCCTGCAGGACAGCGGCAAGAGCGCGATGCTCCTCGACGGCATCGAGTACCTCATGGTCCACAATGACTTCGGGCGCGTGCTCAAGTTCGTGGAGTACCTGAACGAGCTGGTGATGCAGCGTCAGGCGGTCCTCTTCATATCCCTGGACGACAGGGCATTCGAGCCGCGGCAGATCGCCCTCCTCGAACGAAACGCGGCCGTGCTCGACGCGGTCAGTTGAGCCGAGCCGGGTCTCGTCGTTCTCAGTCGGCAACCACAATCTCGCAACACTTATATACGGCACCCTTATACGCAAGAAATCGAGCGCGCTCCGGGGACGTGCTGGACAAAGTCTCTCGGGAGGAAAAACGATGGAAGAGTCGCTTGTTAACGTCGAGTTCCTGAAGAGCTCGAACAACTTCATCGCTCGCATCCAGAGCGAGCTGGGCGGCCTCAGGGAGTACAAGGCAGGCAACTTCGAGGAGGTC
Organism: Methanobacteriota archaeon; assembly: GCA_017885655.1. GTDB lineage: Archaea > Thermoplasmatota > Thermoplasmata > RBG-16-68-12 > JAFNFQ01 > JAFNFQ01. The sequence goes on along the minus strand of JAFNFQ010000057.1, from coordinate 12,243 downwards.
CTGGAGCAGGTCATCATCGACCTCCAGGAAGAGTTCGAGGGTTCCGGCTGAGGAGCGCTTCTCCTCGCCAAAGCTAATTATCACCGAGCATGTAGCGGCGCCGTGCGTTCTTCGCCCTACGCCGCAATCGCGGTGGCGATCGTTGCGGTCTCCTTCGCGTCCATTTTCATCAGGCTCTCCGAGTCGTCACCTTTGGTGATCGCGGCATACCGCCTGATGTTCGCGACGATCATGGTGGCTCCGTTCGCCCTGGCCCGCCAGAGGCAGGAACTCAGCAAGCTGGGGACGCGCGACATACTCCTGATGATCGGGATCGGGGGCGTCCTCGCGATCCACTTCGCGCTCTGGATCACGTCTCTGAAGGTCGAGGGCGTGAGCGTCGCGAGCTCGGTCGTGCTCGTCACATCGCACCCGATTCTCGTGGCGGTTGTCTCGCACATGGTGCTCAAGGAGAGGGTGAACTCCGTCACCGCGGCGGGGATCGCCATCGGTCTGGCGGGGGTGACCCTGATCGCGGTCGGGGACTACGGCCTGTCCGCATCGACATTTGGCGGGGACCTGCTCGCCTTCGGCGGCGGCGTCATGGCGGGAATCTACCTCCTTGCGGGGAGGCGGTTCCGCCAGCGCATCTCCCTCCTCACCTATGTCTTCGTGGTGTACGCATCCGCTGCTTTTTTCCTCATCGTGGCGGCATTCGTCACCGACGACATGAGGCCGAGCGGCGACCTCTGGCGGGAGCTGGGCCTCTTCGCCGCCATGGCCCTCGTTTCCCAGATCGGCGGGCACACCCTCTACAACTGGGCTCTCAAGTACGTCACCGCTCCTGTTGTCTCTGTCAGCCTCGTCGGCGAGCCGATCGGCGCGTCGATACTCGCCTGGCTCGTGCTCGGCGAGACGCCTGGTGTTCTCGTCGTGTTCGGCGGGCTCGCGGCAGTGTGTGGGATCTATCTGACCGTGAGGGGCCAATCGAAGATTCTGCGGAAGACCGCCGTCACCACCTAAGGCTCCGCCACGCGCCCCTTCCTCTCGAACTGCTTCTCGTACATCTGCTTCAGGCGGTCAAGCGTGTCGGCCTCTCCCGGCCCCTTGTCCTCCCTGATCCGCTTGACGCGCGCGAACCTCAGGGCGAACCCCGACTCGTACCGAGGGCTCTTCTGTATCTCGTTGTAGTCCACCTCGACGACGAGCTCCGGCCTGACGCGCACGCCCCATCGCTCATCCGAGGTCGTGATACCCTGGAGCTTCTTCGTCATCCACTCGAACTCCTGGTCCGTCAGACCCTTGAACGTCTTCCCGATCATCGCGAAGCCCTCTCCGTCCCTGACCGCGAGGTGGTAGTTGCTCAACCATCCCCGCCTGCGCCCGTACCCCCATTCAGCCGCCACGATCACCACGTCGATCGTCTCAGCGGGCTTGATCTTGAGCCATAGCTTGCCGCGCTTCCCCGGCGTGTACCTGCCGTCCAGCCGCTTCGCCATCAGGCCCTCGTGCCCCTCCTCGAGAGCCCGCCTGAGAAAGGCCTCGATCTCCTCCGTCCTTTCGCTGATCAATCGCTCGACCAGCAGGTCCGGGGGGGCGACGGATGCGAGCGTGGCCCAGCGCGACTCGTAGGTCTCGCCGATCAAGAGCCGCCCGTCCAGGTACAAGATGTCGAACAGGTGCGGCTCCAGGGGAATCTCCGCCATCGCTGCCTCGATGTCGTGCACCCTCCCGAAACGGCGCATTAGGTCCTGGAAAGGCAATGGTCTCCCGCCGCGGTCAACGGCGACCACCTCGCCCTCGACCAGCATCGAGTCCCCCTTGAACTTGTGCGCGAGAGACACGATCTCCGGGACGCTCTCGGTCACGTCGGAGAGCCTCCTGCTGAAAACCCTGACCTCACCGCCGCGCTTGTGAATCTGTATCCTCGCGCCATCGAGCTTGAACTCCACCGCTGTCCTCCCGCCGTGCTCCTTGAGCGCGCCTGCGAAGTCCCCGCCCGTGTCCTCCGCGAGCATCGGCTTGATCGGGGTGAAGAGCGACAGCTGGATGTCCCGCAAGCCCTCCGCCCCTCGCGTCAGCGCGACCTCGGCGACCAGGCCGATGTCCCCGCACAGCATGTTCGCCGTCCTGACGCTCTCCTTGTCCGCCCCGGACGCGTCGGCGAGAGCCTCGAGCATCACGCCCTCGTTCACCCCGTGCCTCATCTCCCCGAAGATGTTCTGGAGGATGACGTCCCTCTCCTCGTCCGAGGCCCGCCCTAGGAGGCTGTCCAGGATGCGCCTCTTCGCCTTCATCGACTCCTCTCCCGAGGCTGCGGCGATCCGCCTTAGCGCTTCCTGCACCTCGAGGATTGTGAGGGGGGACATCTCGAGAGTCGCCTGACGAGTGCCGCCAAGGCTCTTCTTGATCGTCGCCCACCCGAGATTTAGCGCCTTCTTGTCCGTCTCGGGGAACATCCTCCCGACGATGAGCAATGTTGCCGCGGAGACCTCGTCGTTCCTCAGCCCCTTCAGGAAATCGGCGATGATCGCCCTCTTCTCCAGCCTCTTCGACGTCGCCCTGAGAGCCGAGCAGACCTCCGCCAGCCTGGAGAACCTGGCCCCCTCTGCCACCGCCGGCGAGTCCGCCCGCCCTTTCCCCTGCAAACCGCCGTCGTTATTCACGCGGATGACAACTCACACAACAATCTTTTTAAAACTACCGCTCATTGGGACGGTCGCACGGCCCGAAAAGGGGTGGTTACCCCTGAACAGGGGCGATGTGCTCGGTGAGGTCGGTGACCAAGAAGCAGGCCGGGAAAGCGAGCGCGAAGAAGCCCGCCAAGAAGGAGGCGAAGGCCAGCGACCCGCCTGCAAGGCGACCGAGCAGGGAATTCTCCACCGCCAGGGACATGTTCCGCAACGGCAACTTCGTGGCCGCGGCATCTGTCCTCGAAAGCATCGTGCGCAAGGAGCCGGGCAACTTCGAGGCGCTGATATTCCTCGCCTCGTGCTACTCGTTCCAGGGGAGGTACGACGAGGCGGTCAAGTGCCACGAGGCGGCGGTGGACGCGGACCCGTCCGACGCGCAGAGGTGGCACAACCTGGCGTCAGACCTGCTGAACCTGGGCGACCTTGAGAGGGCTGAGAAGGCGATGAAGGAGGCGATAAAGCTGGACGGGAAGAGGGGCTTCAGCCACTACGGGCTCGCGCGCATCTTCGCTCGCAGGGGGGAGCACGACGAGGCCCTCTCGATACTGAAGAGGGCGGTGGAGCTCCAGCCAGAACTCAAGGAGAACCTCAGCGACCAGCCAGACTTCGCCGCTTTGGCGGGGGACAATAGGTTTAAAGAACTCCTCGGTTTGAAGAAGGACGAATTCGACTATCCGTTCTTCGAACGCGGGGAGACGTGAACAATGCCGATGATGAACATCGTGCAGGCGGTGAACAGCGCTCTGCGCGAGGAGATGAGGAGGGACGAGCGCGTCGTCGTTCTCGGCGAGGACGTCGGCAGGAACGGCGGGGTCTTCAGGTGCACGGAGGGCCTGCTGGACGAGTTCGGGCCGAAGAGGGTCATGGACACGCCCCTCGCGGAGTCGGCGATCACCGGTGCGGCGATCGGCATGGCGCTCAAAGGCCTGAGGCCGGTGGCGGAGATTCAGTTCCTCGACTTCATCTATCCCGCCTTCGACCAGATCGTGAACGAGGCGGCGAAGATGCGCTACAGGTCCGGCGGGACGTACTCGGTCCCGATGGTCATCCGCGCGCCCTTCGGCGGCGGCATCAAGGGCGGGCTGTACCACTCGCAGAGCAGCGAGACCTACTTCTGCCACACCCCCGGGCTGAAGGTGGTCGTGCCGAGCACGCCTGCAGACACGAAGGGGCTGCTCATCTCCTCCATCCGCGACCCTGACCCCGTGATGTTCCTGGAGCCCAAGAGGATCTACCGCGCGTTCAAGGAGGAGGTCCCCGAAGGCGACTACACAGTCCCCCTGAGTTCCGCGGCGGTGAGGCGGGAGGGGAAGGACGTGAGCGTGTTCTCCTACGGGTACATGTCGCGCGTCTGCCTCGATGCGGCGGCGAAGGCTGCGGAGAAGGGCTGGGACGCAGAGGTGGTCGACCTCAGGACGCTCGTGCCTCTCGATGTCGATGCCGTGCTCAAGTCGGTGAAGAAGACCGGCAGGGTAGTCGTGGTCTACGAGGCGCCAAAGTTCCTCGGGTACGGGGCCGAGATCGCGGCGATAGTCGCGGAGAAGGCGGTGGAGTACCTGCGCGGCCCGGTGATCAGGGTGGCGGGGCTGGACACGCCGTTCCCCTACACGCTCGAGGGGCTGTACATGCCCGGAGCGGACCAGGTCCTTGCGGCGATCGAGAAGCTGATGGCTTATTGATTGAAAGGACTGAAAAGAATGAAAGTGGAGTGAGGAGGCAATCTCCCCACTCCTTTGAACGCTCTATGGTGGTGCGTACGGTGGCTGCTGCGGCGGGTACTGCTGCGGCGGTGGCGGCTGCTGGTACTGCTGAGGCGGCGGGGGCTGAGCGGCGGGAGACGGCGCGGGCTCCGGCGCTTTCACCTTCGGCCTCCTTGCAGCGAGCGCCATCGTGATGATCAGCAGGACGATGACCACTATCATCAGCATCATGTTCAGGTTCTGCGCGCTCGCGAGGTCGTCCTTCATCTTGGTCTGCTGACCCTGGAGTGCATCGTTCTGATCCTGAAGTGCAGTGTTCTGATCCTGGAGGTTCTGCAGGTCTCCCTGCAGGCCGGTAATCGCGTCGTGCATCGACGTGTTGAGCTGGTCAAACCGGTCCTGCAAGTCGTTGATGGCGTCTTGGACGGTCGGCCCCACAATGAACGACACGAATGCTGGGTCGGAGTTCTGTCCGGCGATGTCCACCGCCATTACGGCATACGAGTACTGCCCGTTCGCGAGCCCCGTCAGGTCGTAGCTCGTCTGCGTCGACGGCAGCGTGGCAAGCACGATCCAGTACATCTGTCCGCCGATGAGTGCGATTTGATACGCTGCGATGTCGTGCTCAGTGTTTGGTGACCACGAGATGCGGACCGAGCCCGGCGTCGCCATCGGCGTCGCGATGAGGTTCTTCACCATCCGCGGGTACTCGTCCCAGAACAGCATGTAGGCTTCGTCATTGTCCGGTGCGCCGTCGTCTCGCGACCACGCCCAGATCACGTTGTTGTCGCCGTCAACGGCGACCGTCGGCATGGCGGATTGGCTCGATGTGTAAGTATATTCGTCGTTCCAATCCATGCCCCACTCATAGCCGTGGACATATCTGGCGTAAGTCGTCCCACCGACCCTGTCCTCCCAGGTCACGTAGACGTCGCCGTAGTCGGTGAAAGCGATCCTCGGGGCCGGGTCACTGTAGTCGCGCCCGTCATCCAGCCTTATCGCCACCGACCATGTCAGGCCCCGGTCGAAGGAGTGCCTGTACCAGATGCCCCTGTTAGTGTAGTCCTGCCAGACCGCGTGGATCGTGTCATGCGCGTCCACCCCGATGTCCGGAAGGCCGGTCGAGGTCCCCAAGGAAGCCAGCTCCGTGTTGCCGTACCATGTCGCTCCGTTGTCGCGGGTGAAATCGTAGTAGGTCCTGACGGGGCCGTTCCTCCAGTCGGACCACGCGACATAGACAGACCCCATGCTGTCGATGGCGAGCTTCGAGAACCACCGGAAATTCGCCGTGGCATCGTTCACCACGATGTTCGCGCTCCAAGTGGCCCCGCCGTCGTTCGACATCGAGACCATGATGTCCCAGTTGCCGTTCCGGTCGTCCGCCCACGTGACCCAGACATTCCCGTTCGGGGCGACCACAATGCTCGGGTAGTCCTCGGAGTTGACGCCCGCGAAGTCGCTGATCGCAACGCTTGGGTCGAACGTGGCGCCGCTGTCGGTGCTCCTTGCCACCCTGATGTCCGTGCCCGTCGTGACGGTATCCCTGTTGTCACTCCATGCCGCATAGACGTCACCGTTCGGGGCCACTGCTAATGCGGCGCTCCAGTAGGGGAAAGTCACCAGAGTCCCCATGCCAAGTTCATTGATCATCGTGTGGGTCGTGAATACTGGCCCGCCTTCGGGGTAGATCCCGTCCGGGTCCACCGCCAGCGCGTAGGAAGGCCCGCTGACAGACTCGGCCCAGTAAGCGACGTAGATCTCCCCGTTGGGTCCGGCACCCGCCATCGCGCCGTAATCGTAGTCCGGCGAACCGGTGCTCGCCCTCGTGTCTCCCCAACTGAATGGCGCGACTCCGCCGGGCGTGAACAGCACGGACAGCATCGCCATGGAGAGAAGCGCGCAGACGATGACGCTCCAACGCTTTCTACCATTCGTTCTTCTAACATGCTCACCTAGGATCTTTGACACTTGAAACACCATCCCTGCGGGCAATCCTACTCGATGTCCGCCCGCATTGAATCGGCATGGCTTGCGCAGATATAAAACCGACTCAGGCGACGGGGAGATTGCGCATTTCTGCAAACGGTTATTAGTCCGCTGATGTTTCGAGACACCTGGACCTGCAAGCGCCCGATCAGGAGAGTGTTCATCATGAAGGAGTTCAAGCTTCCGGACATCGGAGAAGGTGTGAGCGAAGGGGAGATCGTCAAGTGGATGGTGAAGGAGGGCGACGCAATCAAGGAGAACGACCCGATGGTCGAGGTGATGACGGACAAGGTGACGGTCGAGATCCCCTCTCCGTTCACGGGCAAGGTCCTCAGGATACTCGCCAAGGAAGGCGAGACTGTGAAGGTCGGTTCAGTGTTAATCTCAATCAGTGAGGAGGGCGAAGCAGCGCCTGCCCCCGCACTTGTTGAGGCAGCACCGCCGAAGGTAGAAGCACCGCCGCCACCGCCGCCTGAGCCGTCTGCGCCTGGCATGGTGCTCGCGACCCCCGCCATCAGGAAGCTCGCGAGGGACATGGGCGTGGACATCGGCAAGGTGAGGGGCACGGGACCGAATGGCCGGGTGACCGAGGACGACGTCAGACAGTTCTCCGCGAAGCCTGCGGCACCGCCAGCCGCCGCGGAGGCTCTACCGCCAGCTCCCGCACATGCACCGCCAGGCCCGTCACCGCCACAGGAGAAAGCTACCGCCGCCGCGAACGAGGAGCGCATCCCCCTCCGCGGGATCAGGAAGCGGATCGCGGAGAAGATGCACAAGTCAGTGACCACCGCCGCGCACTTCGGCTACGCGGACGAGGTCGACATGACCAACATCGTGCACCTGCGCGAGCGGCTCGAAGAGATGGCGGAGAGGAAGAAGGTCAGGCTGACCTACCTCCCCTTCGTCATCAAGGCGGTAGTCGCCGCGCTGAAGGAATACCCCATCCTCAACTCGTCGCTGGACGACGAGAGACAGGAGATAGTCATCAAGAAGTACTGCAACGTCGGCGTCGCCACCGCGACGGACCAGGGGCTCGTCGTGCCTGTGATCAAGGACGCGGACAAGAAGGACATCTGGCAGCTCGCGAAGGAGATCGAGCAGCTTGCGGGGGACGCGCGCTCGGGGAAGCTCAAGCTGGAGGACGTCACGGGCGGGACGATCACGATCACATCGCTCGGGGCGCAGGCGGGCGTGATAGCATCCCCCGTCATCAACTGGCCCGAGGCCGCGATCATCAGCGTCAACAAGATAGAGAAGAGGCCTGTCGTGGTGAACGACCAGGTCGTCATCAGGCAGATGATGTACCTGTCGCTGTCGTTCGATCACAGGATTGTCGATGGACACATAGGTGCCGCTTTCACATCGGTGATGATCAAGTACCTGGAGCACCCGGCGCTGCTGTTCGTCGGCATGGAGTAGGCTGGGCGGATGAAACGCTGTCCCAGCGGTCTCTCCAGGAAAGTGATTTCGGGACTCTACATCCATCAACCCCGCCGAAACCTTGAAGGTCAACGTGCCACATATGGCATGATGCTTTGAGAGGAGGAAGGCGGCTATCCGTCGTTCGTGGGAGAGGAATACATGCTCAATGATGATAATCATTCCGAGAAGTTCAAGCGGTTAATCCGCGTAGGTCAAGATGAAGCAATGAGACCCGATCCGGAAGTGGACATCGGCATGGTCAAAAGGGTACTGCACCTTCTCGCCAGGAAAGGCGCTTTCCTGACCACCAGCAGGGTGCAGAAGCTCTTCTACCTGATCGAGCGCGAGTGCGTCTTGGAGACCGGTGAGCAGTGTTTCAATCTGGCCTACCGCTACGACCAGTTTGGCATGTACTCCCCGACCCTCAGCAAGATCATCATGGGCCTCGACCGCAAGGCAGACTGCTTAGAGGTCGTGGGCATCGAGAGCGAGGAGGGTGTAGGTCGAACCATCAGGTGCATCGGTAGGAGGGGTGAGCCGCAGGAGAACCCGCCCGAGCATGTCGTCAAGGCCGTGGCCAGGGTCCTAGCCGAGTGGGGCTTCCTGAAGACCAGGGCGCTTATTGTGGCCGCGAAGTCCACCTCCCCGTTCATCTACGCCAAGAAGGGTGAATACCTGGATTGGAACATGCTCAAAGAGGAGCGATGTGAGGGAGGCGAGGAGCTGTCCCCGAAAGGCCGCGAGAGATTAGAACAGGCCCTCCGGTCCATCGAGCAGGGCAGGGTCCGGACATTCCCTGACACTGAGCAATTGATGGCTTATCTTTTATCATAAAGCGGGGTGGCAGGCATCTCCCCGCCTGGTGACGTGCAGAAACAGCACTGGAAGGAAGCTGTCGAAGGAGGCTTCAAGAAGAAGCTTGAGACCCTCACCAAGCGGGACGCAGCCCTTTTTGTCGCATTCGAGAAGAGGATCCGAGCCGTCCTTCAGAACCCCCTTGGGATGGGCAAGAGGTGTGTGGAGCCGTCGGATACCCGGCACATTCACGTCAAGAGCAAGTGGGTCCTTTTCTGGCGGGTGAAGGGTGATACGGTAACATTCGTCGACTGCGGTCGTCATCACGAGTTCTTCAGGGACTAGTCTGGGACCCGTTGGATCGAAGAACTTGCCGTCTCGAGGAGAAGCGGAAAGGTGCCCCGCCCTCACTCTGATAGCGGGAGCTTGGGGGGACACGACAGGACAACGCGGATTCATAGGAGCGCATTCATTTCCAAGTTCCGAACTCGACCCGGGATAGTCTTTTCCACAGCCGCCAGCCTATTCATGAAACCGGAATGGGTATCAGCCTGGCGATGTAGTAGAGTCCTTATTCGTCCATCCGATTGCGAATGCGGCATGACGCGAGATTGCGACGTCCTCGTGATCGGGGCGGGCCCTATCGGTCACGATGGCGGGTGTCTTCAGTCGGACGTCTTGTTTTTCACGGACTGGAGGCCAATCTCGCAACCGCCAGCCGGGCTGTCACGATTTCTCTTGAGTCGTGGGCCGATGCACGGACTTCTTCTCCCTGTCATGCCCGCCGAGTCGCTCCAAGATTTCCCGAGTCCTGTAGACCCTGATGCCCCCGAGGTCTTGCGATTCGATCACGTCCTTGTCGCCACTGACGACGCCATCGACACCGACAGCCAGCGCACAGGCGAGGAGCGGGGCATCGGTAGGGTCGCGCAGCCTCTTTGCCCACGAGGCGACGTTGCGGGCGTAGCGTCTTCTCCGGACGACCTCGCCCGCGTCGAGTATCTCCTCAAGCAGATCGAGTGCCGACGGGAGGTCCTGATGATTGCTGAAAACCTTGGCCACGACATCATAGACCTCCTCGAGTGTGTCCTCGGCGACGACTAGTTTGACGGAACCTCTCAGGGAAGCCAGCAGAAGGCGTCTTTCCTTTCCGTCAAAGAAGAGCCCGGAAAGCAGGGTGTTGGCGTCAACGGCCAGCCGCATGGTGCCTCTTCCAGACGCGCCTCTTCGCCTCTTCCACGAGTGCGTCAAGCCTCGCAGGGGTGAGCCTCGCTTCCTTCCGTCTCCGATCGAAGACGGAGAACCTCTCCTCCAATTCCTCTTCTCGAAGCATGCGTATCTCCTCCCCGGACTCCAGGAAGACAATCCTGCTGCCTCTGCGGATGCCAAGCTTCTTGCGCACCGAGGCGGGGAGCGTCACCTGCCCCTTCGATGTCACCGTCGCGACCTGAGCCATGGTAGATAGTAAGGCTTTCCTTACACTTAGCTCTTGCGGATAGGCCTGGTATGCCTGTCGCTGTCGTTCGACCGCAGGATCGTCGACGGGCATGTTGGTGTGGCATTCACATCGACGATGATCAAGTACTTGGAGCACCCGGCGCTGCTGTTCGTCGGGATGGAGTGAGCTGGACGGACGCCGATCAGGATTCCGTCCGAGTGCAAAGATGTCCGGCGTAGACCGTCCATTATCTGCCTTACCCCATGCAATCAGGAATGGTAATGGATGCGCCAAGTTCATACTACTCGGGCAGATAGTTATAAACGTCAGGCGAGAATATTGCGAAAGGGATTGAATAAGATGGGAGCTAAGGCCGATACAAACACGCTGGAGTGGCTTTCGGGCCAGACTCTGACCGAGTACAGAGGGCTCTGGATCGTCGCGCATAACAAGGCGATTCTGGCTAAGGCTCCGACGCTCGAAGAGGCCCTGAGAAAGGCGAAGCTCGGTCCTGGCGTTGTCCCGTTCGTCTGCAGGGTTCCCGAGAGCGAAAGGCTGGCTCTTTGAGGGGCAACGGCAATTTGGCTCATTATTCTTTCAAGTTCAAAGAGTTGAGACTGGGCGGGAAGAGGACTCTCCGGCCAATGGTGCAGGTCCGTCTCACCGGGGCGAAAATGAGTCTGGAAACACCGATGCTGATAGACTCTGGGCAGATATGTCCATGATCCAACTTGAACTGGCTGAGCAACTGGGTCTGGAATTGCGGACGGCAGGGAGCACTCACGGTGTCTCGGGGACGATACCAGTCTATCTGTCCTCTGTAGACGCGAGAGTACGTTATGGGAATACCCTTTTGGAGACGCTTCAGCTGCCGATTCAGGTGCCGACAGAACGCGGAAAATTGGCTCTTCCGTTGCTCGGACGTGAGACCTTCTTCTACGAGTATGACATTTCGTTCCGCATGGGTTACACTCCGACCAAGGGCAAATTCGTACTCACTCCGGTGGAGCGAAGGCGGGACTCCACCAGGTACAAGTAGGTACTCGGGCGCCGCATTCACATCGACGATGATCAAGTACCTGGAGCACCCGGCGCTGCTGTTCGTCGGGATGGAGTGAGCTGGAAGGAGACAACACTGCTCCCCAAGGTTCTTGTCCCAATGTCAAATGTTGCTCCCGTTGGCAGGACAAGTCCCTCGCGGAAGTCGGCATAGTCAGTAGGTGCTCACGAGAAGCGTCAAGGGGCATTTCTTGAATTGCGCGGCGACGGACGAGGTCATTGGCGGAAAGCACGGAACCATCGCACCCAAGACGGGTGCGACCACAAGCGAGAAAAGGCTCCTTGATCTCTCACATGATACGGCAAGAGGTGAACTAGGAAGGTGATCGTTGGACAGCGAAACCAGACAACGATGGCCGAGCGAAAACTCGGCTATACTCAGTCTTTCGGATTCCCCTTTCCATGATGGAGCTCGAGACCAAGCCCCCACTTGTCCCTCAAATCGACAGAGATTTCCTCTTTTTGCTTCTTCGATGGAAGGGTCTTTCTGGGACTCTCAATCGTGAGCAATTGATGGCCAGACAGCGTATAACTGCCTCCAAACTTCACGCCCCCTGTATAGGTTTCCATGCTCCTAATCATCTATGCGCGCTCCCTTACTTAGCCGTTGCGCTATCATGATCATAGCCCCTTCCAAAACGAGAACTCCCGTTTGTCGAATAGGCCAGCACCATACATATTCGAAGGTCACCCATTCCGGGTCGCCGAGCTCGCGTATCCGCGAAAGGAGCCTCTTGAAGTCCTCATCGGAGTCGATGACTTTTCGGTTCTTCACTGCGATGTAGCGATTGCCGAACTTCTTTCGCAAAGTCGGCAGGGACTTGTCGATCCATTCCGAGTTCCGCTGTTCTCTTCGAATCGAGCGGAGTATCTCCGTCTGGTTCACTTTCATATCCACCCTCCGATTCACCGGCAAGACAATAAAGCCTGGTCTTTCCATCATCAATCGCTCCTGATTCCTGTCGCTGACTGTTCGGCAGGCCTCGCACAAGGCTGCCCGCGGGCGAAATCATGCGCTTTCCCCGACAATTCGACATCATTGAGAGGGGAGTCGGGACAATCGGGAGAGGACTTCGAACAATCGAGAGGACATCCCGAACAATCGGAATGGAACTCGGGACGATCGATATGCACCCCAGAAAGGGTCTCCTTGACCTCGGACAATTGAGAC
>JAFNFQ010000056.1 GCA_017885655.1 Methanobacteriota archaeon | reverse complement strand
TGGAAACTGATTTCGGGATAAGAGAGTCGGGCCTAGTCCGTGTCGGAGAACTTGGTGATGGTCAGGGTGAGCAGGAACCCGCCGACGAGGATCATGCCTATGCCCAGATACTTGTCGAAGTACACGGCCGCGGCGCCGCCCGCCACCGCAATGATCAATCCCAGTGCGGCGATGAACAGCCGGGCGCCCGACATCGCAGGCGGTATGCGGCTTCCTCTAGAAGTCTTTTGCCCGGTCAAGATGGCGGGGACTGATAACCAGCCAGAAACCATAATATCGAGTTTGCCGGCATTGTTTGAGGTCGATGCCAGAGGAACTCGGACCGGACGAGACTCAGATACTAGCTGCCATGCTCGGCATCTCCGAGATGGTCGGCGGCCTCAGCGACCTCCAGGAACTGCTGGGCACGGTCGTCAGGATAGTGCCGCAGCTGGTCCGGGGGGACAGGTGCGCGATTTTCTCCCTCGATGGCAGGCGGGGCGAGCTGAGGTGCGAGCAGGCCTTCGGGCCCGACATGGAGCAGGTCAAGTACATCTCCAGCCTGGTCATCAAGGAGGCGGACATACCCAAGCTCGCCCAGAAGGTGATAAAGCAACGCCTTCCCGCCTTTATCCGCGACGCGCTCAAGGAGGAGATTCTACCCGCCGCAATCATACAGCGCCTCGGGCTGAAGGCGATGCTGATCGCGCCCCTCGTGTGCAGGGAATCTGTTCTCGGCATCATGATTCTGGACGACTCTAGCGGGAGCCGGTATTTCACGTCGAAAGAGATCAACATTGTCATCGGCATTGCAACGATGGCGGCGATAGCGATCGACTCCACCAGCTCCAGGGAAGATCTGGCGACCGAGAGGGCGAGGCTCGCGGCACTAGCCGCCGCCACGAACGCTTCGTTCCTCGTCCTGGATCCGCATTTCAGGATCAAATATGTCAACTCCCTTGGAGAGGAGATGCTCGGTTGGAAGCGCGAGGAGCTGGTTGGGAAGCTGTGCTCGGAGGTCTTCCGGGCGACCGACACGAACGGCATCAGGGTCTGCGGCAGCAGCTGCATCGGACAGAGGATCCTCTGGGGCGAGAATGTCGCGGGCGAGGTGCACCGCCTCTCGTTCCTGACGAAGGATGGCAGGCGGATGCTCTGCGATGTCCGGGGGTCTGCGGTCAGGAATTCTAAGGGCAATGTAACGGAGATAGTCTACGCGCTCATCCGCACAAAGCTCTCGGTCACGCCAATGCCGGTGAGGCAATCCGCTCCAATCGAGGGGATTGACGAGCTTAAGGAGATCGTTCTGGGCAGCAAGTGAGACGGGATCAAGTGCGCGATGACACACTTTTCGAGAACATCAGCAGGCGTATCTCGGCGCTGGTGAAACGCGACCTCCTCCGGAGTTCATCGGCATCGCCTCGCCTTATGAGGTCGATGTAGAGGGGCGTTCCCTTTGTCAGGAGGAATATCCTCTTCAGCGCTTCCTCATCGATGTGCTCTGAGCCGAGCATCCTCCTGCATCCGTCGATGCTCAGCCCCTTGAGATGAAGTTCTCTGACATCGCCGCGGCTGACCTCGCCGCGACCGTAGAACCTGCAGTATGAGGGTGTCGTCTCCTGCGCGAGCACCAGAAGCTTCCCGTTGCCGCCCTTCAGGCCCTCGATTGCGGCTGAAAGGAAATCAACGAAGTCCTCCGATACCTGGCGATAGCCGTCGAGAGCGAGGAGCACGCCGCGCGACTTGATGTGAGCGACCACTGACTTGCCCGCGTCGCCCTCCCTGGCGGCAAGGCCCAATGCCGTGGTCATGTCGGCGAGGGTATTCTCGAGGTCCGCTCCTTCGCGCAGATCCAGCCATGCATGGGGTCCAGTATGGTCCGAGATGAATGCCCTGCCCAGCGCCGTCTTGCCCATGCCCACGGCCCCAAAGACCACCATCACCGGTCCGCCGTCGCGCGACCATTTTTTGAGCTGCGCGATGTCGGTCTCCCGCTCTATGAGCCCAGGAACTTCCTGCAAGGCCATGACCGGCGGGTGGAACGTGCCCGCCTCATCAATCCTCAATGCGACGGCGAGCGGCGAAATCGCATACTCCACCGCGACATCGGCCACGGTCAATTCATTCCCGCCATGAACGACCTTCACCTTCCGGAGGCTCTCCCTCAGTTCCCTCGCCTGCCTCAGGCCCGACTCCGTGATCCTGTAGTAGTTCACCCGCCTCGCGCGACCCCCAATCCGGCCCTCAGCGGCCTCGATGTAGCCCTCGGAAATCAGCCGTTTCAGGTTCCTCGGCACGTGACTCCTTTGAACATTTGCCCCAGAAGCGATCCCCTTCTGCGTGAGCTCAGGTATCGCGTCGGTGACCCTCCAGTGCTCCGCGACATGGAGGATTATCCGTTCGGAGGCCGTCAGGTTCACACTTGATTCAATCCCTGGAAGTTATATAACCATGCCGATGTCAGATGTGCTTCCAGAGCTTGATCGTCAGCGTGGAGACATGCGTGGTCTGCCCCCAAAGCATCGCCCAGGCTTGGCTTATCCACCCGCCTTGAGATTCGTCGTAGTATGATGCGCTCAAATCGTAGCCAGCGTACGTTCCGCTCACGTTGTACGACACCAAGTACGGCGCATCCGGATAGGCTTGGTGAGAAACGATCCGGTTTTCCGCGTCGGTCACGAAAGGATAGAGGAAGTAGAACTGGTGGTAGTTCACGCCATCCACCGCCACAACCTCCCCGGGAGCGAGCATGCTGTTGATGTCTGCGCCCACCTTCGGCGCTGCGAACTTGACCTCGGCGGTGCCGGCCTCGACGGAGAAGACGAGCAGCACCGCCAGGAATACCGCGAAGCGCTTCCGGGGCGAGCGGAAGAAGAGAGCGGGCACCGCCATGAAGAGGAAAGCGGCGAGCCACCCGCCCATGGTGAGCAAGCTCACAACCGCGCCGAGGACAATCGTGCCGATGCAGACGAGCCAAAGCCTGTTGTGGAGGATCTCGCCAATCCTCGCCTTGATGGCCGCCAGAGGGAACCTGACCCCCCTCAGGATCTCGCCCAGCGACCTGTCCAGACGGAAGTCGACCCCCCGCACCCCGAGCCAGACCAGGGGCAGGAACGCGTAGAAGATATATCGGACCCTATCCCGCCAAAAGAGCGGCACACCTCTCTGAGTCTCGCTGAGGCTCAGCGCGCCGGAGACGAAGAGCGCGATGAAGGGGACGAGGAACACCGCGAGCCAGAGCCCGCTCACCTGCTCGTCCCTGACGTGACGGACGGAGGATTTCAGCTCGGGGAGCATGTAGGCTCCGTACATGAGGAGGATGAGCACGAAGAAGGGCACCAGGAGGACCACCAGTGTCAGGTACTGAACGGGTTGCGAAAACGCACCGAGCAATGCCGACTGTATTGCCGCGCTCGTCTCCCAGTTCGGCCAGCCAAAGTGATACAGGTTCCGCAGACCCCACCCGCCGACGAAGCAGAGGAATATTACGATGGCGAGCATGTACCATTTATTCCTGAAGACAGTCCAGCGCATGTAGTAGAACCGCCACAGGAACCCCACAACGCCGGCGACGATGAAGAAGTAGCCGAGCGAGGAGCGCACACTGTAGGCGAGGCCGGCGAAGAGGCCGGCGAACACGATGTACCTGTCGTCCTTCACCCCACGAATTATCGCCCACATCGTCAGGGTGAAGAACAGGAAGGTCATGTTCTCAGAATATATCTTGCCGGTCTCGACTATCAGCTCGAAGTCGAGTGCGAATATCGCTGTAGCGACAAGCGCGCTCGCGCTCCCGTAGAGATTCTTGGTAGCCCTGTACACTGCGACGAGCCCGAACGTGCTGATGATGAACGACGCGAGCTGCGTTATCGCGTACGACGAGCCGAAGAGGGCGTAGAACATGCTCAGGTACGCGGGAAAAAGGGGGGATATGTGATGACTGAACTGCGGCACCCCGTTCAGGTTCGAGGGATCGCCCCAGGGCATGTAGAACTCGCCATGCTTGAGCAGGCTCTGCCCCATCGTCAGGTAGTAGTTCGCATCGAAACCCAGGTCGCGGTTCACGAGCGAGGTGACGCGGAACGCGAGGCCGAGGACGACCAGGGCGAGAAGGACGTGCTTCGCGGTGACACGGCTTCCCCGCGGCCTCATTTCGCCGGCGCTCTCGTCGGGCAACGACCGCGGTCATGAGCCTTGAGCGATAAAAAACCGACAGACTGAGGCCTTCAGCCCGCGCCAGCGCGGTGCTTGATAGGTAATTACCACAGAACCCTTAAATATCGTCTCCAGCATCAAAAAGCATCGAATCCCCTCTGGAGGAATTCGTGATGTTGATAAAGAGGAAAGATTGGAACGATGTTGGTGTTTCCGAGGTCATCGGGACGATACTCATACTCGGCATGACGGTGACCCTGTTTTCCGCCGTGCTGATCTGGGTATATACCATCCCCACCCCCACCCCTAACATCAAGGTCGACTTTGTTGGACAGCTGGAGCCGATTTACAAGACCGGCGTTTGGGACGGAGTGAACATCACCGTCCGGCATAACAGCGGTGAGGCCCTGCAGTTCTCCACCACGAAGCTCTACCTGACTATCCAGGTCGGCACCAATCGATATGTCGACCAGTTCAGCAATGCTGACAAGATAACCATTCCTCCTTTCTATGCCTCGCCACAAGACAATAACAAGCCGTATGGGCTGATTGACGGTTCTGATAAAATCTGGAACGCCGGCGAGAGGTGGTTCTACACGAACCACAAAATCGCGCAGGCGGACACCGTCGAGGCCATGATCGTCGACACCGGAAAGAGCGTCCTCCTGTGGCGGGCCACGCTTCAGGGCTTGGCCGGATTGAATCCTCCTGTGTTCGTGGACAAGTGGGCGGATAAAGATCAGACTACATCCATCCGAGAACCCCCCGCGACCGGCGTGCAGTTCTATGTCTATGCCAATGTGATCGACCCGGACGGGGACCTCAACAAGCAATCCGTCTACGCCAATTTCACAGGGTTCTGGGGGATACCGGACTATAGATCGAGAGCCCAGAAGATGTTGGACAACGGGACGGGTGGCGACCAAGTGGCGAATGACGGCATCTTCACCTTCACCGCATTCTGGCTCAAGCCGACCAATATGAGCTGGGACGGCTCCGTGGTGATCTTCAACGCGACCGACCTGCAGGGTCACAAAACGATCTCACGCATGACGCTGACTGTCGTGGCGGGACCGTCGGGCGGTGGCGGGGGAGGGAAGAGACCGCCATCTAGCGGCGCGCCGCCTAACCTGAACTACAACGGGCTGCAGGGGTACAACATCTTCAACGCGACCGAGTGGGACACGAATGGGTACGCGGCCAACGAGACCAGAACCTTCAAGGAAGGCCAGGAGGTCGTCATAGTGGTGGGCTCGGCAATCATGAAGGATCTATTCGGTAAGGATCAATTCCTGCTCTACGACCCGTTCTCGAATACACCGCTATCCCCAGTCGTGTACGGATCAAACAAGCAGGTTACTCCGGATTCAGTCCCATCGAGCACACAAGCGTTCCAGTTCTTAGAGTACGTCGCCGGTTACAACGTCTGGGTGTACCGGTTCGAACTGAACAACCAGTCATCGGTGGGAATCAACTTCGCGAAGAACCCGACCTACCCGCCGCAGTACTACTTCGGGTCGTATCCGCTGATGATTGACCTTATCGACTTCAACGGCAACCGATTCGCCACCTCGGACACAATCAAGATCACCGCCACTGACGGGACCGTGCGGAATTACCCGGTAATCGAGACGTACATCAGCTCCGCGTACACGACGAAGACGAGCCAGTTCAACTCCACGGATATCATCTACGTACAGGTGCTAATGAATACCGTCGATGGGAGTCCGAACACGGTCCTGCTGGGCAACGTCGTCATCCAGGACTTCACGGGCGGGTACCAGGTGTTCCGGGCCCCGAAGAGCGGCCCGCCCCAGCACGCGAACCCGCCGATCTGCCCGGTCACCGGCACCTGCACATACAACCTAGGCACCGTCATCACGATCAACAACCCGAAGGTGGCCTACCGCTTCGCGATCAACCTGACCCAAGCGAATCAAGACCCCTGGATCGACGGGGCGCAGCACTACGCGCTCCGGATCTTGACACTCGATGACAGCAACGAGCACTACAGCCTCGCTCTGTCTGCCCAGCTGACAATCACGGCTCCCCTGTGGCGCCTGGACATGGCAATCGGGCTTGGGGATGCCACGAACCCCGCCTGGGGCAGCCATGACGTCTCATTCTGGTTCCTGAATTGGAACGGCGTCGACAAGTGGACCCAAGGGCGGTTCGAGGCGCCATACCCGAAGAAGGTCGACTATGTGAGTATGGTCCGGTACATCGACTTCAACCAAGACGGGAAGCTGGATGTGGCCGTGAACCTCCTATACAACGGGAACAACCTCATCATCTATCGCCAAGATTCAGACCAAGGCGGCAATATGCAATGGACTAAAAATATAATTGACAATCCCGCCAGCGAAGTAACGGATTGCCGACCGGGCAGCCTCAACAACGATTCGGCGCCTGAGCTCGTCTGCGGTGACATGAGCGGGAACTTATGGTATTACCTGAACGACGGTACCTGGACGATCCCAGGTCAGCCCGCGACGAAGAAGTCGATGGGAACGTGGCTCACCATTGTAAACATGCTGGACGTCGGAGACTTCAACGGTGACAAGAAGCTCGACGTGGCGGTCGCGAGACCCGGCGGTAACGTGGCCTACTTCATAGGCAACGGAGCGGGCAAGTTCACCGCCGCCAATAGGACTACGGACGGCACGAACGTGGTCGGCCTCGACGTGGGCGACTACAACAACGACGGCTTCGACGATGTCTTCGTAGGCACCGCGGGCGGGAAGATCTTCCGCATGTTGGGCTCTTCGGGCGGCCTTCAGCCGGCCACGCAAGTGGCCACTGGCGTGGGCGTAATCCTCGACCTCAAACTCGGTAACATCACCGGGCTGGCAGGTCAGTGTGCCAGCGGGAAGCCGGGTCTTTGCGAGGTTGCGGTCGTGGTGGGCACACAAGTGAAAGTTTATAATGCGAACACTGGCGCACAGCTAGGCTCACCTTTCGGCACAACGTCCGCGGCTCCGGACTCGATCACCGCATTTGCGATGGGCGACATCGACGGGAATGGGCACGATGACCTCATGGTTGGCACGTTAAGCGGCAACCTTGTCTACTACCGCTGGACACCTACCGGGTGGCAGGCGATTCCCATCTTCAACGGCATAAGTGGCGAGCCAATCACGACGCAGGTCTACGACCTCGATCTCGGGGACATGAGCAAGGCCCAGTACATGAGCCGATAGGTTCGAGTCTGGCGATGGCGGCGGGTTGGGCTCGACGCCTCCCCGCCGCATCAATCCAGATCACTCCGACCAAGTTCAGCACTGGCCCGCCATACGCCGGCGAATCATTTCAGCGAGACGGGTTGGCGGGACCCAAAGCCCACCTCACACCTTCCAGGCGCTCCATTTCGATCAGGGCCAGCGTGTCCTTTGACTCTTCCATCAGCTTGGTCAATCGCTTCGCCATGTGCTTTTCCCTGGCCCGCTCAAGCCGCTTGAACCCGTCCTTGCGATTGACTGCGCAGTCGAACTTCAGGACGAATTCCTCGGGTGTCCCCGCCTCGAGGCGCGGGCCCTGGAGCTTGTTGGCGATCCACGACTGCGTCATCATTTCCACCGTGCTGACGTTCGTCACATAGGCCTCGGTGAAGTCTTCGTTGTTAAGATCGAGGGCTTCGAGCCTCAGGCCCCGCTCCTTTGCCTGGTCCCGCGCTTCGAGGAAACATGGCGGGGGCTTGCTGACCTCTCCAAACACCGCGAGTCTTTCCATGTATATCTGCTCCTCGATGTTCGACGCTTCCGCCTCGCCTCCTTCGAACTTGCGCAATCCGTCGAGTTCCTCGGGCGAGACCGAGACCGCAATCACCGCGGGCGAACATTCCTGGAGGGCATTCCTCACTTTCACTCTCTCGGACTCAAGGCCACGAATCACCGGCAACAAGAATATGCGGTGGCCGGTCGGCCATTCGATGACGTCCATGTCACTTCTTGCGCTCCTCGATCAGGTCCTGGATCTCCTCTCGCTCCTTGATCTTCCTGAGCTCGTCCTTGTTGATTATCGGCGTGCCCCTGATGCTCACCCTGAGCCTGCTCTTCTCGACGAAGACCACCGAGTCCCGCTCCGCCACCTTCGAGATGTTGCTGACCATCGCCACCTTCTCCTCGACGTTCTCGTTCCCCGTCCTCACCCCGGTCAGGTAGATCGCCTCGCGGTCGGATGTCAGCGCCTCGAACGGGCACCTCAGCGTGGGCAGCACCTCGAATCCGAGGTTCTGCAGCTTCTGGAAGACGTGCTTCTCGAAGGTGTCGAACTCGTCCCAGCTGACCAATGCTTGCTCCAGGTCCTTGGTGTAGGCGAAAGGATCCACGGGGATCACCAGAGGCTCGCCGAAGAACTCCTCGAGGCGGAGGGCGATGTCTATCGTCGCGCTCATCCCCTCCAGGTACATCTGGACGGTCCTTCGCGAAACGCCGGCCACTTCGGCGAGCGTGCCGAGAGAGATGTTCTTGGTGTCCCTCAGTTTCCTGAGCAGGTCGCCGTCGAGGCGGACATAGAGGCCGCCTGGCGCCGCGAAGACGAATGGCGGGACTCCCTCGGCGAAGAAGTCGACAAACGTTTCCTTGGAGAGTATCGGGACCCCGAACCGGCTGTATATCACGCCCTCCTCGAGGCGCCCGCCGCCGCTCCTTTGCCCGACCAGAATCGGCGAGCCGTCGAGCGTCCTCGCAATTAGCTTGAGCTCCCCGGCATTGGTCTCCGTGAACGCGTCGACGTTGGCGAGTACCTTGATCAGCAGGAGGTTCTGGTCTCTCCTCGCGATGATGTCGAAGCTCATCCCCCTCGTGTTCGCCTTGTCGGAGAGGTAGAAGCCGGTCTTCGCCAGCAGGTCCCTGATCTCGTTTATGAGCTGTTCGCGGTTCAACAGATGAGACCATGGAAACGCTTCTATTTAAGGGGTTTTGGTCAGTACATGGATGGAGGATTGCGGAAAACCCGCCAAAGCAAGGCTAATACGCGCGGCGCATATCAGACCATCGACACGATGTCCGGGGAACTGCAGGGAGATTCCGTCCTAGTCGCCGACGAGACAGAGGCGAGTCAGATCTACAACCGCGGTTACTACGGCAGTCCTATCTCCGGTGGCGGTCTGAATCTGACCTTGCTCGAAGCGCTTTATTTGGCAGAAGGAGACAGGCTGCAATTGACTTCGTGCGGCAAGCCGGTGAGCCACGAGCGACTGCTCAGGGCGGCGAACGCCGCATATCCGAACTTCGTCATCAGCTACGTGGTCTATCGCGACCTCAGACAACGCGGCTATGTGGTGAAGGAGAACCGCGAGCCGCTCGATTTCATGGTCTATCCCCGCGGCGGTGGTCCGAAGAGGACGCCGAGCCTGTTCTGGGTGGCGGCAATCTCCGAGCGCGCGGTGTTCGACATGGAGGCGCTGATCCACCAGCAGAGGAAGGTCTCATCCCTGAGGAAGAAGCTGCTACTGGCGGTCGTGGACGAAGAGAGCGACCTCACCTACTACGGTGTCAAGGAAGCGTTCCCCAGGGGGAAGTGGCAGCGCGCCAGCCATGGCGGGAGAATCGAGGCGTTCCTCACCGAGGACAGGGCGACCGTCGTGGACGGGCAGCAAGCCCAAGCCCTGTACGAGGAGGGCTTCTACGGCAAGATGGTCGGGCGTCGACTCCATCTCTCGCTCATCGAGACAGTCTACATCATGAAGGGCGGGTCGCTCGCCGTTAGGAACGCCAAATCGGGGAGGATGCTGACGCTCGAGAGCGTGCTCAGGAAGGCGCGGAGGATCCAGCCCGACTTCGACCTGAGGCTCCGCACATATGAGAACCTCAGAGAGAGGGGGATCGTCGTCAAGACCGGCTTCAAGTACGGCTCGCACTTCAGGGCGTACGAGGGCGACCCGGAGAAGCACCACGCGAAGTACCTAATCCATGCGTTCCCCGCCGGGTTCAGGGGGATGTGGCCCGAGATCAGCAGGGCTGTGCGCCTCGCTCACGGGGTCAAGAAGGAGATACTCTTCAGCGAGGCGGGCGAGAAGATTACATACCTGAAACTCCAGAGGGTCAGACCTTAGCTGCCGAATCGCTCATTCGCGCGCGATGGCGGGACTCCTGTATACGATTCTCCCGCCGACGATCGTGGTGGCGATCATCCAGTGCGAGAGGTTGCGCCCACCGCCATCCCACGCCCCGTCGACGACCGCGAGGTCCGCGAGCCTCCCCTCAGCCAAGCTGCCCTTCTCCTTCTCATCGAAAGACGCGAATGCACCTGCAAGCGTGTAGGCCTCAAGCGCTTCTTGGAGCGAGATGCGCTGACCCGGATGCGGCGGGGTCACTGCCCCGTGCAGACCGAGGAGAGGCCCGTACGGCATGCCGTCGGAGCCGAACGCGAGCCGGAGTCCTTTCTTCAGGATGAGTCTGTGCGGGTTGTTGCGCCGAGTCCTCTCCGGGCCCAGGCGGGCATCATACAACCCGCCAGGCTGGCTCCAGTTCACCACGAAGTTCGGCTGCATCACCGGGACGATGCCGAGGCTCCTGCACCTCTCGAGCGCTTCCTCGCTCGGTAGCTCAAAGTGCTCGATCCTATGGCGGCGATTATTCTCGGGTTCCTCTCCGAGGGCAGCTTCATAAGCATCTATTACCGCGTCAATCGCCCTGTCGCCGATCGCGTGGATCGCCAGCTGGAACCCGGAGCGCACCGCCCTCCCCACGACCTTCTCCAGCTTCCCGCCGCTGTACATTAGCTGCCCTCTCTCAGTGAGGGCATCTGCATAGGGTTCGTGCAGTGCCGCCGTCCTCGCGCCGAGCGAGCCGTCGGAATAGGCCTTCAGGGCCCCGAGTCTCAGCCATTCTCCGTCGAATCCGGATTTCCCTTTTCGCGTCTTCATCAAAGGAAGTAGATCGATTTCTGGCATCACCGAGACTCTCAGACCGAGGCCACCTCGTCTTGCGAGTCTCCCGTACGCCTGCAGGCCACGCTCGTCGACGACGTCGTGGATCGAGGATATTCCGAGGCTGTGCGCCAGACGCAGCATCCTTGGAAACGAATTCACGAGCTGGGCGATTGTTGGCTTTGTCCTCATTCCCGCCAACTCCGCAGCGGCCTCCTTCAGGATGCCTGTCGGCTGGCCTGCGGCGTCGACTTCCAGGCCCGGGGTGTTCTTGGGTATCCGCAGGATTCTGAGGGCAGCGGTGTTGACGACACACATGTGGCCGTCCACCCGCCGCAGCAGGACCGGCTTGTCGCCCGCCGCCTCGTCGAGGTCGTGCTTGGTCGGATACCTGCGCTCGGGCCAAGTGCTCTCGTCCCAGCCGCGACCTAGAATCCAGACTCGCCGCTTCGTCTCGCGGGCCTTCCGGGCCACCACAACCTGCACGCCTGCCATCGACGAGATGCCCTGAAGCTGCAGCCACTCCATGCGCGGGCCGGTGTGGAGCAGGTGAGCATGGGCATCGATGAAACCGGGCAGGATGAGGTGTCCGTGGACGTTGATGACTCTCGCGTTCCTGGCGGCCTCGGCCTCGCACCTCGCGTCGCTGCCGACCCGGACGATCCTCCCGCCGCCGACAGCGATCGCTCCGCGTCTCGGCTTCTCAAAGCCAGGGCTCCAGAGGAGGGCATTCACGAAGACCAGATTCGCATCGACCGAGTCGCTCATTCCCGCCACGAAATGCTCGCGCTGTGTTTGAAGTCGACGGTGCTCGCGATCACCAGTCTAGAGTTCGATCTTTATGCCGAGCTTTTCGGTGAGCTCCTTGTACCTGTTCCTGATGGTGACCTCGGTCACTCCCGCCACATCAGCGACCTCGCGCTGCGTCCTGCGCTCGTTCGCCATGATCGACGCGACGTATATGGCGGCTGCCGCCACGCCGGTCGGTCCCCTGCCCGAGGTGAGCTCCTTGTCTGCCGCATCCTTGAGAATCTCGATGGCCTTCGAATGCACCTCACCGCTCAGCTTGAGCTCGGAACAGAACCGTGAGACGTAGTCCTGGGGGCGGGTCGGCATGAGCTTCAGCTTCAGCTCGCGCGTCATGAACCTGTAGGTCCTGCCTATCTCCTTCCTCCCGACGCGGCTGCTTCCCGCAATCTCGTCGAGGGTCCTCGGGACGTTGCACTGCCTGCAAGCTGCATAGAGGCTTGCGGCGACGACACCTTCGATCGATCGCCCTCGGATCAGGTTCTTGTTCACCGCTTTGCGGTAGATCATGGCGGCCGCCTCCCGCACATTCCTCGGCAGGCCCATGCCGCTCGCCATGCGGTCGAGCTCGCTCAACGCGAACGCCAGGTTCCTCTCAGCCGCGTTGCTCACCCTGATCCTGCGCTGCCACTTCCTCAGGCGGTACAGCTGCGCGCGGCTCCTCGTCGGGATGCTCTTGCCGTAGGAGTCCTTGTTCTTCCAGCCTATCGTCGTGGAAAGGCCCTTGTCGTGAATCGTGTAGGTCATGGGAGCGCCGGTGCGAGCCCTCTTCTCGCCCTGCTCCATGTCGAACGCCCGCCACTCCGGGCCCTGGTCGATCATCTGGTCGGAAATGACGAGACCGCACTCGTCGCAGACCAGCTCGCCTCTTTCGTAGTCGAACCTCAGGTGCGTGCTGTTGCACTCGGGGCACCTTGTGACTTCATCAGCTTCTTCGACCTTTCTTGGGTTTTTCGGCATGTTCTCCCTCTTCGAGATAGACCTCGGAACCGATGAGGCTCAATGACACCTTCCTGTTCGGTCTCACCGCAGCGAAAGGCCTCCTGACCGGGCCGAACACCTTGAAAATCTTGCCGACCGGGTTCTTCTTTGCGTCAAGAACCTGCGCGCCCCTGCCCGGGGCGAACTCGGCCCGCACGAGTATCGAGCCGTCGTAGGAGAGGTTGTCCACGACACCTAGCTTCTTCATGACCTCCACCGGCAGACTCCCGCGTTTAACACCGATGTAGTATAAAGGTGCTTCGGCGTCTTTTAAGTGCTCACGGCGAAAAATGTAAAAATCTTGCCCGCAAGAGGGTTTGTAGAAATCCTTTGATGTA
>JAFNFQ010000055.1 GCA_017885655.1 Methanobacteriota archaeon | reverse complement strand
GCTCATCCCGGAGTCCCTCCATCGGCGCGAGAGCGCTCCGACATCCAGCCGATTCCTGCGTTCTCCATCCTCAGGACACTTCACAATCTCCTCTGAGGACCTATTTCAGATCTGAACTTGGCGATCGATTACTCAGACTTGCCCCAGTCTTCCATCGCGTCCATCATCCGTGCGCCCTGCCCCTGCGTCAGCCCGGGCATGGGCGGTCATTGCGGTCTCTCCAAGAAAGTGATTACTGGATTTGACACTAGAGGCGCTCAAGAGCCTCTGGGAGATCAGACAGTGACAGTATCTCCAAGTCCGGTTTCTCCTCCTCCGACGCAGGTTCCTGAGTCCCAAAAATCCCCCACCTGTATCTCACTGTCTTCATCCCGAGGCGTTTGGCGGGAGTGACGTCATTGTCAATCCTGTCTCCGACCATCACCGCTTCCGACGGTTCGCAGCCAGCCTTCTCCAGTGCCATCTTGAAAATCCTGGCATCGGGCTTCCAGAGCTGGACCTCGTCTGAGATGATGATGACGTCGAACATACGGTTCCATCCGACCTTGTTCAAGAGGTCGTGGATGCCTGCCTCCTGATTCGCGATCACGCCTAGCCTGTGCCGCTCTCTCACCTTCTCCAGAACCTGTTGCGACTCGGGGAACGGGGACTGCAGCTCGGGCCCCTTGCCCTCGATGCGGCTCATCAGTTCCTTCATCAGGGGGTTGACGAGGCGCTCTTTACCCGTGAAGTGTTCGATCAGGGATTTGAGGACGGGGACGCGCTTCTTCACGAGCAGATCGCGCATGCTGACGAGCTCGTCCATCGTCACGTCGTAACCGCGCTCGGCGAACATGCTCAGCATCGTCCCGTAGATGTAGTCGTGGAAAGGCAGGTCGTCCAGCAGGGTCCCGCCAAGGTCGAAGAAGACCCAGCGAATCA
The DNA here is from genome assembly GCA_017885655.1 of Methanobacteriota archaeon. Taxonomy (GTDB): domain Archaea; phylum Thermoplasmatota; class Thermoplasmata; order RBG-16-68-12; family JAFNFQ01; genus JAFNFQ01. The sequence continues at coordinate 19,389 of JAFNFQ010000055.1, read as the reverse complement.
TCGGCGAGGGATGCCCGCGGTGGGCTAAAGGTTTATCACCAACAGCTCAATCGGCAATCGGTGGTCTAATGGACTTCCGGCTGACGCCAGAGCAGCAGATGGTTCGAGACATGGCCCGTGACTTCGTCGACAAGGAAGTAATGCCGCACGCGAGGGAGTGGGAGGAGAAGGGCGAGATACCCAGATCGGTGACCGACGAGATGGCGGATCTGGGGTTCATGGGCGCGCCTACGCCTGTCGAGTACGGCGGGGCGGGCATGGACTACGTCTCCTTCATGCTCTTGATCGAGGAAATCGCCCGCGGTTCGTCCTCTCTCAGGACGACCATGTCGGTGCACATCTCGCTCGCGCAGTCGCACCTGTTGAAATGGGCGAGCGAGGAGCAGAAGCAGAAGTGGGTCGTGCCTCTCGCGCGCGGGGTCAAGCATGGGGCGTGGGCGCTCACGGAGCCGAACGCGGGGAGCGACGCGGCGAACCAGCAGACGACAGCGAGGAAAGAAGGCGACCACTATATCCTCAACGGCGCGAAGCGGTTCATCTCCGACGGCGGCGTGGCGGACTACGTCATCGTATTCGCGAGGCTGCCGGGCACACAGAAGTACGATGGCATCTGCTCGTTCTTGATGGAAAAGGGCACACCAGGGTTCTCCGTCCCCAAAACAGAGACGAAGACGAAGCTCGGGCTAAGGGCATCGCCCACGGCTGACCTCGCCTTCGACGACTGCAAGATACCTGCCGATCACCTGATTGGAAAGGAGGGTGATGGCTGGAACCAGGCGATGTACGTCCTCAACCAGGGCAGGCTAGGCGTGGCGGCGGGCGCAGTGGGACTCGCCAGGGCGGCATTCGAGGCAGCGGTGAAGTACTCCAAGGAGAGGAAGACTTTCGGGCGGCAGATTGGGGCGTGGCAGCTGATCAAGGAGATGATCGCCGAGAGCGCCGTGGACATAGACGCCGCGAGGTTCCTCGTCCTCAGGGCTGCGCAGCAGAAGGACCTCGGCGAGGACAACACGCTGGCGGTGAGCATGGCGAAGCTGTTCGGAGCGCAGATGGCGCAGCGCGTCACGGACCGTGCGATCCAGATCCACGGCGGTTACGGATTCAGCGGCGACTTCGAGGTCGAGAGGTACTTCAGGGACGCGAGGATACTCGGGCTGTACGAGGGAACAAACGAGATACAGAAGATAATCATCTCGGATAGGATCCTGGGACCGTTAGAGAAGAAGTAGTCAGGCACGCCATTGAGCCTTTGCACGCGACCCTGGCTTTCTGCCCAATTGGGCAGACTGCGGGACATATTGAGTTTCATGGGAGGAGTCCACTGAAAGTATTGAAATGCCTGTGGCAAAAGCTACCCGAGCGATTTCCATCGCCATGGTTTTATGGCGCGAACCTTGCGGGGGTCCTCGGGAACGGTATCGCGTCCCTGATGTGCTCCAGCCTGCAGATGAATTGTATCAGCCTCTCCATCCCCATGCCGAACCCGCTGTGCTGCACCGACCCGTACCGTCTGGTGTCAAGGTACCACTGGTATCTGCCCAGATCCTCGCCCTGGTCCCTGAGGCTCTGTTCGAGGACCTTGATGTCCCGCTCCCTCTCCGACCCGCCGACTAGTTCGCCGACTACCGGTGCAATCACGTCGAACGCCAGCACAACATCGGGGTTCTTCGGGTCCTTGGCCTTGTAGAACGCCTGCGACACCTTCGGGTAGTGCGTGACCACGATGGGCACCTTCGTGTCCTTCGTGAGCTCCCTCTCTTCGAGCGTCCTGAGGTCCTGCCCCCATTCCAGGCTCATCCCCGCCTTCTCCAGGATCTTCAAGGCCTCCGTGTATGTGATGTGCTTGAAAGGCGCCTTAACCTGCGCTATATCCGCGGAATCGACCCCGAGCGACCTGAGCTCGTCGGCGTTCTCCTTCGTGGCGCGCTGACACGCCTGCGATATGACGCCCTCCGCGTGCTTGATCACGTCCTCCATCCCCGCCCACGCCTCCTCCATCTCGCAGTGCCAGTACTCCGTGAGGTGCCTGGTAGTGCGAGATTTCTCCGCCCTGAACGAAGGACCGACATAGTAGATCTTTCCAAGGCTCTCCACCAGCGCTTCCGCGTACAGCTGCCAAGACTGCGTCAGGTAGGCCTTCCGCCCGAAATACTCCAGCTCGAACAGCGTCGAGCCGCCCTCGCTCCCCGCCGGCGTGATCATCGGCGGGTGCGCCTCGAAGTACCCTCTTTCCCTGAAATACTCGTGAACCGCCCCGAACACCGTGTGTCTCACTCGGAATATCGCCGCCATCCTCTGCGAGCGTATCCAGAGGTGCCTCACGTCGAGGAGGAACTCCTCCGAGAGGTCCTGCTGTATCGGGAACTTCTCCGCGAACTGCTCGACCTTGAAATCCACGACTCGCAGCTCGCATCCTCCAGGCGCGCGCTTGTCCTCTGTGACCTTCCCCCGCACGACGACGGATGACTCGATGAGCGCCTTCTCCGCATCTGCGAACTCGTTCTCCGGCACGCCGCCCTTCGTGATCGCGGTCTGAATGACGCCGGTGCCGTCCCTGACCACCACGAATATCTTCCCGCCAACGGTCCTCGTGCGGAATATCCAGCCGCGGATCTCCACGTCCTCGCCGACGTGGCCGCCCTTCAGTATCTCCTTGACCGTCAACATCGCGGCGGCCGATAATCGGCAGACTAGATAACGCTATCTCGCGCGCGCTGTCTTGGACGACTGCACCCTGCATCCGCACTTCTTGCCGCGCAAGATGCGGACCTGCTCTCGCGGGCTGTCGACGTATGCGTCCTGTCTCGACCCGCCAACGGCGAGACTTGAGTCCAACGGGCTCCTGTGCTCGAAAACCCGATGCGAGAACTCCTTGACTAGTCTCTCGTGCCTGAGATGAAGCGCCCTCAGCTTCCCCCGCCACCTCATCGTCTCTGGGTGCCTGCTGTAGCCTTCCCTGCCCGCCGTGATGATAACCCAGATCGCATGGAGCTCGCGGTGCTCGGCGAGCAGGTGTCGATCGCAGAGCCTGCCTGGCGAGATGTCCCAGATTCTCATGTTCGTCGATTGCCTATGCACGCTGCAAGATGAATGATGCGGATTCGACCTGAGATCGCGGGCTCGTGGCTTCCGCGCCCGCGCCGACAGAACGAATCAAGGAATCGCCACGCGGAACAAAGCATGAAATATGATTCATCATTCACCGCCAGCAGTGATCCGCAGAGCGAATACCGACGACGTCGAGGAACTCTACCTCCTCGAGACGATATGCTTCAGAGAGAGGCGTTTCAAGAGAGAGCACATCCTCTGGATCCTCCACAACCCCCATGCCGCCACCTTCATCGACAGGGACGAGAAGACCGGGGGGACCCTGATGCTCCTGGCGGAGGGCAACGTCTGCCGCGTGCTGTCCCTTGCGGTGCACCCCGCAGTCCGCATGCAGGGGATAGGGAAAGCGCTGATGGCGGTGGCGGAGGAATGGGCGATTGAGAACAAGGCGAGCTTGATGAGGCTCGAGGTCAGCACGAGCAACGTCGGGGCCATCGATTTTTATAAGAAACTAGGCTATGAAAATGCTGGCCTGCTCGCGCATTACTACTCTTGGGGCGAGGACGCATACTCGATGAAGAGGGAGCTCGCCCAACGTGCAAAGTCTTAAGTTTGCCAACTGGATGCCCCCGTGAAGACCAAGAATGCTGCCCCTCCCTAGAAAATTCTTCGTGACGTCGGGCAAAGCCGTGAGCAAGGTCTCGGACCTCAATGCTTTTGACGAAGCCCTCCTGAATGCCGGCATGGGCGAGCAGAACCTCGTGTCGGTCTCGAGCGTCCTGCCGATCGGCGTCATGCAGGTGAGGTACAGGGAACTCCCGATGGGCGCGATCACCCATTGCGTCCTCGCGCAGCAGCGCGGCGGCGAGGGGGAGATGATTGCGGCGGGGATAGCCTACGGCTTCAGGCAGGACGGGCTCGGCGGTTATGTCGCGGAAGGCCATATACACGGGACGAAGGAGGCGCTGAAGGAAGTCCTCGAGTGGAAGATGGGGGAGATGGCGAAGCTCCGCGGGGCGCGCTTCAAGAGCCTGAACTACAAGATCGAGGAGGTCAGCATCCCCATGGACCACTACGGCGCCTGCCTGGCCGCCCTAGTGTTCCTCATCTAGTGCGGTGGCGCCCTTGTACGGCGTCGTTGTCTGTTCGAAGTGCAAGAGAGCCAAAGGCGTGCGCATAGGCCAGAAGACTACTCTCTGTCAGTGCGGGCACACCATCAAACTCACCACCGCCAAGATCAAATCCCGCACCGACGACGCCAGGCAGCTCGCGAAGGCCGTCGGTCTCGAGAGCGCGAGATTGCGCGGTGGACGCGAGGAATACGAGAAAGCCGCACAGCCGCCAAGAAAGGGAAGAGGAGCCCACGGTCGAGTCGCCGACGCCGCCGAAAAAGCGGGCAACAGAGATGCGAAGGTCAGGGCTGTTGCGGTGGGACTGTCGCGGGAACTGGGCACCTTCTCCGCGAGGGATTTCGCGGTGGTGCTCGTCAGCCTCGGTATATCGAGTCCTGAAAAGCGCCTCGAGGAACTCATCGAGACCAGATTCATCTACCAGCCGAGCCCGGACCGTTACAAGGCTGTCTAGTCCTTCCTCGCGCGCGCCCTGCGCTCCTTGCGCGCCCTGCGCCTGAACTCAGGCGGCAACGTCTCCTGGAATGTGATTGAGCACGCGAAGAAGTACAATAACAGGCCGACACCGAGCGAGGCGAATATGGACAGGTAGATCAGCCATTCGGGGCCCGAGGAAAGGAGGAAAGGCACCGCCGGAATCGTGTAGACCAGCCTCGCGAACAGAGCCCTGAGCAGGTACGACCACGGAAGTCCCTTCGAGCAGCCGTAACCTATCAGCGCCCCTGTCGTCGCCTCCATCGCCGCGAAGCCGATCGAGAATAGAACCAGCAGGGAGAAGGTGAAAGGGTCGGTCGTCAGGTTCGGGTTTCCCAAGCCGAAGGAGAGCACGACTGTCGCGGCAATTCCGAGCCCTAAGGCGAACCCGTAGAAGGTCGACGAGAAGTTCTGCCTGTAGCCCTTCCTGTTCAGGTACACCAACTTGAATGTCTCCTCGAACATCGCGATCGCCGCGAGCGCGATCAGGATTGACGCGAAGTCGAACCGCGGCAGGTTGAGCAAGATCAAGCTCGACAACGTGCCCATCACCAAGCCGACCGCCAGTGAGAAGAATATCCGCCTGTCGTCGAAAAGTGCCTTCTCGATGCGGGGATACGTGTACCTCCTCAGGCCCAGCCACATCAGGACGAGCGCCGGAACGATGCCGATTGCGAACGAAGCGAGGAACAGCAGCTGGTCCGCCATGAGCGTGCGTCGATTCAGGCCTGCATAGTTAAACGTTCTGAGACCAAGGGGGTTAGACTTAAGTGAGGGAGTGTCCTTTGAAGAGAACGACGCGAGCGCCCGAGTGCGACAGGTGACCCGATTGCCCAAGAAGAACCCCTACCAAGTGCCCTGTCCGCTGTGCGGGGAACCCCTTGACCCCGAGGCTGCCAAGTGCAAGAACTGCGGGGCCTCGGTGCCGAAGCAGACCAGGGAAAGCCTTACCGCCCTGATGGACGGACTGATGGTCGACGCCCAGAAGGCGCAGCGCCTCTACAACCTGGGCTACAGGAAGCCCCAGGAGCTCAGGGGAAAGGACCTCGACGAGGTGCTCTCGCAGGAGCCCAAGCTCTTCCTGTGCCCCTCCTGCGGTGCCTTCGTCCACGAGAAGGACGAGAAGTGCCAGCGCTGCGGCGCCGAGTTCGGCGGGGACGCGATGGAGATAGAGGACTTCCTCGTGCGGGAGGAGAGGCCATGCCCGCATTGCGGCGAGCCGATACATGTCGACGCGGCCACGTGTCCCGCCTGCGGCAAGCCGGTGGCCGAGCCCAAGGGCGTCAGCCTCGGCTCGACCTACATGTGCCCGTCGTGCGGCGTTACCGTCCTCGAGGGGCAGAAAGAGTGCGAGGTCTGCGGCCAGAACCTCTCGGCGACGGCCCTGATAGCGAGTAAGGCAATGGAAATCGAGGCCAAAGCCTGCCCCAAGTGCGGCGGGACGCTCGACCCAGAGACAGGCATCTGCCCGTTCTGCTCGAAGGAGGAGAAAGACGAAGAGGGCATGGAGGAGATAGACCAGTTCCTCGAGCACCTGTCAGCGCTGCCCGCGGGGAAGGGCGGCCCCAAGCCAAAGGGGGCCCCCCCACCAGCGGCCAGGAAGCCCTCGATGGAGGAAATTGAGGAGCTTATAGCCCCTTACAAGGCGCCGGAGCCTGAGAAACCGCCAGAGGAGGAGATCAAAGCGGAGGCGGCACTGGAGGAGCTGGAGGTCGAGGTCAAGTCCCTCCCCAAGGTGAAGCTTCTCAAGCCGTCCTACTCGAAGCTCGTGCGGGCCCCTGCGGCATCCAGGGCCGTGATGGAATCACGCGGCATACTCGCCGCCGCCGAGTTCATGCTCTACGCGACTGCCGTCGCCTTGTCCCTGCAGTACTTCGCGTCGAAGACCGGCAGCGCGGCCCTCGAATGGGCGTTGTTCATCTTCTTCGGAGCGGCCAGCGGGGCCGCGCTCGGCGCCACGGCCCTTCTTGTAGCGGACATCAGGAGAGCGATCTCTCGCTCCTTGTTTCCCCTCCTCGGAGCCTTCGTGCTGCTATCGGTGCCCCTGCACTGGTACGGCGGCGTCCCCTTCCCCTCCTACGCCGACCTGGCGTTGACCGTGGCGGGAATGGCCCTCTTCATGCCGATGGTCCTGCGGAGGCGGGGCAGGTTCGGGTGGCTCGGCGCGTGGTCCGGCGGCTCCGTAGTCGCGATGACCCTGACCCCCGCATACTCGCTGTCCGTTAATCTTGGCGGGGACCTCGTGAGCTCCGTGCTCTGGGTCTCCTCCGCCGTGCTCGTGCTCACGGGCGTGGCGATCGCGATCGAGGTCCGCCGGTCGCATCGCAGCATCGAGGTCAGCCTCCGCCAGGGCGAGGAGGACTTCAGGAGGCGGGAGTTCACCAAGTCCGTCGAGGACTACGACAAGGCCATCGAGATCGCGAGGAGGAGCGGGGAGGACAGCGTCGCGACGCCCTGGTACAGCAAGGGCGCGGCCCTGGTCGTCATGGGCCGATACGAGGAGGCGCTCAAGGCGATCGACGAGGCCCTCAGAATCAACCCCAACAACGAGGTCGCCTGGGTCAACAAGGGCAACGCGCTCTCGCGCATGAACGACTATAGGGGAGCGCTCAAGGCCTTCAACGCGGCTCTGAGAGTCAACCCCCGCTACGAGGTCGCCTGGAACAACAAGGGCAACACCCTCGCCCGCCTCGGCAGGTACACGGAGGCCCTCAAGTGCTACGAGCTGGCGATCCAGATCGACTCAAAGTACAGAGGGGCCTGGGTCAACAAGGGCTACGTGCTCGCGAAGATGGGCGAGTACGACGAAGCGGCGAAATGCGCTGAGGCCGTGATGAAACTGAGCGGAGTATCGGTGCCGGCGTAGGCAATCGGCGTCTCAATTCGAAGACTTTACCATATAAACTATAAGCCCTCGGAGACCATTAGTATACAGACAGGGAAGCTGGACGGGCGAGCACCTTTCTAGCCAGGAGAGAACGGCTTGCCGCCCGCCCGCTGACTCTTAAAGGGGAGAAGGCCCTGAGGCACACAGGTGGTCGACAGAGAGACGGCGTCAGAGGAGCGGTTCCCCTACTCGCCGTCCTGCTCGTTGCCATTGCCGTCTCTACCCTCCTCGACGCGCCTAGCGCCCGGGCCTTCCCCCAAACCCTCACGCGCTACAACTACACCACCGACCAGGTCCACGGCTACGGGGACATGGTGGTGGCTGACATCAATCACGACGGCTTCGAGGACTTCGTTCTATCGGACCGCCAAGTACGTGGAGCCAACGGGACATTCTCAGTATATGATGGTCAGACAAGCCCCCCTTCGTGGAAAGCTGATGTTCCGGTCCCCAAGCATACGCGGATGATTGTAGACGACCTCAATGGAGATGGCAGATCCGATGTGGTCATACTGGCAGCGAATTCGACGAGGAACACCACCTCACCAATGAATGCGACAGTGTGCATCTACATCCAGCCCCTCCTGGGGTTCTCAGTGAATAGTAAAGCCACCGCCATGATATGGGCTCCTGGCGCGATAGACATCGCAGCGGGGGAGCTTGACGGGACCGCGGGCCATGACGTTGCAGTCCTGTATCCTGATAGGGCCGTGGTCTTCAACGCCCAGCCAGCTCCGAGATACTATGACACCAGCGTCAACCGGACGCTCGGCAACACCACGGGCTACACCAGGGCGATGGTCGCTGACGTGGATAACAACACTTATGACGACCTCGTCCTCGCCAATCCAAACGAGATCAAGGTATTCTACGGGATGTCGGGGGGCATCCCCGACAACTGCTACTGGCCAATGGTGAACTGCAGGAGATACTCTATCACAGGCAGTCAGACGGGCAATGTGTCGGTCGTCGTCGATAACATCCTCGGGGACGATAAGCCGGACATTGCGGTGGCCGTATCAAACAGCTCGAAGTTCACCGGGACAATCGTCATCCTTGAGCGGATTGGCGACGACCCGATGGCATGGGATTTCACCGAAGGGTTCAGAGCGAACGGAAGGGATTTCACCGACCAGCTGACCTTCGGCGACTTCAACGCCGATGGGGCGAACGACATGGCGGTGGTCCTCTATTCGAGAGGCGATATCGCCGTATATTACCGGGATCGGGGCGGAACGTTCGACAGCGTCTTCGATCTCCTGCTCAACGGCACGACCGCATCCGGCAAGGACGAGATTATTGGCCACGGAGACTTCAATGGCGATGGCCTGGAGGATATCGCGCTCAGGTCGCCAAATGCCGTCTCCTTCTTCCTGCAGGAGGATATCGAAGTAACGGCGATCCAGACACCGACAACCTGCCCTGACTGCCCCCACTTCAACCAAGGAGAGTCGGGTGACCGGCTAATCAACCTATCAGATTACTTCTATGATGACCACGGGCCTATCAACTATTCGATTACGCAATCGTCGCCAGATATAGTAGCGAGCCGGGACGGGACGTATCTGGACTTCACGGTCGTGACGCAGGGATGGATCGGGGTCATGAGATTCAATGTGTCAGCAAACGACCTCTATCCGGGACATCAACCGGCCATGAGACAGTTCGAGGTCATGGTCAACGGTATCCCCGTGATCACCAGCACACCGCCAACGCAGGTCACCCTTGGGGGGGAGTACGATTACCTGCCTGTGGTATACGACCCATCCGCCGTCCCCGGCTACAGCGACTCGCACACGTTCTCCATGATCGGCGTCACGCCGCCCGGTCTGTCCATCGACGTCAACTCCGGGCTGGTGCGATGGCGGCCGTCTGTCACAGGCGACTTCACGATCACGATACAGGCGACCGACAACTACGGCGCCATTTCAGCCCCGCAGACCTTCACCATGACCGTCCTCCCGAAGCCTGACGAGCCGCCCTCCGGCCCACTTGGCATACCTCTCCCGAACGACACCAACGGGATGATTGTCCTCATAGCAGTACTGGGCGCCATCCTCCTCATCTCCGCAATCTTGGCGGTGAACGAGAACGCCAAGTACGGCTTCCTCCTCATGCTCCTTCCCCTCTACAGCAAGATCAAGCGGGAGAAGGTCCTCGACCACTTCATCCGCGGTCAGATCTTCGGCTACGTCATGGCGAATCCGGGGGAGCACTACAACGGAATCAAGCAGGCGCTCGACATAACGAACGGCTCGCTCGCGCACCACCTCAGGACCCTCGAGAGAGAGCACTTCGTCCAGAGCAAGAGGTTCGGCCTCTACCGCAGGTTCTACCCCTGGGCAATGCGCGTGCCCGAGGACGGTTACTTCCGGATGAACGAGATACAGAAGAGCATCCTCGCCCTGTGCAGGAACCAGCCTGGCGTGTCGCAGAAGGAGCTCGCTGGCTCGCTCAACCTCACGCCCCCGACGATCAACTATCACATCGCGATCCTGGCCGAGCATGGCCACGTCTCGGTAATACGCCGGGGAAGGAAGACCCAGATCTACGTCCTCAAGGGGGCTGAAGATGAAGCTCATCGACAAGTACCCCATTGAGAGGATGAAGGACAAGGCGGTCAGGCTCAGCTTCTAGTGCCCCTACTGCAAGTCCTGGCGGATAGAGATGAACCGCCCCGAGGACATGAGCTTCTTCACGGGAGTGCAGTGCGCCAAGTGCAAGACCCTCGTGCTGCTCGACAGCTTCAGCGTCGTTGTCGTCCGAGAAGGCCGGATGGAAGAGGCGCACTGATCAGTCTGCGAGCATCATCGCCGCGAACACCTTTGCGTCCGCCACGAGGTTGTCGATCTTGACGTGCTCCTTCGTCGAGTGCGCGGTCTCGTCGCCCGTCGCCCACACCACCGAGTCCGCGCCCGCCCGCCTGAAGTAGGCCGCCACGGTCCCGCCGCCGATGCCGACTATCTTCGGCTCCACCTTCCTGACCGTCCTGAGCGCCTTCCCCAGTACCGCCACGAGCGGCGAGTTCACCGATGTCGGGGGGCTCGACTCATTCTGGACGATGCCCAGGTCGACCTTCACCTTGTGAGCCTTTTTGACCGCGTTGACCTGCTGGCGGACCGTGGCCAGTACATCGTTATTCCTGTAGCGGGGCAGGATGCGGCAATCGAAGAAGAACACGTCCTCGCCGGGGATCGTGTTCACGTTCGGCACGTTCGATTCCTTCTTCGTAGGCTCGAACGTGGAGAATGGCGGGACGAATATCGGGTCCTTCCCGCCGAACCTCTGATGCATCGCCTTGTCGAGGCGCCCGATGAGGTCCGCGCCCGCCCTGTGAGCGTTGATGCCCTTGTCCGGCCTCGAACCGTGTTCCTGCTTCCCGTGGATTGTGAACTTCAGCCAGAGGATGTTCTTCTCCGCCACCTCGATCTCGGCACCCTTGGCGGTACCCCAGTCGGGGCAGACCAGCCAGTCGCCCTTCTTCACCATCCCTTCGCGGATTATATGCTGCGCGCCGTAGTAGCTGCCTGTCTCCTCGTCGGCCACCCAAGCGACCGCGACCGGCCTCGGCGGTTCGATCATGCAGTCCTTCAGGGCCTTGAGCGCGAACAGCGACGCCACGCATGCCTGGCCGTTGTCCTCCACCCCCCGCCCGTAGATCTTTCCGTCCTTGACCACGGGGTCGAACGGGTCATGAGGCCATTCCTTGAGATTGCCTGGCGGGACAACATCGACATGCGAGAGAATCCAGAGGCGCTGCTTGCCCTCGCCCCTGCGGACGATTAGGTTCGGCCTGATTCCCGATGGCACCCGCTCGTCCTTCGCGTCGCACCTCTCCGCTCCGAATCCATAGAGGAGAAGCTTGCGCTGCAGCCACTCCGTCTTCTTCAGCTCCCCCTCCCCGCCAGAGCCGGGGTCGAGGGCCGGAATCCTGCAGAACTCGACGAGTGTCTGGACCATCTCATCGCGGTAGCCGTCGATCGCCGAAAGGACCGCCTTCAGTTCCATGCGGCCGGGATGCGGGATTCGGACGATAAGCGTTTTGCAGTCGACATGGCGGGAAAGGTGACTCCCGCAGTTTCCGTCAAAAAGCTTATCACCGGCCCATCGCTTACACCGCTGGATATATGGCAGACATAGCCGCCCTCGAACAGATTCTGAACGAGCTCGAACAGGTCGACGGCATCACGAACGCGGTCCTCGTGTCGAGGAGCGGGATGCACATAGCCGGCAAGGTGCCCGAGGGCGCGCATCCGGAGACTTTCGTCGCGATGTTCGCGATCCTCCTGGGTGCCGCCGAGACAGCGACCTCGGAACTGAGGGACGAATTGGGGTCGGTGGTGCTGAACCTCGGCAACAGCAAGATGGCCATAATCAACGATGGCCCCAAGGCGCTCTTCGTCCTGCGACTCAAGAAAGACGCGAATCTAGAGATGGTCGTGAGGGAAGTCGCGGTCTTCTCCAAGAAGATGGAGGAGTACCTCTAGTCGGCGGGCGAGCCTCAGATCCTTCTGAACCCTCTGCCCATCCACTCCACAACCGATTTGGGCACGTACCTCATTGTCGCCCTCGGGCCCCTGTTCACTCCCGCAACATCGGTGCGCCTGCCCGCCAGAGATTGGAGGATGTCGTCCTCCTTCTGGAGCCTCTCGTCCAGCACGGTCACCGCCCTCCCGATCTCGTCGATGAAATGTCCGTCGCTCCCGCCGGTCCGGCCTTTCCCGCCCTGCGCGGCCAGGTCCGTCGCCCGCCCGTTCCCCCGCCTCGACGTCCTCGCGTTCTGGACCTCGTAAACCGCGAATGGGGTGTCCAAGGTGACTCTCTCCCCGAGCCCGGACCAGAACCTGTAGGGATGCGCCGCCACCGCCACGCCGCCCTGAGCCGCGATCTGCTCGACGGTCTCCTGGGGCGTCAGGTCCCTCGGGATCAGCTCCTTCACGCCATAGCCCAGTATGTGCCCCTCCGTCGTGGAGACCTCGATCGCCCCGAGGACAACGAACCCTTCGAACTCCTTCGCGTACTCCTTCGCGTCCTTCACTCCCGCAATCGCGTTGTGATCGGTGAGCGCGATACCGTCGAGGCCGAGCGCCCTCGCCTGCCTGACGATGTCCCTCGGGTCGAGCCTTGAGTCGGGGGAGTGGCGCGAGTGGGTGTGAAGGTCCAGCCGCATCCTATCTTACCGCCGCGCCTTCCGGCATGCCTTTGTCGGCAATCACGTGCTTTCCTCCTGCCATCAGGGGGACCCTGAGCTTCCCCGCGCTCCCGAGGAAGTACGCCCTGTGCTCCTCTCCAACCGCGAACTTGAACTTCTGGAAATCCTCGAAGCCCATCATCGAGGCGCCCTTCTTCCCGAGCAACTGGCTACCGAGTGGGACGTCGTTTGGTGGGATGAGTATGGCGACATCGGCGGGGCCCTCCGCCGCAAGGAGCATGCCGTTGGACTCTATCCCCCGCAACTTGGCGGGCTGGAGGTTGCACAGTACCGCGATGCGCTTCCCCGCGATCTCCTCCTTCTTGTAGTTCTGCCTGATCCCCGCCACGAGCTGCCTCTTCTCGTCCCCGAGGTCTACCTGCAGCACGTACAGCTTGTCCCCGCGCGGATGGTCCTTCACGTCGACTATCTGACCGACCCTGATGTCGAACATATCTGCCTCTCCGCCGGATGCAGCCTGCACCTCCTCGATCTTGCTGAAGAGGGGCTTGCCGACGCGGAGCTTCTGGCCCGCCGGCATGTCCTCGAGCGCTTCGGCCCACCTTTGCTCGCTCACGTTCGAGTCGTATCCGAGCATGCTCCAGAGCCTCTGCGATGAGAAAGGCAGGAAAGGCGCCATGATCACCGCAAGCGCCCTGCTTGTCCTCACCGCGACATGGATGGCGGTCCCGCAGGCGGCCTTGTCCTTCCTCACCAAATCCCAAGGCGCCTTCTGGTCGAAGTACTGATTGCCCAGGCGGGCGAGCTGGATCGCTTCCCTCAGAGCGTCCTTGAAGTGGACGAAATCGAGATTCTGCCCGACCTTCCTCCACTGCTCCTCGATGTTCCTGATCATCGCCTTGTCCGCGCCGTCGAGGAAGCCCGCCGCCGGCACGGCGCCGTCGAAGTTCTTCGACGCGAACGTCAGCGCGCGGTGCACGAAGTTGCCGTAGACAGCCAGGAGCTCCGAGTTGTTCTTCGCCGCAAGATCCTCGAAAGTGAATTCCGCGTCCCTCATCTCCGGCATAGTCGCGGTCGCATAGTATCTGAGCGCGTCGGGATCGTACCTCTCAAGGAGCTCCGGCAGCCACACGCCGACTCCCCGCCCTGACGACATCTTGGCCCCGCCGGTGTTCAGGAACTGGTTGGCGGGGACATCGTACGGCAGGTCCAGCTTCTCGTCGTAGCCCATGAGGATGGACGGCCAGATTATCGTGTGGAACGGTATGTTGTCCTTGCCGACGAAGTAGTAGTGCTTGGCTTTCGGGTCGTACCACCAGTCCTTCCACTTCTCAGGCTCACCTCTCCTCCTCGCCCATTCGATGCTCGTGGAGAGATAGCCGATTACCGCCTCGAACCAGACGTAGATGCGCTTGGTCTCATAACCGGGCAGAGGGATCTCCACGCCCCATTCGATGTCCCTGGTGACCGCCCTGTCCAGAAGCCCCTCTCGCATGTAGCCCATGGTGAACGCGAGGACGTGCTGCCTCCAGTAGCTCTTGTCCTTGAGGTATTCGCGGAGCCTCTGCTCGAAACCACTAAGGCGGAAGAAGAAGTGGTTTGTCTCACGCTTGACCGGCGTGGTCCCGCATATCTTGCACCTCGGGTTCTCAAGGTCGAATGGGTCGAGGATGTGCCCGCAGTTGTCGCACTGGTCCCCCCTTGCCTTGTCGAACCTGCAGTTGGGGCAAGTGCCCTCGACGTACCTGTCTGGCAGAAAGCGGTCGCACTTCGGGCAGTAAGGAGACTCCATCGTCTTCTCGAATATCTTCGCGTCCCTGTACAGCTTGAGGAAGATGTCCTGGACGACCTTCTTGTGGTTCTGCTCCGATGTCTTCCAGTATAAGTCGCACGATATGCCGAGCTTCTCGAAGTTGCTCGAGTGCAGCTGGTGGAACCTCTCCGCGACCTCGGCTGGGGTCTTGCCCTCTTGCTCCGCGCGGAGCGTCGTTGGCGTGCCGTGCTGGTCGCTGCCGCTGACCATCAGAACTTCGTCTCCCTTCATGCGGTGGTATCTCGCGAATATGTCCGCTGGCAGTTGGGCTCCGGCCATGTGGCCGATGTGCCTCGGTCCTGAGGAGTAGGGCCACGCAATCCCGATGAATATCTTCTCTGGCATCTGGAATTGCAAGAAGGTAGAGAGCGACTTAAAGGATGCGGTATGCCCGCCGGTCCAATGACGGCTCACGGGATGGGGCCCGGAGACACCGAGTAGGAGCCGCCGAGAAACTGCCAGCCCCCGGTGAGCTGACCCGTGCAAAGGAAGCTCGTGGAACCGTCATAGTATGCTCCCTGATCGTATGTCGTGAGTTCCTCGGTCACGCTCAAGTTCGTGATATTGGTTGACTGCATGTATGCGTGGTAGTCGAAGGCTCTGTTCGATTCACCACATTGACCCGAGCACATGCTCAGTTTGTAGTAGTCGACCGGGACTGACGAATTCACCCTTTTCGTGAAGGTGATCTGAACTTGGATGGCGGTGTCTGATTCGATTTCGAAGGCATATCCGTGCTCGGTCGACACGATTTCCCCCTGTCCACCGGTCATGCTGTCGAGTATCATCTCATTCACTGAGTCTGGAGTCGGCGTTGCGTTTGAGGGTATCACCAAGGGGAGCCTGACGATGTAACTCCCGGAGCGTTGGGGAACCGTCCTGATTTGGAAGGTGAACGAGCGGGTGTGCGTTGGCTCGTGCCGAGGCTCCGTGCTTGAGATGTAGTACGACGCTGCGATGACGGATATTGACACCGTCATCACGACGGCTATCACCGTCAGAAGCTTATGTTGCCTCCACCGCGCGAGCATGCCAAGGCTCATTATGGGCCATTGAGGGCTGAATGATACATTAAGGTTCCTTTGACAAGTCAAGCTACAGACGCTTTCACCGATGGTGGACGCCATGCCAGCCTATCCCGTCTTCGTCTCGCCCGTTATCCGTCCGTCCTCGATCTGCAGGATTCGATGGGCTATCTTGGCCACCCTCTGGTCGTGCGTCACGACTATCAGCGTCTTCTTGAGTTCCTGGTTGAGACGCCTCATCAGGTCGAGCACCTCCTGCCCCGTCTTCGTGTCCAGCTCGCCCGTCGGTTCGTCCGCGAGTATGAGCGGCGGATCGTTGGCCAGCGCCACGGCGATGGCTATGCGCTGCTGTTCCCCGCCGCTGAGTTCGTCGGGGCGGTGATTCGCGCGTTTCTTCATATCAATGAGGGAGAGGAGTTCATCAGTGCGGCTCTCACGCTTCCCGCCATCCAAACCAGCGAGACGCATCGGGAGCTGGACATTCTCCTCGGCGGTCAGGGTTGGCACGAGGTTGAAGAACTGGAACACGAAGCCGACCGCGTCGCGGCGGTGGCGGACCAGATCTGCTTCGCTCAAATCCGGCAGGTTTACCCCGTCGACCTCAAGCCGACCGGCGGTCGGCCTGTCTATGCCGCCGATCAGATTCAGCAATGTCGTCTTCCCGCACCCGGAGGGCCCCTGCACCGCCACCAGCTCTCCATTCTCGATATCCATGTCGAGACCCCTGAGGGCGATCACTTCCGACTTTCCCATTTTGTAGACTTTGATGAGGTCCTTCGTCATGATGCGAGGCATGTCATCCACCTCTGAGCTTGAGCACCCTGGCAATGTCCATCTTGGCGACCCGCCAAGAAACCAAGAACACGGTGAGCAGCATCGCTGTGGGCGCGAGGACAAGGAGATACAGCGTCTCCACCGGGATGCGGAATGGGTAGGGAACGAGCGACTGGACGCCGCCGATCGACCCGCCGAAGAACGCCAGCGAGGTCAGGTATGACGAGACGAGGCCGATGCTCAATCCCACCAATAGGCCTATCAGCATGATCGAGAGCGCCTCCCCCACAAGCAGCCCCGCGGTCTGCCAGCCGGTCGAGCCCCTTGCGGTTATCGCGGCGAACTCGACATCGCGCTCGATCGTTGCTGCATAGATGATGAGGCCGATCCCTACGGTGAGTATCACGATGATGTAGGCGATCTCCACGTAAATGAAGCCGAAGAGGGACGAGAACAGCGGGCCCGACGTCGCCTGCTCCAGCTCCTCCTGGTACACACGAATCCCCGAAGCCCCCAATGCCTGCACATCCGCTTTCGCGGCGCGCCAGTCCGCGCCTTGCTTCAAGTCGACGAGGTATGTCGTATCGAAAGGGATTTCGTAGTCCAGCGGTGACTCGAACAACTCACGAACCGTGACATTGCTCACATAGATCATGGCGGGCACGTAGTACTGCCCGATGACTATGCCAGGCAGAGTCTTGACGACCCCGCCAATCGTCACGTTAATTTTCCGCGTAATCGAATCTGTGCCGTTGAAAAGGGTCTGGTCCAGAGCTATCCTGTCCCCGACAGCCAGGTAATTGGCATCCAAGTAACTCCGCGAGACGAGCACCTGCCCCTCCGTCTTGAGCACCGCCTTAGCTCCCTGTGAATCGAGGCTCTCGAAATACCATGGCTCTGGCTGGGTCACCGCGAAGTAGGAATCTGCTTCGAGCACGCAGACCCGGGTGTATCCATATTCTGCGACTATTTCCGCAAACTCGAACTTCGTCACCGCCGCGACCTGCGGGAGCGAGGTTAGGTTCGATCTGAACGTCTCATCCGATGACGGGGGAGAGATCGACATGTCGGCCCCGATCGATGCACGGACTTGGCTCTCTTGATAGGCCTGCTGGGACCCGAGGGTGGCGAAGACGAAAATGCCGAACCCGAGACCAAGGGCGATTATGAGCGCGATGTTGGCAGACCTCCTTGGGTTCCTCGAAAGATTGCGGCTGATTATGTAATAAAGATTCTTCGCGACGGGTTTGCACACGCGAGCCGTCCACTCATACACCCGCCCGGTTGCGCGCGTTAATAGACGGGTCGTGCCAACAATTAGGAAGATCGGGGCGAACGGCAGGAGGACTGTGAATATCATTCCGATGAGGAACAACATGAAGTCAGCGGGCGCAGACCTGCTCCATATCACTACCCCATAGGTGAACACCGAGAGTGCGACGAGGATGATGTCCGTGCTCGGTTTGTAATGAATCTTGGTCTCACCGGGCGCGTAATACTTCAGAGTCTCCACTATGGGGAGATTCGCTGTCCTCTTCGCGGAGCGATAGCTGATACCCGCCATGAGGACTATGCTCAAGATCAAGACAGAAACTATCGTGTCCAGCGACAACACGATGTCATTGTAGCGGGCCGTTAGACCCGAGGCGGAGGGATTCACGTATCCTACGATGAAACGGCTGAAGACCAAGCCGAGTGGGATGCCGATTGCGGTGGCGAGAACTCCTCCCAGAATGGCATCCATGATCAACACGCCGATGATCTGTCTCTCCCTCGCTCCTCTGGTCTTGAGCACCGCGAGCTCCCGCCTACGTTCGGCGTGCCCCAACTCTGCCCCTATGATTCCGAGGTAGAGGCCGAGAAGGATGACAGGCAGCGAAAGAGCAAGGAAGACGAGCCGCTGGATCGTTAACGTCATGCTGAAAAGCGAGATTGAGCCCGACAGGTTATCCTGAACGTATCCTGCATACGGTGCCAATGCGGCCTCCAGCTGCCTACCGATTCTGGCGAGGTTGCGCTCTGTGCCAGCCAAATCGTACGGATCGAGGAAACGGGCATGGTCGATCCAGACCTCGCCTTGTGTCAAGTCCATACAGGAAGCTGGCATTCCCAGCTGCTCCCCGACCCAATCGATGTCGTTGATGTTCACGAATGAATAAATCCAGTAGTTCCAGTTGCCGCCGTAATAGCTGGACTGAGCGGGAGTCACGATTGCTGCAACAGTAAGATTTAGCAGACGCGACCGAAAAGTCCCATTAATCATGTCGAATTCCGAGTATTCATAGGTAACCACACCCCCGATTCTGACATCGAGGATACTCGCCGCCTCTGACCCCAGGGCCACATTGCCGCGAGGGAGTTCGAGGGAGCCGATGATTGTCGCGTCGCGCGGAATCGAAGGAGGATCGCTCGGATCTATTCCGTAGAAGGAGACGTCGAAACGCGAAGAATCGTTTTCCTTCCAGATCGTCAAACCGCCAATCTGTCGATAGACGACAACGTCGGTAACACCGGGGACCGCCAGCGCGGCGTCACGGATATCTGTCCAGTTCCCTTGGAAGGCGGTTATGCCATAGTCTCCCCACGGATTGTAGAGCAAGGCTTCGAACGATGACCGTGCGGATGAATCGATCGCGATGAACGTACCAGAGACGAAGGTGATCGCCAGGACGACGCCGATCACGGAGGAGAGCGTCCTGCGACGGCTCCTAACGAAACTCGTGACTGAGTACCTCAACAGGCCCAGTTCAATCCCTCTGCGGCGCGGAGGCGGCTTCGCAGTCAAAAGCTTTTCGTGGTATCGACCACCTCGGTATCGATTCACCAGACCATTGGACCCTCACGGTCGCGGTCTCGACCGCATGATTCCCGGCGTCATTCCCGCCTCGATTCCGCACGTCGGGACACACCGGGCGGGACTCCGATAGGTTTAAGCTGGGCTTTAAAAAGGAAATTTCTGAGCTTTAAATAGCCAGCATCGGATATTATCCGTCCTGATAATCAACACGAAAACCACTTACGGCAGGGAGATGCAATGGGGGCATACGGGATCCGGGGCTCAAGTGACCTTGAGTCAACCTCCAAGG
>JAFNFQ010000054.1 GCA_017885655.1 Methanobacteriota archaeon | reverse complement strand
ACCGCGAGAAAGTGTAGATGAGGTTGGAGCCGCTCTTCTTCAGGAGGGCGTCGACCTCGTCGAGGATGATTACGATGTTCGTTTTCCTCTTCTCCAGCCAGGTCCTCAGCACATTGAGCTTCTCCGAGATCGAGAAGCCCCTGTCGGGGAATCTCTCGTCATAGCTCTTGAGGATGGCCAGCAGTACCGCGTCGTCGCCCATTCTCTGGCGGCAGTTGACGAGCACGCTGTCGAGAGCCCTGTCGCCCTCCTGAGCTTTCTTGATCAACTCGAGACAGAACCGCCTGGAAAGGTGCGTCTTCCCCGTACCGACGGCGCCATGGACGAACGCATTGCTCGGAACATTCGCCTCGAGGAGCGGGCGGAACAGCTGGAAGAGCCTCTGCATCTGCTTCTCCCTGTGCGGCATCTTCTCAGGGAGGTAGTCGAACGATAGCTTCCCCAGATCCTTGAACACCGTGCCGCCCTTCAGGCCCATCGACCGCGTATCCCCCCCGTCACGTTTAAACCCTTCTTGCGGGAGGGGTGGAACGAATCTCTCAGCGCTTTCAATGTCCTGAACCATCCCCATTCTGACTGCTTGACGGACGATTTCACGGTCTGGATGACGACGGTGGCGCTGAAGAAGGTCAGGTAGCTGTTCGTGCCCGAAATGACTTTGAGATTCGGCACGTCGGCGATACTCCTGAATCCGTCGTTTATATTACGGCCGCTTGCGATGTCTTGAAGCCGCATGACGAACGACGATGTTTCCGAGGCGGGGCCTGTCGCCGGCTCCCGACGCGGTGTTTTCGCCAAAGTCCCGAAGAAGGTCAAGTGGCTGATCTACCTGATATCTTTCTCTTCGTGCGGCTATGGATATCTCCTGATCTTCATCTCTGCCTACCTTCTGGAACTCGACGTCGGACCGGAGCATGTCGGCATCATCCTCGGAGTGACAGGGGCCACATTCGTCGCGAGCGCGATACCGCTCGGCATTTTCTCCGACAGGAGGGGAAGGAAGCCTGTCCTCTTTTTCGGTCTGATTGCCCTCCCGCCATCAATCGTCGTTTTCGGCTTCACGACCAACCTGTGGCTTCTGGTAATCGCCGGCATCGTGGCGGGAGTTGCCGAGGGTGCCTACTTGACAACATGGAACGCAATCATCGCGGACCAGACCACGACCGAGAATAGGGACGCCGCTTTCTCGCTGTCCTTCACCATAGGCAACATTGGCATGGGGGCGGGGATGGCTGTCCCTCTTCTCTTCCCGCTGCTGCAGGGTCTGACCGGGCTCGACTCATACACGATCCATGTCGGCACCCTGGTCTTCCTCTCCGCACTGGCCCTCATCTCTCCGATCGGACTCTGGCCCCTGCTCAAGGACTACAAGGACATCAAGCGCCCGGGGAAGTTGTCCTTCGACATGAAAAAGCAGCGACCCCTCCTGAAGTTCTCGGGAATCAACAGCCTGATCGGCCTGGGCGCGGGTTTCATAATCCCTCTGATCGCCACATGGATGCTCCTGAAGTTCGCGGTGCCGGACACCTACAGCGGTCCTCTCTTGGCGGTCGCCAGCCTGACGATTGCGCTAACGGCAATAGCGAGCTCCGCCCTCTCGCGCCGTTACGGTCGGGTGAGAGCCATCGTCATGACCCAGGGCCTGTCGATGGTGTTCATGCTGAGCCTTGCCTTCATGCCGACCGCTGCCCTCGCCGGAGCTGTTTATCTCGTCAGGGCCGGGCTTATGAACATGTCCGTGCCCATCTCGGACTCGTTCCTCATGGGGATCGTGTCCAGTGAGGATAGGGGGTTGGCCAGCGCGATCAACTCCCTCTTTTGGCGTCTGCCCAATAGCGCCACCACGGTTGCCGGGGGTTACATCCTCAAATCGGGGGCTTACGATCTTCCGATATTCATCGCCGCAAGCTTCTATGCCGTCTCGATAACCCTCTTCTACCTTGTTTTCAAGGACGTGAAGCCGAGCGGCTGAAATCGATTTAGGGCCAGTCTAGCTCTGAAGCAACAGCAACATTCAATCGAAAAGAATCGGCCCGGGTGGGAGGACTCCCTTTCTCTCACCCGAGCCATGGGGTGGGCGCAGGATCTACGGGAGGATGCTCGCGAGACAGGCAGTCTTCGAGTACGCCAACCTACTCTCGATGAGCGACAAGGACTTCGAGGGCTTCCTGAAGAACTACAGGGAACTCAGGAAGCTGCTGAGGACGTGCGTGGAGATACCGGAATCGCTGATGAAGATAGGGCACAAGAAAGAACAGACAAAGTAGGACATCTCCATTTCAGCAGACCGGTCAGCTACCCTGGCCGAGATATATCCAGCGCGATTATTCCTTCAGCCTCTCTCGGAACTCCGTGCGGAATTTCCTGAGCTTTGGTGAAATCACTGCGGTGCAGTAACCGCCATATGGATTCTTCTTGAAGTAATCTTGATGGTATTCCTCGGCGCGGTAGGATGCATCGAAGGCCACAAGTTCCGTGACGGTTGGGCGGCTCCAGGATCCATTCTCGTTCAGCTCTGCAAGTAGCCGTTCCGCGGCTGTCTTTTGACTGGCGGCATGGTGGAAGATAACGGACCGGTACTGAGTGCCAACGTCTGCACCCTGGCGATTGGGCGTCGTCGGGTCATGGACCGCGAAGAAGACGCGCAGCAGGTTCTCGAAGGATATCACTGCGGGGTCGAAGATGATTTGGACGGCCTCGGCGTGCCCCGTCGCGCCCGCGCAGACCTGCTCGTATGTGGGATTCGGGACCTTGCCACCCGAGTAGCCGCACTCGACGCTGCGCACGCCCTTGAGCTCTTGGAAGATTGGCTGGAGGCACCAGAAGCAACCGCCTGCGAGAGTGGCGGTTTCAATGGCCATGGTGTATCTCAGGCGATGGCGGTAATTGGCCTTTTGGGATGGCCCCAGTGGCACTAGCGACCGCCCCGCCATCTTCCTCTGTGCTGGCCCCCGCCCCTTTCACGCCCACGCCCGTGGTATCC
>JAFNFQ010000053.1 GCA_017885655.1 Methanobacteriota archaeon | reverse complement strand
CCCTCGCCCTATCCATGTCCTCATTCCCCGAGGGTCGAATGCGAAGGAGGACACGACGGCTCCGGCCTCCTCCAGCTCCCTGGCGACCAAGTGCCTCTTCTCGAACTCGCACAGGAAAATCATGTGACCCCCGCCGCCCGCCCCGGTAATCTTCCCGCCAAAGGCTCCCGTCCTCATCGCCGCGTCATAGATCGCGTCGATCCGCTCGTCCGACACACCGCCGGCGAACTTCTTCTTCTCCATCCAACCGCTGTGCATGAGCTTGCCGACCTCGTCGAGCCTGCCCATCAGCAGGGCATTCTTCATCTCGATAGCCAGAGCCTTCGTCGCATCGAGCGCCTCGACAACTTCGCTCTTCCGGTCCACGAAGCCCTTCACCTGCTCCTGGATGATGTTGCTGGACATCCTGGTCCTGCCTGTGTAACACATCAAGAGGCGATACTGGAGTTCGTCGACGATGTCCTCCTTGATCCGCAGCGGGTTGACGACGGTCTTGTTCTTGGCGAACTCGATGAAGTTGAAGCCACCGAACGCTGCGGCATACTGGTCCTGCCTGCCGCCCTTGATGCCGAGCTTCTCCCTCTCGATCGTGAACGCCGTCTCGGCGATGTCGTAATCCGACATGGGCATGTTGAGCCAATGCTTCATCGCACCGACCATGGACACCACGATTGCCGAGGACGCGCCGAGGCCGGAACCAGGCGGGGCGTCGCAGTGTATGAAGAGATCGAAGCCCGTTGGCGCCTTGAAACTCCCGATGGCCGCCTTTATCAGGTCGAGCTTTCCGTCGAAAACGAACTCCTGGTCCTTCCTGAACTCGGCCGTGGTGTCGTAGTCCAGGGAGGTGACGCCTATCTTGTCGTCCTGGCGGGGGCGCAGGGTGCAGTAGGCGTACTTGTTTATGGTAGCGCTGATGACGCACCCGCCGCGCTCCTCCGGGTAGGGTGAGACATCCGTGCCTCCGCCCGCAAAACTGACGCGTAGAGGGGCCTTGCTTCTGATGAGCATGTGTGGACTCGGGACTCTCGAAGAGTCCGGCGGCTTTTATATCTTATGTCTGAAAGGCCTCTCCGCCAGCACGGAGGCGTAGATGACCTCGATCCTCTCCGCGACAGATGACCACCTGTAGCGTTCGCTGGCGGTTGTCCTCCCGGCCTCCCCCAGCTTCGTCGCGTATGCAGGATCATCGAGAATCTCGGAGATCGATGCCGCGAGCTCGTCAATGTCCCCCCAGTCGTACAATAGGCCGTTCACGCCATTCTCGACCATGTCGGGAACGCCTCCAACCCTCGATGCCACTATCGGTTTGCCCTGCGCCCACGCTTCCAGGACCACCAGGCCCTGTGCCTCGTAGAGGCTGGGCAGGGCAAGCAGAGCGCAACCTGCCAGGAGGCCCTTCTTCTCGTCCTGCGACACCTGTCCGATGAACTTGACGGAATCACGAATCCCCAGCTTCTCGGCAACCTGACGCAATTCGTTCATGGCGCCTGCGTCCGGACCCACCACCGCCACCTGCAGGTTCCGCCTGTTGGTCTTCGCAACCGCACTCAGAAGATGATCGATGCACTTCTCCCAGTGCACCCGCCCCAGGAACATGACGTAGTTGGTGAGCCCGTGGCGCTGGGCGAACGCCTTTGCCCCTGGGATGAACGCATCGTCGGCGATCCCGTCCGGCACGACCTCGATCTTCCTGGGGATGACATTCCTCTCGATCAACCACTGCTTGTCAGCCTGCGATGAAGTGAAGACCCTGTCCGCCTTCTTTAAGGTCCCGAGCCCACGCAGGTCGTAGAGCCTCCTTAGCATGCGCGCGCGGAGGTTGGGCGGCGTCATCCTCACCCCGTGGTGCGTGGTGAAGACCGTCCCCATCCTCCCATGATAATGACGGACTGCGAAGTCGTTCGGAAGGAAGGCATAGCCGTGGCAGTGCAGGATGTCCCCCGCGCCTATCCTTGACCTGAACGTGGTCGCATAGTATCCCAGTTTGATCCCTGGCGTGTACCTTTGAATCATGATGCCGTCTATTGTGTCCTGCTGCGGGAGCGAGGCGCCGGCGAGGCTTATCCTCGACGTGTGTACCGTGACCTCGTGCCCCTCGACGACCATGTGTCTTCCGAGGCGGAGCACGTGGTCTTCCACCCCGCCGATATCGGGATAGAAGTGGGGCGAGACGTAATGCATCTTCACGCTGAGCCTCTCCGAGCGAGGAACCTGCTCACCAGGGTGGCAATCTTTTCGCCCGTGGTCCCATTCCCGTAGGGGTTCCTCCACTTCGTCGATATCTTGAGCTGCCTGCGCGCCGCGACCTCGATCCTCTTCGCGTCAGTCCCCGCCAGGACGTTGCATCCGATGCTTAGCGTCTCCGGCCTCTCAGTGTTCTCGCGCAGGGTCACGCAGGGGACGTGCAATATGCATCCCTCCTCCTGGAGGCCGCCGGAATCGGTCAGAATCAGAGCGGCGTTCTTTTCGAGAATGAGCATGTCGAAGTAACCGACAGGGTTGACGACCTCCAGTCCTTTGGCGTCCAGAATATGCTGGAGACCGAACTCCTCGACGCGTTTCCTCGTCCTCGGATGTATCGGGAAGAGGACCGTCTTGCCGTGCTGCTGTGCAATCTTGGAGAGCGAGAGGAGGACCGACCTCAGTTTTTCTGGATTGTCAGCGTTCTCGGCGCGGTGGAGCGTGACGAGGAAGTAGGAGCGCGAATCAGCTCCGAATCTTTTGAGTGGACTCGTCCTCTCCTCGGCTGTTTTGATGTTCTGGATTAGCGCGTCGACGACGGAGTTGCCCACGACGTGCACGCCCTTGTTGATGTTCTCGCGCTGGAGGTTGCGCTTCGCCGTGGCGGTCGGGGAGAAGAGCATCGTGGACATCTGGTCGGTCAGGATCCTGTTGACCTCTTCGGGCATCGTCTTGTCATAGGAGCGGATGCCAGCTTCCACATGCCCGACAGGCTTGCCCAGCTTGTTCGCGAGAATCGCCCCCGCAAGTGTCGTGTTGGTGTCGCCCTGCACAATCACGAGGTCGACGTCGCGCACAATCTCACCAACACGCTCGATCGTCGACGCCACCTGTCGATGGGGAGGCAGGTCCTTGATCTCGAACTTGTAGTCGGGATCCCTGAGCCCAAGCTCCTTGAAGAATATCCCATCCATCATCAGGTCATAGTGCTGACCCGAGTGAACGAGGATGTGCTTGTGGTCGAGTCTGTCGATTGCTTTGACCACGGGAGCCATCTTGATTATCTCGGGTCTGGTCCCTATGATGGTCGCGATTCTGGCCATTGCGTTCCGGCGATGTATGATGGCGGGCGATAATAAACATAGTGCCGGGGCTGGTCCGACCCCGTTTGTTTTCCCCTGAGAACATCCTTGCCGAAAAGACCATATGAGCAGAGCAACTTCGCACCGTCGTGCTCATCAGCGTCGTTACCACCGTGCGCAACGAGGAGCGCAACATCTCTGACTTCCTCGACAGCATGGTGGTGCAGGAGCAGCCGATCGAGGTCATCATAGTCGACGCGCATAGCCACGACAGGACGGTGCAGATTGCCCAGGATTATGCTTCGCGCTACCCGTTCGTCAGAGTGGTCGTCCATGGCGGAACCAGGGCGGCGGGCCGGGACTATGGAGTGAAGATTGCGAAGGGTGACATTGTCGCTTTCATAGACGGAGACGCGATAGTGAACCCGTTCTGGGCACCGAGGATCAGGAAGGCGATGTCGATGGCGAACGTCGTGGCTGGAAGGACCATACAGATTGGCCACGAGCCGTTCGAGGACCTCGAGCGCGTCGAACTGATCTACAGAGGGTACGACATCACCTTCCCTTCGACGAACCTCACCTACAGGAAGGAGGCTTTCCTCGCGGCTGGCGGCTTCGACGAGTGGTTCATCACCGCCGAGGACATCGACCTCAACCTCCGTGCGGTCCGCGCGGGGAACACTATACACTACGAGAAGGACGCGATAGTTTATCACAGGACGAGGGGCACGATCTACGACTTCTTCCGTCAAGCGTTCTGGAATGGGGCGGGGCGCAAGCAGCTCACGATGAAACACGGAGCACTCTGGGGGAGCTATAGCCCGGTCGAGATGTTCAGACGACAGGTGACGC
The DNA here is from genome assembly GCA_017885655.1 of Methanobacteriota archaeon. Lineage (GTDB taxonomy): Archaea > Thermoplasmatota > Thermoplasmata > RBG-16-68-12 > JAFNFQ01 > JAFNFQ01. The sequence goes on along the minus strand of JAFNFQ010000053.1, from coordinate 3,635 downwards.
TATGGTCCCTGCTCAGGCTATCGGTCGCCCTGACTGGGTACCTCGCGTACAAGATGTTCGGGAAGCGTCTGCCAGCATCGCAATCTCACATCAAATCCTTATAGAACCGGAGGGATGGGCGGGCGATGCCTGAGGTCGAGGTGTCGATTGTCATCCCCTCCAGAAACGAGGCGGGCTCGATCGGCGCGGTCATCGATGAAGTCCACGGAGCCCTGAAGGGACACGACCACGAGATAATCGTCGTCGACACCGAGTCAACGGACGGTACCGTCGACATCGCGAGGTCCAAGGGGGCCAGGGTCGCCCCGGAGCCCAGGCGGGGATACGGGCGTGCATACAAGACCGGGTTCGCCGAAGCCAAGGGTAAGTATATTGCGACCCTCGACGCCGACCTCACCTATCCCGCCGACAGGATACCCGAGTTCGTCGGACTGCTTGATGGTGGGGCCGATTTCATCTGCGGCGACAGGTTGAGCAACCTCAAGCCGGGGGTCATGACCGGGATGCACCGCATCGGGAACGCGATGCTCAACATCTCATTCAGGTTCTTGACGGGACACGAAACCAAGGACAGCCAATCAGGCATGTGGGTGTTCCGCCGCTCGATCCTCGATCGCCTGACCCTGCTCAACGACGGCATGCCATTCTCAGAGGAACTGAAGATGGAGGCCATAATGGCGGGGCTGAAGTTCGTCGAGGTTTCGATAGACTACCGCCCGCGAGTTGGCGAGAAGAAGCTCAGGTCATTTTCGGACGCTTGGAAGAACTTGAGGTACATGTTCATGAAAAGGTTCGGCTGGGTCAGAACTGGCTGAGGTTCTCCTCGGCGAACCTCTTCCATTCCTGTGTCAGCCGCGAGATATTGACTCGACCGTCGTCGAGCCGCGCTATCGCCTTCTGGAAACCCTGCGAGTGGCTCTGGCACAGCATCTGCCATGCCTCCCAGTGCTCCATGCTCTTCCACTGCCACCCGGCATCGAGGTCGATGTAGTTCTCCTTATTCTTGTCCCGCCAAGAGATTCGGATCTCCCCGAACTCCACCGCCACCTCGTAGAGAACCCTGGCGAGGAGGACCTCCTCCCCGGGCGGCATCGATACGTCGAATCCTTTCCTCAGCCGCCTCGGGTGCTGGACCCTCGCGACGTTGATGCCCTCCGCCGCCGCAAGCGACGCGATCGTCTTGTCCATCGTCAGGAAGAAGGTGCCTTTGTGGAAGTCCACCCCCTTGAGAAACGCTTTGAACTGATCTCGGATGAGGCTGTCGGCGTTCAGAATCGTGAGGCCATCCGCGGTGAGCCTCATCTGCTCGGGGTTGGTCTGTCCCGCCACGAGGACGCTCAGGCCGGAGAACCCCTCGGAGCTCTTGAGCACCATGATTTCCTGCAGCGCCCTGTAGCCCCTCCTGCCGACGTGGGTGAGGTAGCCGCCCTTCTTTTGGTTAGCGGAATTCTCCAGCTCTTTCATCACGACCCCGGGGATCACCAGCAGGATCCAGTTGATCGCCTCCTTGTAAGACCCCGTGCACGGAGCGCACAATGCATCGAGGAGGTGCTCGCTGAGGATACTGCTGTAGAGGATGTTCGTGTCGACGCCTATGATCACGTCCTCGTACTGAGCCAGCCTACTCGCGAGGGTCTCGAGGCCGAACGGCTTGACCATGCCGGAGCAGAGCAGCGCGCTGTTGAGCCAGTCGAGGTACTCGTCGTCGTCAGCGAGGACCTTGCAGGTGAACCTGTGAGCGCTCCCAGTGATCTCCAGGAGCGATTTATTCTCACGCCTGTGGTCGCCAATGTGCGCAATCGATGTCACGTTGATGCTTCGCACGTTGCTCTTGACGAGCGCTGCCGCCACTTGGAGTACGGGGAACTCCATCAGCCGTCCTTCCTGAACCTCGTCCATCCAGCTCATCACGGTGCCTCCCCAAACAGCCTGTCCACGAGCCATCGCGCGTCGAACGCCTGAAGGTCGTCGTAACCCTGGCCCGTCCCCACGAAAAGAATCGGCTTTCCGACGGTGTGGGCGATAGACAGGGCCGCCCCGCCCTTCGCGTCCGCGTCTATCTTGGCCAGGATAGCCGCGTCGAAGCCGACTGTCTCCTGGAACTTCTTCGCCTGCTCGACCACGTCGTTCCCCGCCAGCGCGTCCCCGACGAACACCGTCATGTTCGGGCTCGCGACCCGCCGTATCTTCTTCATCTGCTCCATGAGGTTCAGGTTCGTCTGCATCCTGCCCGCGGTGTCGATCAGCACGACGTCCTTGTGACGGGCCTTCGCGTGCTCTATCGCGTCGTAGGCCACCGCTGCGGGGTCGCTGCCCGCCTTGTGGGCAATGACCTTCACGCCAAGCTTCTCCCCGTGCTGCTCCAGCTGTTCGATAGCGCCGGCCCTGAACGTGTCCGCGGCTGCGATGACGCAGGACAGGCCGCGCTCCTGCAGGGCGTGAGCGAGCTTCGCGATCACTGTGGTCTTGCCGGTCCCGTTGACGCCGACGAACATGACCACCGCCGGCTTAGGCGACTTCGCAATAAAATCAAAGAAGTCGATCCTGTCTGCGGACAGCGCCTTCTCGACCGCCTGCTTGAGCCCCTCGCGCACGGCCGCGTCGAAGTCCAGCTTCTTCGTGATCCGCTTGCCTTTTATGTTCTCCGCGAACGTATCCACTATCTCCTTTGCGACGGAGAGGGCGACGTCTGATTCCAGAAGCGCCATCTCCAGATCGTAGAGGACCTCCTCCAGTTTCCCCTCGTTGATCCTGCCACCGGAGTCGGAGAACATCTCGGCCGGTGCGGCGTCGGCCTTCTTCCTCCAGCCCGCCAGTCTCTCCTTGAGTAGATTGAACATCCCGTGCTTCTTCCTCAGGCCCCGGGGGCCACTTTCTTCGTCCGGTCATACAAGTCCTGGACGAACCTCGCCTGGACCCCGACTCGGTCGTCAAGGTCAGATACCTTCTCCGACAGGGTCTTGCTCGCCTCCTCGATCTCCTTCACCCGCGCGTCGAGCTTCTCCAGAACCTTGTCCACGCTCTCCTCAAGAACCAGGTCGGAGCCTATGCTCATCAGTGCCTTGTCCGAGTCCTTGACATTCATGAACAGGAATGCCCCCGCGCCGACCGGGACCAGGGCCTCGGTGCCCTTGCCGACCTGGCGGGCGTTGCCCACGGTCTCCCGCGCCCTCAGGAGCTCCTCGAGCGAATACTGCAGGATCTCCTCTTGCCGCGCGAGGCTCTCGAGCTGCGCCCTCTGCGAATCCAGGACGGCCGCGGCCCTCCTGACTTCCTCCTCGTTGTTCATTTCATCCCGCCAACTTTCCACTTGACGACAGGGTTCTCCAGCTGCTCCAGGGAAACCTCCTCTATCTTCTCGACCTTCACGAACTTCCGCGTGACCCTGTGCTTGCTGCCGAGGTCCGAGAGTATCACCTCTTTCGCCTGCGCCGGGTTCTCGGCGGCGACCTCCTTGGTGAAGTTCTGCCACCTGTCCTTCATCAGGAAGGAGCCTGTGACTTTGTACGCCTTCATGTCTTTTGTCGGAAGCTTCGCTCTTTATTAATACGTTTGCAAGGCGGGGTTTGTAGAAATCCTCTGAGATGGATGAGCCCCTCTCCCCCCTCCTTCCTGGCGTACACCAGGAGGTCGTA
>JAFNFQ010000052.1 GCA_017885655.1 Methanobacteriota archaeon | reverse complement strand
GGCGAGCTCGAGTACATCGCCCAATACGACCGCTCTTACTGCTATACGTGCAAGAAGTATGCGCCCAAGGAATTGGGGAAATCCGCGGAGCCGGCAGCAGCCACGCCGATACCATGCCCGACGTGCGGCAGGAATCTCACGTTCATTCCAGAGTATGACCGCTACTACTGCTACTCCTGCAACAAGTACGCGCCCAAGGGCATCGAGAAGCCGCCGGCCGAGCAGAAGCCTGCCGAGGAGAAGACTCCCGACGAGAAGCTCTGTCCAACGTGCGGCAAGCCGCTCCAGTACGTCGAGGCTTACGGGCGGTGGTATTGTTATTCCTGCAAGAAGTACGCGCCGAAGGAAGAGGAGAAAACGCCAGAGGCCGTCACGTTCGCCCCCGCGGTCATCCCGGAGGAGAAGCCCGCGGCCGAAATGCCGCCGGCTGAAGCACCTGTCGAAGTCACTCCGCCTGTTGCCGCAAAGGTCGAGGAGGCCCGCGTGGAATCACCAAAGGAAGAGGCGCCACCCGCAACCACGCCGGTTCCCGAAGCGGCAGCGCCGGCGCCTGTCGCACCCGCCGCCGAACCTGCGCCAACGGACAGACCGCCTCTCGAGAAGAGGGCGATCGAGACGGGCAAGAAATCATACCTGGTGAGCCTCTGCCAGGCGTATGGACTCGATTCGTCCGGCAACAGGTCAGTCCTGAAGCAGCGCCTCCTGGATTACATGACCACGCAGGGATTGATCCCGAAAGAGGAGGAAGAGGAGGAGGGAGTGCCTGCTGAGGTCGCTCCGACGGTGACCGAGAAACCGCCAGAAATCATCGTTCCTCCTGAGAAGCCTGCGGAATTGCCGGTGGCAGAGGAGAAACCGCAAGAAGTTCAAGCGGCCGCAGAGAAGCCGCCGGAGGCGGCGGTGCCCGTCATTGCTCCTCCTGTTNNGCTGATCGTCGTCAAGGCGATCAGCCCGTGCCCGACATGCGGCAGGGAGCTGACATTCATCAAGACCTACAACAGGTACTACTGCTACAACTGCAGGAAATACGCACCGGAGGAGGCCAAGGCCGCACCCGCGAAACCCGCGGCTCCAAAGCCTGCCGCGCCTGCACCACGCGCGGCCAGGCCCGCGGCACTCGCCAAGGTCGAGGCGAAGAAATGTCCCACGTGCGGCGGCGCATTGAGCTACATCAGGCAGTACAACAAGTGGTACTGCTACAACTGCAAGAAGTACGCTCCCGAGAGGGCAGTGCAGGCGGCCGCTCAGATCGTCAGGGTGGAGAGGGTCGGCGTCGCCGCGCCCGCGCACACACATGGCGGCATCGGAGCCGGAGTGGGCCTCGCCGTCGTGGCGCTGGTGATGTTCATCCTGGTGCAGCTCCTCTCTTATGTTCCGGAACTGCTGGGAGTGACCGTGTTCGTGATACCAAACCAACTCCAAATCATTTTCCTGCTTCAGTTCCTGTCGGGGCTCTTCCTCATCCTTGCAGTCATCGCCGGCCTCGTCGGGGTCAGGAAGAAGGAGAAGAAGCCGTAGAGGCCAAAGCTACTTGTGCTCTGTCGGAGTGAGCGACAGCATGGGCCACGAAAGAGGACGGCATCACAAGCCCGACCCCCGGAGCTTTGTCTCCGCCTGGACGGAGAAGGACCTTCTCGACGGCAACGTGGTCGACTCATTCGTGGTGATCTTCCGGACGACCGGGTGCTACTGGGCGCGGAGCGGCGGGTGCTCGATGTGCGGCTACGTTTTCGACACGTCGCTCGATGTCTCGGAGGACGACCTGATGCACCAGCTCAATACGGCTGGCGAGAAGCATCAGGGGCAGCCAATCACCAAGATATTCAATTCCGGGAGCTTCTTCGACGAGCATGAGGTGCCGCCGCAGTTCAGGAAGGCGGTGCTCAAGGAGTTTGGCGGGAAATCGAGGAAGGTCCTGGTAGAGACTCTCGCCCCCTTCACGAAGAAGGAACTCGTTGAGGAGGCGCTGAGTTTCTGCGACAAGTTCGAGGTCGCGTTCGGCCTCGAGTCGGCCACGCCCGCGGTCCTGATGTACTCGGTGAACAAGCCGTTCGGGCTGGAGCAGCACGTGAAGGCCGCCTCGATCGTGCATGACTGCGGCGGGAGCGTCAAGACCTACCTGCTCGTCAAACCGCCATTTCTCACGGAGAGAGAGGCTGTCGAAGACGCTGTGACCTCGGCAGAAAAGGTGGCTGACTGCTCCGATACGATTTCGTTCAACCCCGTGAATGTGCAAAGAGGGACACTCGTCGAGAGACTGTGGCGGCGGGGGCAGTTCCGCCCGCCATGGCTGTGGTCCGTCACGGAGGTGCTTACACGAGCGAGGCGGCTCAAGCCTCGCGTCATGAGCGATCCGACGGCGGCGGGACTGCCGAGGGGAGCGCACAATTGCGGGGAGTGCGATGCGACCTTGGCAACAGCGATCAGGGACTTCTCACTGAGACTCCGCCAAGACTTTGGCGGCATAGACTGCGAGTGCGTGCAGAGATGGCTCGATACATTGGAACTGGAAGGGCCACTTCAAGCTTCACTCAATATGGATGCGCTCTTGGACCGGATGAAATGGTGAAGACTCACTGCGAGTCCCGCCGACCTTGGAAGCGCAACGTTTTTGTCGCGTTGGCCGTTCCATTGGCAGGAGAACATGCAGAAGTATGACGTAAGGAGAGGACAGGAGAAGAACCTGCAGACGCCCCAGCTCAAGGATCTAGCGACCGAGGTCTTCGGCGGTGCAGGCGAGGAGCAGGGGAAGGTTCTCGTCTCGTTCGGCGCACTCGCGAAGTTCACCGTCTGGCTCGATGGTAAGAGCCTCTGTGTGGAGACCCAGATGAAGACAGACGTGCCCAACGATGTCGCCTCTGACACGATCAAGAGGTACAACGTCTTCCTGGAGAGGGCAACTGGTTACACGGCGAAGGAACGGGGAAAGAAGGCCCAGGAGAAGGCGAAGAAAGGCGGCAAGTAGGCGACGCTCGGCTTCAGATGATACTGACAACCTTATCTACAATCGCGCTTTGGCCAGTGCTCAAAGGTAGCGCTTGAACAAGGAAGAAAAGGCAGAGCCCGGGCGCATGCCTCGGTCCATCTATGCCAACCAAGTCGTGGGGTCTTTCGGTGGCGGCATGGCCGCGTCCTCGGTGCCCGTCTATGCCCTTCGTCTCAACGCCTCCAGCATAGACCTCGGCTGGCTTCAGGCGATCCAGAACTTCTTCCCCAACGCCCTGCAGATTCCCTGGGGGAAGCTCAGCGACCGCATGGGCCGCAGGACTCCGTTCATCGTCGTCGGCACTTCGCTGGCCGCCGTGGCCTATCTCATGATGATCGCGTCGTCGACCGCCCTCCTCGTGATCCTCGCCGCCCTGTTCCAGGCAATCGCGACATCGGCGGTCATCCCGGCGTGGTCAGCCCTGATCGGGGAGAAGATGCCGGTAACCGCGCGAGGGAAGAGCCTCGGCAGCATTGGGCGCTGGGCGGGGCTCGCTGGCGTCGTGGGGAGCCTTGTCGCGATATTCATCGTCTCTGGCGCGCCGCCAGACAGCTCTTCCATTTTCCACCTGCTGTTCCTTCCCGCCTTCGTGGCGGGGCTGGTCGCGGCACTCATCATGCTCGCCCTTCGCGAGCACAAGTCGGCGCCAAAGACCGAGGCCAGCGGCGACCAAGACAACGGGAACGGGGACGAGAAGCTGTGCGAGTTCAGGTTCTTTGTCAAGACGCAGGTGTTCTACAACTTCTTCATGTCGTTCATCTGGCCGATCATGACGATCACCCAGATCACGGTGCTCAAGGCGAGCAACCTCGAGGTGGCGATACTCTCGCTGATCGGCTCCGTCGCGACCGTGGCCGTCCAGAGTCAGGTCGGGAAGCTCATGGACCGCGTCGGTCCGGTCAACATGATCAGCGCTAGCAGGTTCATGCTGGTGATCGTGCCGCTGGTCTACGGCTTCGCGACGAGCATGTACCATCTCTACGTGATGAATCTCCTCCTGGGCGTCGCTCTGGCGATCGGGAACGTGGCCTTCTCCGGCTACATCCTCGACATCGCCCCGCCGCGGAAAAGGGGCGAGTACTTCGCGAACTTCAACACCGCGATAGGCTCGGTCACGTTCGTGGGGAGCCTCATCGGGGGATACATGGCCAACTACCTCATGGGCTTCTGGGGACTCTGGTACGGGCTCCTCGCGGTCTACACGGTGTCGTTCGCCGGACGGCTCGCGGGTGCGATCTGGACATTGAAGGTGAAGGAGTGCCGCAATTACCCCGAGAGGATGAGGGATGTGATGATGGACAACATACCGTTCATCCGCCCGCCGCCATAGTCAGCGCAGGCCGTACATGAGTCTGTGATCCCCGTCTATGGGCCCCGCACCGCCGAGGAACAGGTGATCCACCGCCACGACCCCGCCTACTACGAGGAAAGTCTCCACGCCGAAGTGGTACCTGTCCTCCGTCTTGTTCTCCAGCCTCGCGAAGAAGTCAGGGCCGTCAGCCGCCAGATGGAAGTAGTGGTTCGTGAGGCAGTCCGACATCACGGAGCTGCGCGCGTGCGTCTCGTAGGGATGGTGGGGATCCTCCCGCCAGGTCCAATCCAAGCCCAATCTGATCGCGAGCAGCGGATCCCTCACGCCGTCGAGCCGGAATCGGGCAGAGACGTCTCCAGCCGACACCTCGAAGTAGAATCCCGCGAGGGGATCGAAATCGTTCGTCCTGACGATTCTCACATCCGCGCCAGAGAAACCCGCCGAGTTCAATCGCTCGGAGATTCGCTGTCTCAGATGCGACTCGGAATCCTCGAGCCCGCCCCTCAGAATGGCCTCGTCCACTGCATCATTCACCGCGAGCCTCGTTGCCACCAAGATGTCCGCTGAGGATAGCTCGGGCCTGCGCTTCGCATACGCCGCCGCGAAAATGCAGGCGGTCGCGATGCAGCAGGCCACGACCACCGCCACGGCCTTGTGCAACTCCCTCACGAAGGGATACTCCAGCCAACGTGGTGATAGAGCTTCCTGATGGAGCAAGCAAACCTATAAGCTACCGCCATATTGCATCCGCGGTGGCCCTCCTACCGGACTACGGCAACGCCAAGGATCCCGCGGTCAGGGCGAGATACGCGTACCTGCAGTCGGGGATATGCCTTGCAGGGAACGCGTTCCTTCTGTCCTCCAAGCTCTACCTCTCGATCATCTGGGGCTCCGTGGCGGTGCTCGGGGACGCGCTCAACCACACTGCCGACGTCGCGGTTTCGGCCACGATACTGCTCGCGTTCAGGTGGTCGAAGAAGGAGGCTGACAAGGAGCATCCCCAAGGCCATGGACGCATAGAGCACGTCCTAGCCATCGTTGTCGCATCGATGGTCGTGACCATGGGAATCCTCATCATCCGGGAGGCAGCTGGGAGGTTCAGCAATCCTACGATCGAGGGCAGCGTCCTTTTCGCCGCCCTGATGGTCGCTTTCGCCTGCGTGAAGGCGATGATGGCCGCCCTCAGTTTCGCGGTGGCGAAAAGGATAGAGAGCAACGCGATCAGGGGAGACGCCTGGAACCACACCACCGATGTCCTCATCTCCATGTCACTGGCCGCCGCAATCTTCGTCACGACGCTCAACCCCGAATACAAGATACTCGACCCCATCTTCGGCATCGTCGTGGCGTGCATCGTCATGTACGCCGGCGGTTCCCTCATCCGTGAGTCCGCGAGCGTCCTCATAGGTGAGGCCCCGCCGGAGGAGATGGTCAGGAAGATCCGCCAGACCGCCGTGGCGGTCAAAGGCGTCAGAGACGTGCACGACATCGTCGTACATGACTACGCCACCAGGAAGGTCGTCTCCCTCCATGTCGTCGTAGATGAGAGCATCACCGCGCAGGAAGCGCACCGCATCGCCACGGAAGTCGAGGACAACATCCAGGAGCACACGGAATGCTTGCCGACCGCCCACATCGAGGTGACTGAGCCCTGGCTCGACCCGGATCAGATCGAGGCACTGGTGCGCACCGCCGTGGCGGCTCACAGGGCCGTCAGGGAGTGCGTGAGCGTGGAAATCATCCCGTGCGCCGATGGCGGCGACATCATGCTGACCGTTGCGGTGGAGGGAGACCTCAGAGTGAGGGACACGGACCGCATCCTGCGTGAGCTGGAGGGGGAAATCAAGGTCCGCCTGCCGCATTACCGCCCGATCGCCCGTGCGGTGCCTTACGGCGGGGGACCGAGACCCCCCGTTCGCCAGGGGTCCTAGAGGCCGAACAGGGCGCTGAGGCCGGCCGCAGCCTCTTCCTCAGTGACCTTCTCTTCCTCTTTCTTCTTCTCTGCTTTCTTCTCTTCCTTCTTCTCCGGCGCAAGTGCGGCCGCTGACGCGGCAGCTGGCACCGCCACGGCCTTCGCGAGGGCCTCCTCTATGTTGACTCCCTCGAGGGCCGCGGTCAATGCCTTGATCCGCGTCTCGTCCGGCTTCATGCCAGCCGCGGTGAGGATCTTCTTCAGACCGTCCTCCGTGACAGGCTTGCCGGCCGCGTGCAGCACTAGCGCGCTGTACACATATTCCATGTTTGTTACCTCCTTGAGCGTCATCCTGAACCGGGCTCAGAAGCCGCGTCCCCGGTCCCTTTCTTCTCCTCCTTCTTCCCCTTCTTCTTCTCTTCCTTGCCGCCCTCCGGCTTCGCTTCAGGCGGTTGCCCCGACGGCGCACTCTTCTTTTCCGCGCTGACATCGACCGATGCGAGCGAGGCGAGCGCGAGCATGCTTGCTTTCGCCTTCGCGAGGATCAGCGGCAGCGACTGCTTCGTCAAAATGCCCGCGTTGACGGCGAGGTTAAGCGCATCGGTGTGCGCCTTGCCCAGCATCGGCCTGATCGTGCTCTTCGTCGGGTAGCCGATGTTCACGGACAGGTTGAACGCCCTCAGGCCTGCGGTCTGGAAGTCCGCCATGATCTTCGCCTCGTCGATCGCCAGGACGTCGCGTCCGTAGAACATGCCGTCCTCGTATGCTCCCCTGAGGTCGAGGCCGACCGTCATGGGGAATATCTCGAGGCGCGTGAGCGCCTGCGCGGTGAGCCGCGGGATCTTCTCGCCCTTGGGGACGAGCAGCTTCTCCTTCTTGATCACGACCTTGCCCTTCTCTATCGCGGCGGGGATCCCCGCCTTCTGCAGGTCTCCGACCACCGGCCCGGGCTTGAACGGCGTCTCGCCCTCGTGGATCCAGATGTCATCAGGCGCGACATCCCCTCCCTTGGCGGGAGCCTTGGTCTTCGTCGACTCCATTTCCTTGAACAGCCTGAACGGGTTGATGTTGGCGGTGACGACCGCCGACTGCCCGGAGATGACGGTCTTGAGCTTGTCGATTCCGGCCTTCTGAGTTGCCGCCTGCTCCAGCGCTATCGCGAGCAGGTTCGACTTCGTCACGCGGAGGTTGACCTTGCCCCTGAGCTTGCGCCGCATCTTCTGGAACTGCGCCGCGGGTATGCCGTGGATATTGACAATCCCGATGACCTGAGACTGGCCGAACTCCTTCACGAGCTTGTCGACCAGTTCCTTCTTGCGGGGGGATACGTGCGCCATTTCCTTCACCTCACAAGAACCTCACTGCCGGCCCCATGGTCGTCTTCAGGTAGGCGGAATGGATGTTGAACCGCCCCCGTTCGAGCTTCGTCAGCACCCTCTTGAAGAGGAAGTCCACGTTCTCCGCGATGTCCTCCGGGGTCATGTCCCTCGTGCCCACCGGGGCGTGGAACGTCCTGCGCTCCCCGCTCTTCACGCGGACGGTGTTGCGCATGGCGGTGATTGTCGGAACCGGGTCGGCGTTTGGCAGGATTGGCTTCGGCATCTTGCCGTGCGGACCGAGGATCTGACCCATGCGCTTGCCGATCACGGGCATGAGTGGCGCCTCTGCGATGAAGAAATCGAACTTCCTCGCGAGTTCCCTCACCTTCTTCTTGTTTCCCGCGAGCTCCTCGAGCTGGTCAGGCTGGATAACGAGGTCTGCAACATTCTTAGCTTTGAGGGCTAGCTCGGCCGAGCCTATCAGGCAGATCTTGATGGCCTTGCCGCGTCCTTTCGGCAGTGCGACCTCGACGTCGACCCTGTTCTTGGGAACGGAAAGATCAACATCCCTGAGGTTGAATGAAATCTCAACCGATTCCTTGAATTTGCGGGGCGGGGCTGATTCCAGGACTTTCTTGACCGTGTCGACCGTCCGTTTTTCCGCCGTATGCCTCGCCTCCTGTAGTACCAGCGGCCAATCTAGGCCTCCTACATGGGAGAATCGATGCAAGGAGGGTCTGGTTAATAAGCCTTGCTAATGCGTTCCGCGGTTGCGCTAGATGGATAGTCATGGTAAGGGATGAGCGCTTCTTCGAAGTTGACCCCTGATGCCATGGCCGGCATCCATATCACGCCATCATTGGCGTCCTCCTCAATGCCGCCTAGTCGGATCGCCTCCTCGCAGTCCGTGTCCCGGTCGCCCCCGCTTCCGCCGCCGTCGGCCCCGATTTTCCGCCAATCCGGAGATGATTTCTCCACATGTGGACCTTCCGGGTCACCACGTGGAGGAATAGGGTCACCATGGTGATTTCACATTTCTCCACGTAGATTCATCTCATCACCACCTTCGTAGATGCTTCGCGACCCCGATTCATCGGTTCTCCACATAGACCTCCGGGGTCTACTTGGTGACCTTCCGGGTCACCATGGAGATATTGGAGGTCACCATGGTGGAAGGCCGACCCAGATCCGGAAAGGCGGGTCGCAATGGTGGAAGTCACGGGTCACCATGGAGACCCGACGGGTCACCATGGTGAGATAGGGGGTCTACTTGGTGAGGAGAGAGGCGCGGATGGTGATTCGTGCCGCGCCATGGAGGAACCGGTCGGCGGGGGTGTGCCGCCCTCGAATCCAGGCGATGACGAGGTTTGTTCGTTCGTTCGAGGCTCAGAGGCTTTGGCGGAACCTCGCCGCGGGCATGGGCCCGTGCAGCACGAGCGCCTCACCGAACATCCGCTTTGCTGACTCTCCGCCATAGAAAGACGCGATGAAAAAAAGAAGAATGAGGCCCCGTGAGGGGCCTCTTCGGTCGTATGACTTCTGTCCGGATTCTAGGGAATCCCGGTCAATACCGCTAAGGCTTCACCGGCGCGGGCTCAGCGGTCAGGTTCTGCGCGGGCTCGACCCCGGTGTCGTTGTCAGGCCTCTTCATCCTGCTCCGGATGCGCCTGAAGTTCTTGGCGGGGACGCTGTTCTTGTCGACGGCTCCGATCATCATGTCAAGCTGGCTGGAGCCGACGACGTAGAGCTGCTTCAGGTCCGCCTCGTGCTCCTCGGTGATCTCCCTCAGCTCCCGCTTCTTCTGCTCCTGCTTCTCGTTCGAGGCGTTAGCCTTCCTGTGCTGAGTCAGGAGCTTCTGATGCATATTGTCGATGTCGAGGTTCCCCCTCATCAGGGCCGCTCTCTCGGTGACCTGGAGGTCCTCGATCTTCTCGATGGTACCTAGGATCTGCGCTTCACTGTATCCCAGATTCTTCACCTCCTCCCCCATCAAAGACGCGCACCGCGCGCCTCATCCGAGGATGTCAATGACGTTGGCGGGAAAATACTTCAATCCTCCCCGTTCGTGCACTGTGAAAACACTGTTAATGCACTGTGAATGAACTGTGAAAACACTGTGAATACACTCTAAATACACTCTCGCCAAGGATAGGGATGTCACTGCTCCGAGACACCTTCTTGCGGACGCGCAGCTCCCAGAAGCTTGGACGACTTCGCCGCATCTGCACCGGAACCTCCGAGGCGAGGCAGGGGCGGCTGGAACCCCGCCGGTTGCTCATGCGGAACGCCTTTGTGCTCGCGCGTGTCCTCGCGCGGACGGCCGCCTCTGCTCTCGGACGCGGATTTACCGCCCGGCTTGGCGGTGAACCGCTTGCCGAGGGACCTCCCCACCGGCGTGAGCTCGTACACGATCATCCGCCTCGTTCCCGTATCGATGTAGGCTGTCTTGACCTCGACGCAACCCTCCTCTACCAGCTTCCTCAACTCGTTCCCGGCGTGTGTCCTGCCGATCCCGAGGGCACTGGCCATGCCCGCCTGGGTCATCTCCACAGGGAAGACGTAATCATCGCGCGAACGCGGGCAGGTCATCAGGTGCGTGATGAGCTTTACCTTTATTGTGCATTCCGCCATAGAAGTCTCCTAGCGTAATACATTAACTAGGAAGTATAAGAAAAGTTCGGAAAAGCGTTGAATTTAATGGGATAGTCTTGATATCGATAATGTCAATGAACGCGTTTCATTGTCAAACGGGAATATTGATTGTGATAATGAGGAGGAGCACGACCATCTGCCGTCAGAGCAGTCAGTGGCGCCCTGGGCTACGCGGCGGACCGCGGCGTCGAGTACCTGCAGACCGGCACGCTCGAGTGGGACTGGGGGCAGTTCGGGCTCGGCGTGGGCACAGGTGCAGCGGCGGGGGCGACGAGGGAGACACGTATCCGGATGCCGGGAAGGCTGAAATCCACGGACGGCATGCGATGGCGGGAACATGGATGCGTTGACTCTGGCGGGAATCGTCCAGGACTGCTTCCCCGAGGTCCGCGTGAGGAGCGTTTCACAGCTGCAGGAAGGCTGGGCCAGCTTCGTCATCGAGGTCAACGGCGAGCTGATCTTCAGGTTCCCGAAGAGGCCTGAAGTTGAGGACAATCTGAGGAAGGAGATACGGCTGATGCCCAAGCTGTCAGAACACCTCTCCTTTCGAGTTCCTCACTTCGAATATATCTGGGAAGGCGGCAAGGAATATGATGGTTGGTTCGTGGGCTACAGGAAGATCGATGGCGTGCCGATCGGCAGGTGGTGCACGAGGAAAGCGCACTCCGCCAGGATGATCCGCAACCTCGCCAGGATGCTCACCGAGATCCACCGCTACCCTGTGAAACGCTACCCAGAGCTCAAGCTGATCTTCTTCGGACCAAGACAGCGGAAGGACAAGCTGAAGAACCTCTACGCGCAGGTGACGGAGAAGGTCCTGCCGATCCTTAGCGCGATGGAACGGCGCAGGACAATCGACTTCTTCGAACAGCAATTGGCGGTCGCGGAGAACTTCCGCTTCAACTCGACGTTGACACACGACGACCTGAGCGGACCGCACATATTGTGCGACAAAGCCAAGGATGAGATCAACGGGGTCATCGACTGGGAGGACGGCTGCATCGGGGACCCGGCGGGGGATTTCTACGGCATCCTCCAAGATTGCGGACTCTCTTTCACGAGAAGGGTCATAGAAAAGTATAAAGGTGAGCCAGACCCCGGCATCATGCAGAGGGTCCGGCTCTATCTGGGTGTCGTCCCGTTCTACGAGATCCTGTATGGGCAGGACCATGACGAGGCGACAGCCAGGTTCGGACTCGCGCGCCTGCGCTCGACCATCCTGCGATGACCCGGCGCACCGCGTGGCTGAACCTATTCCTTGCTGCCCCAGCGGCTGAACATTATGATGAAGATTATCATCACGATGGTCAGCACGACAGCGACGACCATGTAGCCAATCCAGCCCATCAGGCTGATGGTGGCGAATGTCGTGTCGATGCCCGCGACCTTCAGCCCGCCCATGACGACCTGGTTCCAGATCAGGGCGATCACCAGCCCGAAGGCGGTGGCCATCGAGGCCGCGACAGTCTTTCGCACTTCTGATTTTGACAGTTTCCGTTCCTCTGGCATATAGGAGATGCCTCCTCGGCGAGAATGAGAATCGGTTCATAATAATCCTTTGCAATTCACGCGGTGAGCCGCACGCGGTTTCGGTTCACCTGCATGCTCAGATCGATGAAAAGAGAAAAATAGGTGGGGCGCGCATCGGATGTCCGGCGAAGAGCCTCAGTCAGATGGGATGGTGATCGAGCAATGGACCCGGTTCAGGTAGTCCTGCGACTGTTCATAGGCTTCAACTTGGCACTCGGCATCGGTCTCGAGAGGCAGCTGAGCAGGAAGCCCGCGGGCTTCGGCACGTTCACCTTCGTCTCCACCGGCGCCTGCGTCATAGCGATAATGGCGGAGGAGCTCCAGCCCGACAACATGCTCCAACTTCTCGGCGGCGCTATCACGGGCATCGGTTTCCTCGGAGCAGGCTCCCTGATCAGGAGCCAGGACAGGGTCTTCGGGTTCACCACCGCCGCGCTCATATGGGCTATGGCGGCGATGGGGCTGGCCGTCGGGGTCGGATTGTTCTACCTGGCTTTCTCCTTCTATGGCGTAGTATGGGTAGTCATTATGACGGACAGGCTGCTCGAGCGGCAGGGCTTCGGTTCGCATGCGAAAGTCCTGGATATCGTCCTTGCCGAGCCCGCCACTCTTGCTGACGTCAAGGCGATCGTGCCCGTGAAATCCGCCTACTACGAGCGCTATTACTTCGATAAAGGGACGCAGGTGATGCAGTTCAAGGCGCATGTCCGAATCAAGCCTGCCGAGGTGGAGAACCTTCTTCTCAATCTTCAGAAGAATGTGATGGTCAAGAGCGTCTCTCTGGAATAGGACGCCGAATCCGACCCGGTCCATCTCGTCCGGAATCGCGTGAACATCGGTGAGGCAGTGCTCCCGCCGGGATTTGAACCCGAGTCGAAAGCTCGAGAGGCTTTCATGATTGACCGGACTACACTACGGGAGCTTTGCGTCGACTAAGTAAGAGGATATCATAAACCTTGCTCAGAGCATCGCCAAGGCTCCCACAGTTGACAAATAGCCAAGGGAACTTCTCCCCGCCATAGTACGCTTGATGGCGGGAGAGAATGACAGAAGCGACACTGAGAAAGCACTTCCCAAATCGTGAGAAGTGGCATGCGTGGCTCGAAGTGAATCACGCGTCCGCGAATGAGCTCTGGCTGATTCTCTACAAGAAGCACACGAAGAAATCCAGTATCCGCCTGGACGAAGCTGTCGAGGAAGCGCTGTGCTTCGGCTGGATCGACGGGAAGCTGAGGAGGATCGATGACGAGAAGCATGAGATCCGGTTCACCCCTCGGAAGAAGGGCAGCACTTGGTCCGAAACTAACATCAACAGGGTCAAGAGGTTGATCAAGGAGGGTCGGATGACCAAGCCCGGGCTGGAGAAGTACAGGGCCGGCATGAAAGACCCCATGATGAAGCTGCTCAGGAAGGATTTCGAGATACCTCAATTCATCGTCGCCGCGTTGAAACGGAACAAGAAGGCGTGGGACGCTTTCGATATGCTCCCTCCCTCGCGGAAGCAACAACTCGTGTGGTGGATAGCGACTGCCAAGAGAGAGGAGACCCGCCGGAAGAGGATCGAGGAGACGATCAGGCGATGTCAGACGGGGAAGTTCACCTGGTGGGACGACCAATACCGCGAGCCCGAGTCCTCAAAGGCCTGAATCCGCGCATTTAATATCCGTCGAACCGGTGTCGCCACCGGTGTCGGCGTGAAGGTCCTCCTAGCTCAACTCTCGCCCAAGGTCGGGGACAAGAAAGCGAATATAGACAAGATGGAGAAAGCAATCAGGAAGACGAAGCCCGACCTGGCCCTCTTCGGGGAACTCTACCTGACCGGCTACATGGCGCGCGACGCGTGGAGGACGCTCGCCGAGCCCGTGCCCGGACCGAGTACGCAGGCGGTCTCCGAGATAGCGCGCAAGAACTCGACACACATCATCTTCGGGATGCCTGAGAGGGACACGAAGGCCAGACTACTCTACAACGTGGCGGTGCTCGCCACCCCAGATGGCACCGTAGAGAAATACCGGAAAATCCACCCCGCCAACTTCGGGCCCTTCGAGGAGGGCATCTACTTCGCTCGCGGGCGGGAGCCCAAGCTGGTCGAGACGAAACTCGGCAAGATCGGACTCATGATCTGCTTCGATTCCTTCTTCCCCGAGCTCGCGAAGGTCCTGGCTCTCCAGGGCGCGGACATCTTGGCGGTGATTTCGGCGGCGCCGAACACGAGCAAGCCGATGTTCGACAAGGTTCTCCCCGCCAGGGCGGTGGAGAACACTTGCTTCGTGCTCTATTGTAACCTCGTGGGCACCGAGCTCAACGTGGTCTTCGCCGGCGGGACCCAAGCAATAGGGCCTCGAGGGGAGTACATCGGCGTCGCGAAGGACTACAAGGAGGACCTGGTTGTGGTGGATCTTGATCTCGCAGACCTAGGACCTGCTAGGCAGGCGAGACCGACCATAAGGGACACACAGCCTCATCTTGTCGACTGGGCCCTCGGTCGCGGTCCAAAGAGGAGAGGGCGCGAGGACTAGCTGTCATCGGGCGGCGGTGGCGGGACATTCTTCTCTACTTGCTCTTGCTGCTCCGCTTGACGCTTCTTCCTCCTCTTCATCAGCAAAATCAGCACGGCCAAGAGAACGATGACGGCGATGATGATTGCCACCGCAATGAGGATGACCGTGTTGTCGGTGGCGGTGCCCCGCGTCAGAGTCGTGCCGTTTTCCTGAGCGGGCGCGGATTCTATCCCCCGCGAGTTCACAGCGGTCACGTTGTAGTAGTAGGTCCGTCCATCCTCCAAACCGAGACCGCCATTCTCGTCGAGGAATGTCGTTTCGGTGACTAGGGCGCCGTTGATCTTTGTCCTCTGTCCGTCGGGCTGCGTCATCCTGTAGATGTTGTACCCTCTCAGGTCAGTCAACTGCGACCCGTCCGTGTTCAGAGTGGGCGGCGTCCATTGGAGCCTGAGAGCGCCGAAGCCCTCCGGCGCCACGGTGAGCCCGGTCGGCGGGAGTGGCGTCCTCTCGATAATCGATGTCGTGTAGATCTGGGTTTGTTCTTCATTCCCACTGCCGTCCACCGCCCAAATGAAATAAGATAACGTCCCGCTGTGTGGCTGGCCAGCCACCTCATATGAGTACTCGTCCTGCAACCCGTGGGTCATGGTCACGTTCTGCTCGACGCCATCGACATCCGTATAGCGCAGCTTCACGGTCTGGACGAGGACGTCGTCCGTCACGTTCGCCGTGATGTTGAGCGGAACGGCCACTGGCCATGTCGCCCGGGGCGTGTGCTCGATGGACGGGGGCACTGACTCGATCGTCTGGAATATCCCCGAGTTCGTCTCCCAATTGCCGCTGCCGTCGACCGCGGACACCTTGAACGTGTAAGTCCCGAGTTGGTTGGCGGGAGCGCTGAAGTAGTACCGCGCACCCGGCAGCATACTCTGGTTCGTGAACGTGAGGTCCGGCGCCGTAACCTCCACCCAGACACCCGCCAGCTGGTAGTTGTCTGTCACGATGGCGGACAGGGTTGTCTGGGAGAACACCGCCACGGGGTTCGGCAGGGCACGCAGGTCCGAGATGGCGGGAGCGGTCGTGTCCACGATCTGGAATTGACCCGAGGACGAGTTCCAGAGGCCGCTTGTGTCCGCCGCCCAGACATCAAAATCGAAAATGCCGAGCAGGCCGTATCCTCGCTCCAGATAGTATCTTCCCGCCATGGAGTCGTAAGACATCGTGGTGTTCGTCGTGCCGCCCAAGGGGTCAGTGACGAAGAGACGGACGAATCCGACCGCCACATTGTCCTGGACCACAGCCGAGACGTTGACAGGCAGATAGACCTCCTGCGGATCGGGGATGGCGGTGGCGTCCATGAGCGTGGGCTTGGTCGTGTCCGCCCCCATTGCGGTGGTGAACGTCCACGTGTAAGGGGCTGCGAGGCTGTCACCGGGCTGCGAGTCGTCCAAAGCCACAGTAGTGAAGTTCGCGGAATACTGAGCCCCGGGAAGGAGCATTGCGGCGGGGTTGAAAGTCATGGCATTACCCGCCCAAGAGAACGCGCCGGGAACCGTACTCCATGTCGCAGTATCCTTCAACGTGAACGCGGATTCCGCAGACACCGTGTTCATCGCTTCGGACCATGTCGCGATCACGTTCACGCTCGTCGGGACGCCGTTCTCCCCGCTGAGGGGGCTCGTCGAGGAAACCTGCGGCGGTGTCGAGTCGATCTCGAATGCGAGACTTGCCCCGTTCCCAACGGCTCCGTTCGTGTCGATCACCGTGCCTTGCAGGACGACGGACACGCTGTCCTCCATGGGAACCGTCCAGGCGTATGGTCTCGCATCGCCAAACACGCCTTG
Source organism: Methanobacteriota archaeon (assembly GCA_017885655.1). Taxonomy (GTDB): domain Archaea; phylum Thermoplasmatota; class Thermoplasmata; order RBG-16-68-12; family JAFNFQ01; genus JAFNFQ01. Next base: position 29,146 of record JAFNFQ010000052.1, on the reverse strand, counting down.
GAGTCCTCCGATTTGGTGGTCAAAAGGCGCACCCCCAGTAAGGGAATAATTCACCCACACCCTGAGACTCGACGTTGGGTCCTCGTTATCCCTTGCGACCCAGTCAACGGTGTGAACCGATCCGCCAGTCCATCTCTCCCCTCCGATTGGTGCGGAAATGTCGACTGTTGGCGGTAGATTGACATTGATCGTTGTGAACGACCACACGTAGTCTGCGGCCAAGAGGTTGCCCGGGCTCGACACGTCCTTTGAGCCTATGCCAATGCCGACGGTGTACATCGTTAGGCTGGAGAACGCGGCATGGTTGACGGTCAGCGTGTCGTCCGGGAGAACCCTCTGCGACCAGCTGAAAGTCAAACCGCCAGGGTTAGGCACGAGCGTGAAGAAACTCTGGACGGAAGCGGTGTCCATCGTCTCCGAGAAGTTGACGACTATCGGGACATTGAGTGGAACCGCCGCGCCAGTCGGTGATGTAGACTGGACGAAAGGCCGCGTCGAATCGATCTGGGGGACCAAGACCGTGCTGTACCCTTTCAATCCGTTGGCGTCGATGACGGTCGCATTGATTCTCACATCGTTCGCGTCGATTGACGGCACCGTCCATCCGTAGGAAGTCGCGCCCGTCAGCGGCCCTGGGATCGTGCCTGAACTCGGTGTCGAGGTGTAGTTGAGATAGACCTTGAGGCTGCCGACCGGGGTCGAGTCGTCGCTCATGGTCCATGTGATTGTGTGCGAGGTCCCGCCGGTCCAGTCCTGCGCACCGGTCGGGTTCGTGAGGGATATCGTTGGCGGGTTGTTGACCGGCGGCGCTATCCCGGTCCCAAAGCAGTATATCCTGCCGCCACCGCCAAACGTGCCCACGCAGACGCGCCCGTCCGAGATGGCGGGAGAGGAGTCCACCGCCCCGTTCAGGAGATATCTGAACCTGTAATTGGCGGGGTTGGTCTGGTTGGCGGTGAACATGTAGATGTAGTTTGATTCCGATCCGACGAACACTTTCCCGTCCGAGATTGCGGGAGAGGACCAGATCGTGCTGCCCGTGCTATAGCTCCATATGACGTTGTGATTCCATGGGTCGAGGGCGTATACGATGCCGTTCGAGGAACCGACGAATATCTTGCTGTAGGCGACCGCAGCGGAGGAGAAGAATGTCCCCGCCGGCACAGGCGTGAATGTCCACACCACGCTGAGATCGGTCGCGCTCAGTGCTCGGAACCTGGCGTTTGGATCGGGGCCTGTGTAGCCGTCCCCTATGTACACCTTCCCGTCGAATATCAAGGGCGACCCATACATGGTCAGGAATCTTTGGGATCTGTGATAGTAAGAAGCCGTCGGGCCTGACTGATTCAGGTAAATCTGATAGACGTAGCCGTCGCAGCCCGCTATGTAGACGAAATTGTTCCAGATGGAAGGAGGAGAGAATACCCCGTAGTTGCTCCCACCGCTGGACAGGGTCAGGAATCTCCAGACCAGGGCGCCGGTGTTTTCATCCAAGACATAGAGATAATGGTCTGCGCCGCCGACGAAAACTTTTCCCTGCGCCACCGTGGGCGTGCCGCTCCCCCACAGCGTGTTCGGGACAGGATAGGTCCACTTCACATTGCCGTTGCTCGCATAGAGAGCGTATATCTGGTCTGCCGCGAAGAATATTGCACCATTCGAATAGGCCGGTGTTGAGGTCACACCCATGCCGCCGGACACCTGGGTCGATGTCTGCTTCCTCCATGCGCGGGTGCCGTTGTTGACATAGAAGGCGAGCATCGAGTCGCCAGTCCCGCTACCCATGCCGATGAAGACCTTGCCTTCAGCAATCGTCGGAGAACCGTATGCGGTCGGACCCGTCGCATTGAACCAATAGACGCTGAAGTCGTCCGGGGACGGGGACTTCGTCAGCGACGAGTGAGTCTCGTTGAATGTGTACATGGGCCAGGGATATACTGTGTTGGCCATAGGCTGCGGGAGATTCCCGCCGCTGTTGCCCCAACGGTCCGGCGGCGGGCTGGCGGTGAGCCAAGGTGCCTGAAGGACTATCAACAATCCCGCTGCCAGCCCCAAGGCGAAAATTAGCCGCCTCATTGTGACCTCGACCTCCTCATTGGCGGTATCCGGAGACTCCTGGGTATCTCTCGCAATGTAGAGAACCGAAGGCCTCCAGAACCGGTGCCCACGAGCATTCTTGCATCATCCCCCCCATANNCCATATAAGTAGCTGCCCCACCCATCTCATGGGACGGCCTCCAACTGCTCACGCAAATCGTCAGTTTGGACCGGCACAGTGCATCCCCGCCAGTACTCGCAGCATCCCGCCACCTTCGAGACGGCGGGGGCGACTGCGAAGGCCATGAGAACGAACACAACAACCAGCGCCGCGAGAACCCATGAGAACTGGACGGTGAGGACCAATGCTGCGGCGACAGGTGGCGCGATCCAGGAGGGCGCGACGTATGCCCATATCAACCTGTATCTCTTGGGCAGAAGCCGCACATCGCCTTTCTTGAAGAGAGCCGTTGACATCGTGCTGTAACCGCACGGGCACACTCTCCCGTAGTACGGGCAGTGCACGCACACCGCCGCCCAGATCGCCACCGTGCTCGCGATGCAGTAGAATGCGTATACTAGCGCGGCAGGAAGGCAGAACACCGCGATGGTCGCCGCCCCTATCGCGTACGTCGCGAACGTGGCGACATTTCCTTGTACAAACGCGCGGGGGAACCTGTATTCTGACTCTCCTCGCAAGCTGACCATCTCTGACGCGTTGGAGACCGTCGACTCCATTCTTTGCCCACCATGACCTAGTAGAATCTCGCGGAAATGTCGCAGCCCAGTAGTCCTATCGCGTCGGCCCTGCACCTCGCGCAGTGCTCGATCTGCTTGATCAGCCGGCCGCACTCTCCCCTGACCTGATTCGTCTCAAGCCTGCTCGGTGACTTCCTGCCTTCGAACTCGCTGCCGTTCACCGGCAGGAACGGGATGACGTTCTGCACCAGCGCCCCTGCCTCGCTTGCCCTGCTGGCTATTTTCGGAAGCTCTGCCTCGTTCATGCCTGGGATTAGGACCGAGTTGACCTTGACCACGAGGCCTTCGTCGACGCATTTCGCCAACCCCTCCCATTGCTTCTCCGACAACATCTGGAATGCATCGCGGCCCGTCAGCAACTCGCCGCCGTCCCTCACCCACGAGTATATTTTCGCCCCGACCTGCGGCTCGAGCGCATTAATCGTGACTGTGACGTACTTGACCCCGAGCGACACAAGCTCGTCGACGCGTTGCGGGAGGAGGAGGCCGTTCGTCGCGAGGCAGAGCGTCATGTCCGGGAACTCCCCGCCAACCAGCTTGAGCGTTTTGAACGTCTCTTCGTTCGCGAGAGGCTCTCCCGGTCCCGCAATTCCGATGATGGAGAGATTCCCAATGCTTTCGCGGACGCGGCGCACCAGCGCAGCCGCCTCTTCCGCCTTGAGCACCCTCGAAGTCACGCCCGGCCGCGTCTCGTTCGGACAATCGAATGCCCTGTTGCAGAACCTGCACTGGATGTTGCACGCAGGAGCGACAGGTAGATGCATCCTCGCATACTTCCAGTGAGCCTCCGCGCTGTAGCAGGGATGAACCGATATCGACTCGGAAATCGCGCTCATGGTTTTACTCCACCTCCGCCCTGTTCGCTTGGATCATCTCGAGGAAGGCCTCGACCCTTATCCTGATCTGGCCGATGTCGCCGTCGCTCAGCTCGCTCCTGATCGTCAGGGCGGGAATGCCCATTCCCTTGAGCATGTTCGTGAGCCTCGTCGCGTCGAGCGTGTGAAGGTGACATCCCTGCATCGCGTGGAAGATGACGCCCTCGACGCCGCCATTCTTCACCTCGTTGATGATGTTCTCCTCTCTCTCGACGTTCGGTGTGAAGCACGGGCACGTGGAGGGGAACAAGTAACGGTCCGCGATCGCGTCGAGCATCGCCCTCTCAGTCCATTCGTCCACCACGACAGGGTCGTAGAGCACCCTGGTCCCTGAACAGAGTTCATCTGAGAAGATGACTGCGCCTACCTCCTCGACAATGTCCGGCAGCTTCCAGTTCGGCCACATGACCGGGGAGCCCGCAAGCATCACGCGGGGGGCATCCCCGTTCGCGACGTTCTTCTTCGCCGAGACCGTCTTCTCCAGCTCGTCGGACAGCCTGTTCACGTTCTCCGTCCACCGCGCGATGTCGTCGACATAGGCGAGCCATGCGATCAGGAGGAAATGCCTGCCCCAGAGCACGTCGCCCTTCCTTCTGGTGTCCAGCAAGCGCCTCCAGGCCTTGTGGGCGCGCTGGTACTTCTCGATGGACTCCCGGAGACTCTTCCTCGTTATCTTGTTCCCCGTGAGCATCTCCATCCTGTTCCTGACCGTCATGATCTCCTGGATCCACTGCCTGCGGATCGACTCTCCCTGCTTGATGCGGGGGATGTTCATCGGGACGATCGCCCGGACCTCCCTGAACTCGTCAGAGATCTTCAGCTTCGCATCGCACGGCGCGGGAGCGATTATGGCGTCGCACTGGGAGAACAGAGGGAAGTCGTCTATCATCATGCAGCCCGCGCACGCCTTCACTATGGAGCACATGTTCGGGTCGCCGAGGTACGCCTCGCCCAGGCCAACCGGCGGTAGATAGCCGCATCCTAGAGCCACTGGCAGGGCGCCCGCCGCATCGACCAGCTCGACCGGTACGAAGTTACAGAGCGTGCCGACCACCTTCCCGCCGCCCGCCTTGAACTGGTTGATCTCCTTGACGCGCCTGTCGTGTATCCTCGCGACTTCGATGAAGTAGTCCATCGCGGCCGGCTTGTTCTTTAAAGAGGCTAGCTTCTGCGCCTCGTCCTCGATCTTCTTGATGCTGTTCGCGGTCATCTCGGCTCCCCGGCCCGCCACGAGAGACTTGATCCTCTCACGCGCGCCGGAGTCCCCCTGCGCCTTCGCATCGTTCTTCGCCGGCTCCATTCCCTTTCTCTTCAGCAAGCTCACTTCAATCTCTCCTTAGACAGGATAATCGACCATCGACTTCGAGGTGAGGATCTTCTTCCCCATGAATGTCGCAGAGAGCGCGCCGTCCTCGGGGCACGCCTCAAGGCACGAGTAGCAGTGTGTGCAGTTCCGCGCGGTCACGTTGCGGCTCGTCTTCTCCTTGTACATGTCCTCTATGCCCATGGGGCAGACCCTCGCGCATATCCTGCAGCTCGTGCACTTCGTCGCGTCCTTCGTCAGCTGCATGAATGATTTCCTGTGCACGAGGCCCATGATAGCCCCTGCGGGGCAGATGTGACACCAGAACCGCCTGATCACGAAGCACATGACGATGAAGAAGATCGCGGTGCCTATGGAGACGATTGGGACAATCGTCGATGGCGGCAAGATGCCGAGCCAGATCTGCGGATAGACGTAGAGCGCCCTGTTCGGGTCGATCCACTCGTACGGTATCGGCAGGCCCGTCCTCAACTGGCTCAGGCCGGTGCCGGGCATCCCCAGCGCGACCGTGTACGAGAGAATCAGGAACAGCGCGAGATACTTGGTCGCGTGCAGAGCATCGCTCACCATCTTCGACATCCTGTAGTAGGGGATGCCGAGCCGCTTCCTGAGACCGGAGAGCAGATCCTGCGGCAGACCGAGGGGACAGAGCCAGGCGCACCAGACACGCCCGAGTATGAGCACCAGTATGATGAAGATGAAAATCGGCAGCACGATGTCTGTGTAGAGCGTCTTGAACTCCGCCACCGCGGTGTCCTGCAGCTTGTAGACGAGCGAGTAGGTCGGAGCGTCCGCGAAGAACTTCGTGGTCGCGTTCGGCCAATAGATGTCCCTCAGGTAAGGCGTCTCGCCGAACGACGCGACGCCGAAGGCCATGCAGTTGAAGAGCACCAGGGCTGCGACCTGGAACGCCAGCCTCGGCCTCGATATCCTGTGCTGCCTTTTCATGATCCTCTACTGACCTCCGTGCGTGCTCACGAATGCGTTCACGATGAAGTAAACGCCAAGAATGATCATCATCAGCGCAGCCCCGACCCTCATGTAGAGCGCGTACCTCTTCGACTGGCGGATGATGTTGCCCGAGAGGAATCCGATGACCGGGTAGATCGTCGATGCCGCGGCGAAGACCATGACCATGCCGATCGCGAGGCCGAAGTCGACGGAGATTAGCAGCGGGGCCAGCACCATGATCTTCACGCATGGCGTCGCTCCCCTGACGACACCGAGGAGGAAGATGTAGGCGATCTTCGCCTTCGAACTCCCTTCAAAGTCGATCTCGCCGCCGTCTGCCATGACTGCCCTCTGACCCTTCCCGTGGTGCATTCCCCGGTGGAACAGCCTGAGGAGAGGATGTCCATGCTTCGCCATGTGGTGTCTTGTAAGGACTCTGACCAGGACGAAGACGCCCAGCGCGACGGTCAGAGCGCCAAACGTGACGAGGAAGTAGACCGGGTTCAGGTCCTGGACGAGGCCGAGACCGGCAATCGCGCCTCCGAGGAGGACCAGCCCCAGAAACCTTCCCGCGATGAACGCGGCTCCTCCCTTCTTGCTGTCGATGGAGCAACCCAGGGAAAGTAGCGCGCAGACCCACGCGTTGCCGAGTGAACCGCCGACCGCTGCCGCCGCGAGCAACTCCTCGATCATTCCGCGACCTCCTCCTTCGCCGCCTTCGGCTTCCTGACCTTGATGTAGATGTTGATGCCGATGAGCAACATGATCATGAGGGAGGCGATGGCCACCTCGAAGGCCCAGCCCGTGTAGTCCCTCCCACCAAGCGTGTACTTGATCGTATGCTTCGCGCCATCGATGACGAAGATGTGCGGGGCGGTGTACGCGCTCGTGAAGTCCGCCTTGCCCTGATAGCCGCCCTGGCCGGCCACTATCTCGATCTGCCCATCGCCGTCGACGTCGCCGAGTGCGAGCCCCAGCACATCAGAGCCGAGCAGGGGGCTCTTCCATTCGATCGAGCGGCTCGTCCCGTCGAATATCCAAATGTACCCCGCCCTGTTCCCGATGACAATCTCGTTGATCGAGTCGCCGTCGATGTCCGCCACGTCCAGTCCCCAGGCCTTCGGACCGATATTCTCGCTCTCCCAGAGACGCTGGTATATTGGCGGGCTGCCTTCGCCGCCGGAACCGACATATCTGAAGATGAACGCGAAGCCCGGGCCCTCCCTGTATCCATTTGACGTGATTATCTCCAGATTCCCATCGCCGTCGACGTCAACGACCTTGACGCTCACGCAGTCGCCGTTCAGGTCGTCGCTCTTCCACTCCTGGACCACGTTCTGACCGTTGATCTGATAGACGTACAGGTGACCGATGCCGGGCGTCTCGCCGAGAGCCTCGCCTGTGCCGAATATCAGCTCGTTGTAGGAGTCGTGGTCGATGTCCGCGATCTCGAACGACCTCATCCTGCTGGCGTTCCCCGGCAGGAAGGAGTTCTCCATCGAGCCGTTGAGCGGGTTGATGATGTAGACAGCACTGAGCGGGTAGTCCATCTTGTAGCCGCCTCCCGCGACGATCTCCTTGACTCCGTCGTTGTTCACATCGCCAACCGCGATTCCGTGCACGTCTCTCACGAGACCGTCGACCTCCCATCTCAGCTGGAGGTTTGTCGCGTTGAACACCCTCAGGCTGCCATCCCCGTCCCCCGCCATGATCTCGTTGCGGCCGTCGGAGTCGATGTCGTCGACGTGGATCCCCCAGAGGCGGGAGCCGAAAGGTCCGAGGTGCGCCTCCGCCTTGAACTCGCCCCCCTTCCACTGGATCATGTTGACGTAGCCCTCGTAGTTGCCGAAGATGACCTCCTTGTTCCCGTCCTTGTCGACATCGTTGATCTCGATCGAGTTGAACCGCCCGGGAGCGCTGCCAAGGAACGCCGCGTCGACTGTGATCGCCGATGCGTTGGGCAAAATGAGAAGGACGGTGAGCAGAATCGCGAAGATCACTTGCAACTTCAAAAACCCTCACCTTCTCTCCGTTCTTCTGACTTTCCGCTTCATGACCGCGTAGGTCACGAGGGTCGCAACGACTATGATGGAAACGAATACTGTCACGCCAGGCACCCAGCCGGGTATGGCCGACTCGATTGTCGGCCTCGTCAGACCGAATGCGTAGACCCTGATGGTGACCTCCTTGCCTGACGCGATCGCCAGCATCTGTCCATCGGGGGACCACCTCGCCGACATGATCGCCCCGATTGGCACGCCACTGGCGTCCTTGTTGTCCTCAAGAGCCTGCAGCACCACTCCCGTCGTGGCGTTCCTGATCATTACCATGGCCTCGGACACGCCGGACGCCGCGATGATGTCCCCGTCCATGTGCCAGTCCACGGACCGTACGCAGTTGGGCGCGGTCCACTTTGCGATCTGCTTTCCATCGCTGGCGTTCCACAACGCCATCTTGTAGTCACGGCTCCCCGAGACGAGTCTCTCGCCGTCGGGCGACCAGTCGACCGCCAGGACACCGCCAGCGTGCCCCCTAAGAGTGAACATGTAGGACCAGTCGGTCGTGTTCCACATCCTCATCGTCTTGTCATCGGAAGCCGAGACGAGCCTGCTTCCGTCCGGGGACCACTTCACCTCCATGACGCCGTCTGTGTGCCCAGTCATGTTCGCGATGGCGGTCCCTCTCTCGAAGTCCCAGACCTTGATCAGGTTCTCGGGGACGTTGTTCATGAAGACCTTGTCAGTGCCTGAGCCAGAGGCCAGATACTTCCCGTCCGGAGAGAAGTCGAGCGTCAGTACGCTTCCAAGATGACCAGTCAATGTCTTAGCGACGCCCCAGCTCGTCGTGTTGAACACCCAGATAACTGTGTCGTCGCCGCCAACTGCCAGGTACGCGCCGTCAGGCGACCACGCCGTGACCCTCGACGGGAGATGAGCCGTGATGGTGCATGTCTGGTTGCCGTCGCATCTCGTCCCACTCTCCGCGGTCGAATTCGCGTGGGAACCCAGCTTCACAATTCTACTCCCTGTAGTGGAATTCCAGACAACCGTGCTATTATCGAGGAATGTTTGGGAAAGCATCGTCCCGTCGGGCGACCACCTGACCGACCATGACGTCGCGTTGTGCCCGTCCGAACGGCTCCAGACGAGCGAGAGGTCGCCGAGATTGCCCGCCGCCCCCACATTCGGTCCCATTCCAAGGGGCAGCATGAGAATTGATAGCACCCCCAATGTGAGGATCGTCCTTGCAGTACCTTTCACGTTCGCGACCTCCTCCTTATTTTGAGGACCACCGCCGCATACACCACGATATTCGCCACAGCCAAGATCGCGATCACCGTCAATAGCAGAGAATAGTTGTCGATGGAGAACGCTGACCCGGAGTCGGTCCCGTAGTCCTGCGCGGGGATCACGGTGATAAGGACGGAAGCCGACGCATCAGCCATGCCGTACTTCGTCGCCGTGGCGGTGATTTTGACAGTCGTGTTCTCGTAGACCTTCGGCGCAAGGTACTTCACCCTCTGCTGGCCGTCGGCGAGGGTGCTCGCCCCACCCTGCGAAAGTGTCCCCGCCGTCACGGCGAACGAGACGAACGCCCCCTCGACCGGCAGTCCGCTCAAACTGACATTGAAAATGATCTCCATCGCCCTCTGACCCTCGATTACGTTCGTGGCGGGAGCTATCGTGACGGTCATCCCAGGAGCTGAGGGTGCAAAGCCGTACATGAAGCCGCCAGACAGCCCCACGAAGACCATGCCGTCAGCTACCGCCGGCGAGGAGAAAGAGGTAGGATAGACGAGATCCGTACTGAAGTTCCAGACCTTCTGACCTGTCGTCTCGTTGATGCAGTAGAGAGGACCGTTCCTCGTGGCCACCAGCACCTTCCCGTCCGCGATGGCGGGAGAGGAACCGCCTTCTCCTGAACCCCCGTCTCCCGTGTGGAACTGCCAGATTATCTCATTCGAGGTGATTTCGCCGTCGCCGTTCGGGTCGTCGACCGGAATCGCGTAGAGGTTGCCATCCGTGGAGTGTATGAACACCCTGCCGGCGTGGACGCCTGGGGTCGCGAACACGTAATTGCCGGTCTTGAACCGCCAAGCGAGGGCGCCGGTTTCCAGGTCAAACGAGTAAGCGTAGGTATCGTCGCTTCCAATGAAAACCCTGCCGCCGTACACTGCCGCCGACGAATACTTAACGAAGCCCATGGGGTCCGGACTCAGAGTGTAGTTCCAGACAACCGATCTGTCGCTGAGACGGAACCTGGAGACATTCCCGTCGTTCGATCCTATGATTACGGTCCCGTCAACGACGGCGGGAGTGCCCCATATCTGACCGCCGGTGACGAATGGCGACTGAGTCTGCAGGCCCGTCGTCGCATTCACGAAGTAGACATAGCCGTCTTGGGCGGCGAAGACCAGGGTCCCGTCGACATACTTCGCGGATGAGACGATGCTCTCATTCGCGGTGAAGAACCATCGGAGAGAGCCATCGAACCGGTCCAGCGCGTACATGTTCCAGTCCATCGAGCCCACATAGACCGTCGAACTGACGACCAGCGGGCTCGCCCACACATCTCTCTGAGTCGTGTAGTTCCATGATTCCTCGCCAGTGCCGATGTTCACCGCGTAGACCTTTGAGTCGTCCGAGCCGAAATAGAGGATGCCTGTGCTAATCACGGGCGAGGAATGAAATGTCCAGTCGGCGCTAACGCTGGAATTCAGGAAGAAGTTATTCGTCTGTGGGACCGTCGAGGTGGAATAACCCGTGTTGTTCAGGTTGCCCCTGAACTCGGTCCAGGAGCCTGTCGTGTCAGACCCGCGGGTCCCGGCTATGTGCCCGCCAGCAACCTGGTGCGGCATGAAGAGAGCCGCAACCAGCACGGCGACTGACACCAATGATGTGAACCTGCCCACATTCATTTAGAGACCTTTGGCTGAGTCGGTGTGTCACACCACAAACGACCTGCTTTAGTATGGCTTGACATTATCATCATTGTTATTGGCATATTCCGCCTCCTAAAAGGCGTTTCCATGACCTTTCGATTCCAGATAATGAAGCGGAATCACTGTTCCTTCTTGAGCGCGTCGACCGGATGCATGCTCGCCGCCCTGTTCGCCGGGATTATCGCGGCGAAGAGCGCGGTGACATCGACCACGACGACAATGAGGAGCATCGCGAGCCAGGGGATTGCTGCATTGTTGCTGAGGAGCGTGCCTCTCCCGAAGAAGAGGAACGAAGTCAACAGGCCCGCAACGATGCCGATGATCGCACCCAGAGACGCGATGTAGACGCTCTCGAGCAGGAGCGAGTTCATGACCATCGATCTGCCGAACCCGATCGCCCGCAAAGTGCCAATCTCCGCCCTCCTCTCCTCAACCGCCCTCGCAGAGCTCACGGCGAGACCGAAGATGCCGACCAGGAGGCCGAGCAGCAGCAGCGCCTGAAACAGACCCATGTAGGACCACTCCACCGAGAGGTTGCCCCTCGCCAGGTCCTCGACAAGCGTCCCGTCCATGCCGTACGCCGTCATGTTCGATTCTAGGTAGGAGACCATGGCGGGAGGATCCGGCGTTTTGAACAGAAACAGGCGGTACTCCGCGGTCGTCGGGTAAAGGCGGTTGATGTTGTCTTCGGAGATGAAGACCGAGCCGGGGAATATCGAGTTCTCAGTAATCCCGACGATTGCCAGTTGCACCTCGTTCCCGCGTTCATCGGCTATCGTGATGCGGTCGCCCACACCCTTGCCGAGAATCCAGACGACCGTGTTCGAGTCGCCTATGGCGGGAATCGACCCGTCGCTCGTAACTCGATCGAGTAGATCCCACTCCCACCCCGTATTCCATACATGAGCTGGAGCCTGGAATCTCAACAGACTGTCCCGCGTAAACGTGTCGTTCGCCCCTATGAGCCGTGGCGGGAGGTTCTTCTTCAGGTTCGAGCAGCTCCCGCCAATTTGCCCGTAAGTCAGGAATTGTGCCACCGAAGAATTGGCGGGGAAATCTGTGAGGCCGTTGCTAATCCTGTCCGTCTGATTGCCGAGGTCGAACCTCACGGAGATTGAGCTCTCTCCAATGACATCGTAGCCCGCACCCTGCCGGATGACAATATTGTTGATGTTCGTTTGCTGGCCCTGGATGTTGGCCGAGAGACCGAGGTAAGTGAAGATGACGATGGCAAACAGAGAGACGGCGAGGCATGTCCTCTTCGCTCTTCTGGCGGGGGAGAGGAAAGCGATTCTCATTGTGCCATTGTTCGCTCCCAAGAAGGCGAATAATCGGGTGAGGCCTGATGCAATGGTCCTCAAGCCCCCATATAGATTATTGATGAGAGCAGCAATAATCACGAATCCGCTGACGAAGTAGAGTGCAAACGGCACGGACTCGGAGGTTTCTGCCGCGAAATATGACATGATGATTATCGCGGCGATCAAGGCGATCGAGGAGACCGGCAGGATATACGCCCGCCGTTTCTTGCTAGAAGTGGCGAATGGCAATGAAAGAAACCACATGGCAGCACCCACCTGAGCGACCCCAGACTGTATCAGGGCATAGATGGGCACGGCTACGCAAACAATCAACATTGTGACGCCGCCAGGGAATACGATGAACCGGGCCAAGCCGTGCGCGTCCTCGCTGCTCACCCATTCCTTAAACGCCACACCCAACAGATGCCCCGAGGTCCGATTAGCCGAGACAATAAAAGCAATGAACGAGACTAGGAAACCGGCCACAAAGCCAACGACCACGGTTTCCAACGTGAAGAACAGTGTGACAGTCGTGCCTTCGACAATGTTGCTCCAAAACGTGTTCGTGAGGAGGATGCAGATGAAGGCGATGAGTAAGCCGGCCAGGATTCCAATAGCAGAAGAAATCAGAGAGACGAAGAACGCCTCGAATGCGAACGTCCGCGTCACCTGTTCCCTTCTCATCCCGAGAGTCTTAAGGACGCCTATCTCCCGCCTCCGCCCCTCCATGACCATGCCAACCAGCGCCACAGCCAAGATTATACCGGAGATCATGACGACGACGCCAAACGAGAGGAACGTCTCGGTGAGGAGTTGGACGCCCTCGGCGGATTCTATCCCGTTCGCCTTGACAGGCAGAACGCTGATGCCGGCATCACCGCCAAGTATGGTCGAGTTCAGGCGGGAACCGATGTCAGAAGCCAGTTGTGGGAGGTTCGTCCCTTTGACCTTGATCGTCGTGATGTCCCCGAGGTCGTTGGCCCACAGCTGCTTGGCTTTATCCAGGGTGATGTAAGCTTTCGGAGTCCCGCCATAGAGTAGCCAATAGTCCAGGTCCGCCGATGTCATCACTCTCGCCATCTGTTCTCTGCCGAACCATGTCGGGTCCCAGTCTACGCAGCTGGCCTTGCCTTTTATCCCAGGGAATGGCGGCATGATGTCCGGGTCCAGAGCCTTCCCCGTCAAGTCCACGACATGCTTCACGGTGAATGTGGCGTTCCTGTAGACCTGCCTGAACGTGCTGGTGTAGACTGAATAGTTCAGGCTCACGCTGTCGCCGACCCCCGCCCCGAGCCTCGCGGCGGTGTAGTTGGTGATGATGATCTCGTCGTCCTGAATCCCACCGATGATCGGCGACTTGGTGATGTTGTCAGTGAAGGGACCGAACGCGTAGTCGGCGTGGGGATTGAGCCCCGTCACCGTGGAGTATGGGATTGAGACAGCGCCGAACGAGATGTTGTTGACGAAATACGATGTCAGCGCGGAGACATTCTCCATCCCCGCCACGCTGCCGATCATCGCACTGACCGCGTCGACGTATCGCTCGTCGAAGAAGACGTTCTCGTTCTCTATGCGCACGTAGCTGGACACGATTATGTTGAACCGGATGTCCCTGAAGTCCACTGCCTCATCGATGGCGGTCTGAAGGCGTGATGTCGCATCCCCACTCGTCTTCACGCCCTCGCGATCATCGCCGATGTTCGAGACGACGATGGTGTTGATGTGCGAAGATGCTCCGATGGCCTCCTGGAGGTAGCTGAGATTCACGAACACATTCTTAGTAATCGTCCCGCCGCTCGAGAGGCTGAACCGGCCCATGCCGCTGTCCTTGACGACCATGAGAACCGACAAATCGATCGAGACTTGCTGGGCTAGGTTGGAGTAGATGCTCTCCACGGAGAACTCCGGGCTCCTTGTAGTGATCCTCAGTGAGCTGCCCGTGGACGCACCGAGGGCATCCGCCAGTTCCTGGTTGATTATCGCCTGGCCGGGATTAATCTCTGGCGTGAGGCTTCCGCCATCGAGAGTCTGGAACTTGCTGAAAGAGTAGAACAAGCCGTCGTATCCGACGATGTTCACACTCGACTCGATCGACCCCGATGTTCCCCGCCTCACCGAGCCTCCGAGAATGAGCAGAGGGGCCAGATCGTCTGTCACCGCCGCCACCGAGGGATCCGCGGAGACGCTGGCGAAGACCGACTCGTTGAAAAGCCCGTCAGAGTGGACGACCTCATCCACGGCCCCGAGGTTCGCGTAGACCTGCTCCACGACCCCGTTCTTCATCGAATCGCCGACAGCCAGCGAGCCGGTCACCATCGCGGAGCCGACAATCAGCCCCGCCACCGTGAGCGCGGTCAACCTCTTCTTCTTGAGGAAGAAACTGAGGGCGAGCCTGAGGAACGCGGGCGATCTCGCCGCCATGATCGCGACAGCGGCGACGACCGCCGAGAAGACAATCAGCGAGGGAAAGAGGGCGTCCATTCTCTCCTTAGGATTAGCGTCATTGCGGCTCGCTTACTTGAAGGCTTTCAACTGTGGCTATTGAAAACACGCATCGAGGCGGTACGCGATGGCGCGAGCCTCTTGACGGACTTCGGCATTCGGCTGCGCCCGACATTCTACATGACTCCGCATGTAGAAAGAGTCTTATACCTCGCTCAGCTATGATATTGAGACTCGGCCAAAGGCCTTTATATGAAAGGCTGTTAAGCCGGGTTCGTCGACAGCTTCCGGCGAAGGCCCGGACCTGTGATGGGTCATCTTCCGAAGCTGCCAACATAATGGAGGTTTGAGAAAACCGGAAAGCCGTGACCTCTCAAATCCGACGTCCGATGAACCAGAGGTGTCATAGCTTCCCTGCTAATTTCTAAAGATAAGTCGCTAGGTGTGGACCAACTCCGGTTGATCCTGCCGGCGGGCACCGCTATGGGAGTTCGCTTAAGACATGCGAGTCGAGAGGTGCAAGACCTCGGCAGACGGCTCAGTAACACATGGATAACCTGACCTTGGGTGGAGGATAATCTCGGGAAACTGAGGATAATACTCCATAGGTCCGGGATGCTGGAATGCTTCCGGGCTGAAATCTACGGAGCCCAAGGGTGGGTCTGTGGCCTATCAGCTTGTAGTGGGTTTAACATACCCCCTAGGCTTCGACGGGTACGGGCTATGGGAGTAGTCGCCCGGAGATGGACTCTGAGACACGAGTCCAGGCCCTACGGGGCGCAGCAGTCGCGAAAACTCCACAATGTGGGAAACCACGATGGGGGAACTCCCAGTGCGTGCGCTTTGCGTACGCTGTTCTCTTGTCTAAAAAACAGGAGGAGTAAGGGCTGGGTAAGACGGGTGCCAGCCGCCGCGGTAATACCCGCAGCCCGAGTGGTGCTCATTATTATTGAGTCTAAAACGTCCGTAGCCGGTTTGGTTGATTCCTGGGTAAATCGTGGCGCTTAACGCTTCGAATTCCGGGAACACCACCAGACTAGGGACCGGGAGAGGTAGGAGGTACTCCGGGGGTAGGGGTAAAATCCTGTAATCCTCAGAGGACCACCAGTGGCGAAGGCGTCCTACTAGAACGGATCCGACGGTCAGGGACGAAGCCCAGGGGCGCAAACGGGATTAGATACCCCGGTAGTCCTGGGTGTAAACGCTGCAGGCTTGGTGTCGGAGGTCCTACGGGGACGTCCGGTGCCGGAGCGAAGGTGTTAAGCCTGCTACTTGGGGAGTACGGTCGCAAGACTGAAACTTAAAGGAATTGGCGGGGGAGCACCGCAACGGGAGGAGCGTGCGGTTCAATTGGATTCAACGCCGGAAAACTCACCGGGGGCGACCCTTACATGAAGGCCAAGCCGATGACTTTGCCTGATTTTGGGAGAGGTGGTGCATGGCCGTCGTCAGTTCGTACCGTGAGGCGTTCTGTCAAGTCAGATAACGAACGAGACCCTCACCTATAATTGCCACTCCGTCCTCCGGGACGGGAGCACATTATGGGGACCGCTGGCGCTAAGTCAGAGGAAGGAGAGGTCAACGGTAGGTCCGTATGCCCCGAATCCCCCGGGCTACACGCGCGCTACAAAGGTTGGGACAATGGGCTCTGACACCGAAAGGTGAAAGCAATCCCGAAACCCAATCGTAGTTCGGACTGAGGGCTGTAACTCGCCCTCACGAAGATGGATTCCGTAGTAATCGCGTGTCAACATCACGCGGTGAATATGCCCCTGCTCCTTGCACACACCGCCCGTCAAGCCACCCGAGTTGGGTCTGAGTGATGGTGCCGTTTTTGCGGCGCTAGAACTTAGATCCAGCAAGGAGGGCTAAGTCGTAACAAGGTATCTGTAGGGGAACCTGCAGATGGATCACCTCCTAAGAAATTTCGAGGCGATCTGCGAGGTCGCGGTAACCGCGACCAATGAAGCAGGTCTACCTTGGGCAGGAAGGCTCTGACCCTCTGTTCGTCGGACGTCCCTCCAACCTTTTTTGGGGATCTCTGTGAGGCCGCCCGCTGGACATTTCGGCGGGAACCTGCCGGCCTACAGCCATTTCTTGCGTCTGAGGTAGATGAACGTGATGAGCGAGAAGACGAGCATCAGGCCGAGGGCGATGCCCAGGCCGAGCGGCTCGAGGAAGCCCGGGTACCAGACGTTCATCCCGAAGGCGCTCGTGATTATGCTGGCGGGAATCGTGATCGTGAAGATGACCGTTAGGACCTTGATGACCTCGTTGAGCGAATTGGACACGAGGGTCGACTGGACCTCCATTAGACTCGTGACGACCTCCCTGTGCGTGTCCAGGTTGTCCAGGACGAGGATCATGTGGTCGTAGATGTCCCTCAGGTAGACCCGCATCTCCTTCCTGAAGACCGGCATCTCGGCCCGCGACAGCTGCGCGACCATGTCCCTCTCCGGCGTCAGGAGGTTCCTCAGCCTGAGGAGGTCCGTGCGTATGTCGTGTATCTGGTTGATGCTGGTCTTCATCGGCGCCTTGATGACCTCGTCCTCGAGCTTCGAGATGACCTCGCTGAAATGATCCAGGTGCGGGAAGTAGCTGTCCACTATCGTGTCCATTATGACATAGAACAGGTAATCGGTCCCGCTCTTGAGCAGCTTGGGGTTCTTCCTCCTGATCCTGACGCGGATGTCCTCGAGCTGCGGGAAGACCTTGTCGTGTATGGTGATGAGGAAGTGCCTGGACAGGAACATGCTCAGCTGGTCCGTCGTGATCTCCTCGGTCCAGACTATCGTCCTGGCCACGATGAACAGCGTGTCATCGTAGACCTCGACCTTCGGGGTGACGTACGACCTCGTGCTGTCCTCGAGCGCGAGTGGATGGAGGGCGAAGAGTGTCTCGAGCTCCTGCATCGTCCGCGAGTCGGGGTCGACCACATTGACCCAGGTGACGTTGAACTTCTCGACCAGCTCGCGGCAGCGTCCGACCGTCGCGTCCTGCTCCTCGACCATTTCTGTCGGGGAGTACGCGATGACTTCGATGCGGGCCACGCTGGCGGGAAGCTTCGGCGGTGTATTTAGGTCTTAGGTCTCTGCATGCCGGCGGCCTTTCGCCTTCTTCGCTTGATGCATTCCTTCCTATCGAGATATATCGCCTTGCCCTTCGACAGCATTAGATACCGGTTCTCACCCATGTAAGCCGTAGCGTTCGCCTTCGCGAACCTGACCAGCCCCGACTTGCTGAAAGCGTCATCGGACCAATGCGTGGCGGCTATCTTGCCAACGAACAAGTCGTGGTCGCCGCACCTGAACGTGTCTACGAGCCTGCATTCGATTGCGAAGTATGCACGCTTGAGGATCGGCACGTCGATTGCCAGGGGCTTCGCCTTCTCGATGCCGAATTCCTTGAACTTATCAACATCCCGCCCGGAGCAGCCGCCAACCGCGGCTATGAGCTCCGCCTCGCTGGTCGGCATGAAGTTTACAGCGAACCTCCTGCCCTTGGATATCAGCCTGTGCGTGAACCTCTTCGGGGAAATCGAAACGCCGTATGTCGGCGGCTTCATCGAGACTATTGCGTGCCAGGCCACCGCCATCGCGTTCTCTTTCCGGCCAGACTTGGCGGTGACTATCGTCGCGAGCATCGGATAATAGCCGTAGAAATCCGAAAGTCCTTTTGCGCTTCTGTTTAGCATGAATGACCTCACAGGGTGAATATCATCGAGCCAGAAAAAGGTGCAGCAGGGCTGCAAGAAGGCCGCCCAAATCATATTCTTTATAGGGCAGCGCCAAATCCTCAAGACAGAGACCGGGAGGCTCGGAATCTGGCCGTCGCTCCGGTCAGGACGACAAAGGTGAGACAATGGTGACGAAGAAAGCCCGCCGCTCCCCGAAGGAGTCGTACGCGGACATGGTGTTCAACAAGACGCTCGCGGAGATCGACGAGGTCGCGAAGAAGCTGGCGGACCTCGAGCAGGCGCGTCAGAACAACAAGCTGATCATGATCGCCTCGGAGGCCATGTGCCCCAAGCCAGTGAGGGAGGCGCTCTCCTCCACATACACCAACCTCTATGCCGAGGGCTACCCCCGCAGGAGGATGATGACGGAGGAGCGCGAGTCCCTGGAGGACCTCGACAGGCAGATGGTGCTCCACAGGCGCTACCAAGACAGGCGCTATTACAAGGGCTGCGACTACATCAACATGGTAGAGTCGATCGCGCAGAGGAGGGTCGCTGAGCTGTTCGCGACCGAGAAGACGCCGGCGGAACACATCTTCGCGAACGTCCAGCCGCACTCCGGCGCGACGGCGAACAACGAGATCTACGAGGCGTTCCTGAAGATTGGCGACACTGTCATGGGCATGGCCCTCTCCAGCGGCGGTCACCTGACCCACGGCAGCAGGGCGAACAGGTCGGGGAAGCACTACAAGATAGTCTCCTACGACGTCGACCTGACGACGGGCAAGGTGGACTACGAGAAGCTGAGGCAGCTCGCGCTCCAGCACAAGCCGAGGATGATCATCGGCGGCTACAGCGCTCACACCTGGGATGTTGACTGGAAGAAGCTAAGGGAGATAGCCGACGAGGTCGGCGACTGCTTCGTGCACGCTGACATCTCTCACATCGCCGGGCTCATCGCCGGCGGCATGCTCTCGAATCCTATCGACTACGCGCAGACGGTCGTGTTCACCACGCAGAAGACGCTCTGCGGTCCGAGGGGTGCGGTCATCCTGACGACCGACATCGACAGGGCCAGGAGGATCGACTCCGCGGTCTTCCCCGGGGAACAGAGCGGGGCGCACTTCAACAACATACTCGCCAAGGCGGTCTGCTTCGAGATCGCGAAGACGGACGCGTTCAGGGCGCTGCAGAGGCAGATAGTCAGGAACGCGCAGGCGCTGGCGAAGGAGCTGCAGAGGCTCGGGATGCACATCGCCTATGGAGGGACCGAGAACCACATCGTCCTCATTAGCCTGCGAGAGCTGAAGCAGGGAGGGTTCAACCTCACGGGCGAGGTCGCCTCGCGCATACTCGACCTGTGCGGCATCACGTGCAACAAGAACGAGATCTCGGGCGACGAGACCGCGGTCCACCCGTCCGCCATCAGGCTCGGGACCACATGGATCACCCAGAAGGGGCTCAAGGAGGAGCACATGGTCCGCCTCGCGAGGATAATCCACTCCGTGCTGACGGGCATAATCCCGTTCGACTACATCGGCACCTCCAAGGACATGGCGAGGGGCAAGGTCAGCTTCGACAGGATAATCAAGGCGAGGAAGGGCGTGGCGGAGCTGGTCGCGGAGATGGACTCCGAGGGCGAGCCGATGGCGCTCGACTACCCGCACTTCACCGTCGCACCGAAGATGAAGGGCAGGACGACCCCTCTCTTCGACATCTACAAGTCCGCTGGCGCGAAGTTCGTCGAGAGGAACGGCTGGAAGGTGCCGAGGGAAGTCTCGGGGCAGAAGAGCGAGTTGAAGGCGTCCAGGAAGAGCGCGGTCCTCATCGATTCATCCGACATCCCCGCCATCGAGATATCTGGGGAGAAGTCGACGGAATTCCTGCAGGGCATCCTCACGAAGAACATCTACGGCCTCCGGGAGAACGAGGGGCTGCAGTCGCTGATGCTCGATCCAGACGGCGGGGTCATGGCCACGGTCGACCTGTTCAGAATGGGTGACAGCGAGCACGGTCCGAGGTACGTCCTCACCGGGCTGAACGCCCTCGGGGATGACGTGAAGGAATGGATGTGCGCTCTCTCCGACGGCTACACCCGGCACGACGTCGACGTTTTCATGAAGGTCGAGGGGCCGGTCATGATCCGCGACATATCGACGGGCGACGGGTTGTGGGCCGCGTTCGACGTGGCGGGGAAGGGAGCGGCGAAGGTCGTCGGCCGGATTGCGGGGCGGTTGCCCGAGAGCGGCTCGCCTTGGCTGAAACATTTCAACCATGGCGGGAACCTCGTCGAACTCATGAAGCTGAGCAAGAAGGGCCAGCCTGACAGGTTCAGGCTTTGCGGGAGCGGGGTCGTGATCGCCCGCGTCTTCGAGAAGATGCTCTCGCTCGATGGCGGGAAGGCTGCCTCGGCGGCTGGAATACTTGCAAGAGATGTGATCGGCCGTCAGCCAGGCATCCCTGATGGCGGGAAGGTCGCGGGCCACCAAGTCCTGAGGCGCAGACCGGATCTATTCGATATCACGAAGCCCTACTTCGTCGGCGTCGACATGTTGAAGCTTAAGGACGAGGCCAGGCCGATTGTCTTCACAGAGCCAAAGGAAGGCGAGCTCAAGAAGAGCTTCCTGCTCGATCTGCACCGGGAGCTGTACCCCAATGTCTCCATACACCCGTTCGCCGGGTGGGAGATGCCGGTCGTCTTCGAGTCAATCCGCTCCGAGCACGCGAACGTGCGGGAGAACGCGGGCCTGTTCGACCTGTCGCACATGGGCATATTCGAGGTGACCGGACCGTACGCCTCCAGGTTCATCGACATCGTCGCGAGCAACTACCTGAAGTCGATGCACCCGGGCCACTCGCACTACTCGTACGTCCTAGGCACCCAGGGGAGAGTCCTGGACGACATCTTCGTCTACTGCCTCGGGAAGGAGCGCTTCATCATCGTAGCAAACGCGGCCAACTCCGACAAGATCGAGAAGTGGCTCGACTCCGTCAACGAGGGCAAGGTCTCGCTCACCTATGGCGGGAGGAAGATCAAACTCGAAGGCAATGCGGACATCAGGAACCTCAAGACCCCGCAAGCGCAGAACAACAGGAAGATGCTCATCGCCCTGCAGGGCCCGAAGTCCCGCCAGATGCTCTCCCAGGTCGTCACCAGGGACCACCCCCAGTTCATGAGGATGAAGAAGTTCGAGATCGGCGAGTTCAGCATCAAGGGGACGCCCTGCTTCCTTTCGAGGACGGGCTACACGGGCGAGGACGTCGGCTACGAGATATTCGTGCACCCGCAGAAGGCCGCCGCGACCTGGAAGCTGCTGCTGGGCCTCGGCGCGAAGCCCGCCGGCCTCGGCGCGAGGGACTCGACGAGGACCGAGGCGGGCCTGCCGCTCTGGGGCCACGAGCTCGCGGGGCCGGACGGCATCAGCCCGATAGAGGCTGGCTACGGCATGTTCGTCAAGCTGCACAAGCCCTTCTTCATCGGGCGCGACGAGATGATGCGCCAGGCCCTCAACAGGAAGAGGGAGGTCGTCAGGTTCAAGATCGACAAGAAGGGCGCGCGCATCGTCCGAAGGGGAGACGCCGTGGCGACGAAGGAAGGCGAAATCATTGGCGAGGTCACTAGCAGCGTTGTCATCGGGACGGTGCAGGTCGGACTTGCGCTGCTATCCCGCGGGCGCGTCGCTAGCAAAGACACGATAATCGTGGGGCTGACACACGCGCTGAGCGATCAGGACCGCCAGAAGTTCAAGGTTGGCGGGAAACTGGATATCGCGGTCCAGAGCGAGACGGGCGCGGTGCTGCCGAGGTTCCCGCCAAGGTTGCAGCGCGGGACAGTCTGGCACTAGAGCCGCAATCACCGCCAACCGCGGTCACGTCTGCGGTCAAGCCTTGAGGATACTTGCCAAATCCTTAAGATTGCGACCCGCCGTCTCCGCCATCGATACGACCCAGCGCAGCGGCAACGCAGTATGAAAGCTTGGTGTCAATCATGGCGGGAGATTCAGGCAAGCACCACGGCGCATCTGGCCTTGTTCTTCTGGTCGAAGAGAACGCGAAAGCGCTCATGCCCGAAGCTGGTCTTCAGATCCACGTGATCGAAGCGGCTGATGGCGGCGGCCCAGACACGATGAGGGTCCATCCCGCCACCGTGGACAAGGCGCTGTGCGCGCACTGTCTCGCGTGCATCAAGCTCTGCCCGTCACTCACCTGGGACATGGAGAAGGCGCGGGTCGTCGTGAACGAGGTCTCGTGCAAGGGATGCGGGATCTGCGGCTCGGTCTGCCCGACTGGCGCTATCTCCCAGAGGCAATTCAGCCCGGGCATGGTCCTCGACGCTCTGGGGAGAATCTGGGATGGAGAAGGTAACGGACAGGAGATCACCAGCTGCGGCTCGTGCCCCGTGGAGCCTCTCGGGGCGAGGATGGCGAAGAAGGTCGAAATCAGCGGTCTCCCGGTCAGGCTTCTTTGCTCCGGACGCGCTGAGCCGATACAAGTCCTCGAGAGCCTTCAGCTCGGAGTCCACGGCATCCTCATGGTCGACTGCTTCAGCAACGTGAAGGAGAAGGACCGGTTTGAGAAGGGGAAGAAGCGCCTTGAGAGCGGCCAGAAGATGCTCAGGACACTCGGCTCGGGGAGCGTGCAGATCGAGGCGGCGAACATCTCCTCGGACAACATCAACGAACTTGGTCGCGCTCTGAGCAAATTCTCGGGTCATCGCGGCGGTGAAAAGGCATGAAGAGCGAGCTGGAAAGCATGCTCAAGGACACGAGGGCTTTCCTTTGCCTCGACTGCGGGAAGTGCACAGGCTCCTGCCCGATATCGCGCCTCGGAGGCAACTACTCGCCTCGCATGCACATCGCGCGCATGGTGTACGGCTACGGGAGCGACGTCCTCGCGGACCTCGACATGTTCTCCTGCCTGACGTGCGGACTCTGCGAGAAGAACTGCCCCAGCAACGTCGGCTTCGTCGACTTCATGAGCAGGGTCAGGGCGATGTCGGCGAAGGAGAGGAGGGGCGGCTTCTGCGCTCATGCGGGCATCACCCACACGCTCGCGAGGATGATGGCCGACGATGGCGGGAACCAGGAGAGGCTTTCATGGGTGGATGGCGGTCTGAAGACGGCGGAGAGCGGCGAGGTGCTCTACTTCGTCGGCTGCCTGCCTTACTTCGACACGATATTCGATTACATCAACATCGAGGGCACGAGGATCGCGAAGAGCACGGTCGAGCTGCTCAACAAGCTCGGCGTGACTCCCGCGGTGATGAAGAACGAGGTGTGCTGCGGGCACGACCTGTTCTGGTCCGGGGACCGCGAGAACTTCGAGAAGCTCGTGAGAAAGAACATCGAAGCAATCTCGAAGACCGGAGCCAAGACGATTGTGACAAGCTGCGCTGAGTGCTTCAGGACGTTGAAGACGGAATATCCCAAGTTCGCGAAGTTCGACATCGAGGTCAAACACATCTCGCAGTTCGTCTCAGAGAAGCTAGGAACATCTTCACTGAAGATGTCGAAGCTCGAAGGCATCGTCACGTATCAGGACCCGTGCAGGCTGGGGCGGCACATGAAGGTCTACGAGCCGCCGAGGGAGGTCCTTGCGAAAATCCCGGGCATGCATCTCGTCGAGATGGACAGGAACAAGAGCGACTCGATATGCTGCGGCACGACACACTTCCTTAATTGCGACAGCGTCTCCGAG
Source organism: Methanobacteriota archaeon (assembly GCA_017885655.1). GTDB lineage: Archaea > Thermoplasmatota > Thermoplasmata > RBG-16-68-12 > JAFNFQ01 > JAFNFQ01. The sequence continues at coordinate 5,142 of JAFNFQ010000052.1, read as the reverse complement.
GCGATACGCAGGGACAGGTTCGCGGAGGCCCTCGACACAGGTGCGCAGACCCTGGTCACAGCCTGCCCCAAGTGTCAGATACACCTGAAGTGCTCGCAATCGAACAGGATGCAACAAGAGGGCGTTGGAAAACTCCGCATCACCGACTTCGCGACTCTCGTGAACGCGCAGCTGTCCAAGGCATGAAGTCCGCCGAGATGACATCGGTTACGCTGGAAGGGCTCTTCGGATTCTTCACGCGAACACCATGATTCCTCCAAGCAAAAGGCTTAAATGATATCAGTTTGATATATCAAGAGATAACTCATGGCGGAGAACCAGATTCTTTTCCGAGTGCCGAAGGAGACCCTGGACGAGCTGGACGAAGCCATTTCAGTTCGAGGATTCAAGACACGCAACGAGTGGCTGCGGGCTCAGATCAGGCTGTTCCTCGAGGAGACGAGGCAAAGCAGGCTTCGAGAACTCCTGGACAAGACGACGACGAAAGGCATTCGGGAAGAAGACATAGTCGCGATGGTCAAGGAATGGCGGGAGAAGAAGCGCAACCGCGGCAAGCCGTAACAGACCGAGAAGCTGCAGCCGTAGGTAATGAAGATAGCCCGTCTCCTAGACTTAGTCAGAGTTGAATATCGTAGTCGACACAAACGTGATCGTCGCGGCATTGTTGCGTCGAGGGATTGTGCGCGAATTACTGCTCGGCTATCCCGGCTCTTTCATCACACCCAGATTCTGTATCGAGGAGATATGGGAACACCGAGATGTCTGGGAACGTGGATGTTGCGATGACGAGGAGCTGAGGGAGGTGATTGACCTCTTGGCGGCTGATATCCTCGTTGTCGCTCCCGAGGGAGTCTATTCTTCGAAGGCAGAAGAGGCAAGGTTTCTCACCGACGACCCTGACGATATCCCAGTTATCGCGCTCGCTTTGGCAATCGACAATGACGGCTTGTGGACATTCAACAAGAAAGACTTCGCCAAACCAGCGCTTAGGTCGAGGATCAAGATACTCGGTACATCGGAAGTCTGCAGGCTCCTGAGATTCTGAACGCATGACAACAGGCCGTCATGACCCGTATGAGCCCGTGGCCTGCGCTAAGGGTGACCACCAGGGGTCTCAAGGAGGATTAGTGTCAACAGCCTGCGGATCTAGATTCGCTTCGGCGGCTGCGATGCCTCCGTCCGTGGTGGTTCCTATTTCTCCTCTCCTCGCTTCTTCCTTTTTTTCAGAAACAAGATGACAGCTGCTATGATTGCGATGACGGCAAGCAATGCCCCCGTGACTACCATCAATATCATGGTCATGTCGGAGAGTGGCGGGTTCTCCTTCTGCGCCACCTGCAGTGAGTGCTCTCCCGTCTGCGGATGGCGGGCCTCGTTGCCCGCGTCGTCTGTCGCGTTGATGTAGTAGTAGACCGTGCCCGGTTCTGTCTGGATGGGAATTGTGGCCTCGTATGTGTCGCCTGTTGTCTTGATCATCCTGACTTCAACGAATGTCGATGCACCCACCGCCATGTAGTGCAGATAGACGACTTTCACACCCGTGTCATCGTTGACGTTGGCGGTGATGATGATCGCCTCGTTGACGGAGACATCGCCGTGAGGAGTGTGCGTGATGATTGGCGGGGTGTCCCGAGGGGCCATTAGCGGATACCTGTCTCGGCTGTCGGTGTCGATCGAATACGCGGTGTCCCCGATCCCGTCCGACCCTGGCTGGTCTTGGTTTGGACCGCCGAATTGATCAACGCCTGTGTAGTTTGACCAGTAGTTCCCGCCACTGGGATAGCCGTCGTCCCAGGAGTTATCCGCACCCATGTTGTCGTAGGACTGGTTGACGTTGCCGACTATGCTGTTGTGATAGACCGTGGTGTTGGTCGAGTAGTAGAGATAGATGCCTTCGCTGTTGTTGTAGACGCTGTTGTTCGAGATGGTAGTCTCGTCGCAGTAGCCGAGGAAGATTCCGTACGAGTCGCTGTCGGAGATGTTGTTGGCGGTAATCGCGAGGTTCGTGGACCGTGCGGGGAAGACTCCCCATCCGTTGCCGTTGAATCTGTTGGCCTTGATGGTCACATTGTCGGAGTACGCGAGGAAGATGCCGTAGAGGCTGTCAGAGACGCTGCTGGTCTCGACAATGGCCCCAGGTGCAAAGACCAACTCGATGCCCGCGTCGGTGCCTGCTATCGTGAGATTCGATATCTTGACGTCGCTGCAGTTGGCGACCAGGATCTGGCCGGCCTGGATGCCGTTGATGTCGAGTCCACTGCGATCCTTGTAGTAGTAGATGGGCAATCCGCTCACGAGGTTGTCCGGGGTGATTGTGTGCGAGTTGAAGTCGGGGACGACGAAGCTATCCAAGTAGACACCGTCGTCGATGAACCTGTTGGCTCTGACGACGGCGCTTTCCGAGTGACGGAGCCTGAGGCCATCGAGGCTGTTGTTCGAGATTGTGTTGCCGGTGATGGTGGCGCCGTCGGACTCATCCACCCAGATACCCCGATTGTTGCCTGTGATGTTGTTTGCGGTGAAGACGTTGTTGTCTGAATAGTAGACATGGATGCCGTCCTCCCTGTTGTTCGTCACGTCGTTGGCGGTGATATTGATGTTCACGGAAAGGCCTAAAGATATGCCCGCGAGATTGTCGGTGATGACGTTGGACCTAATCGTGTCGTTGTTCGACTCACCAAGGCTAATCCCAATGCCCTCGCCCGACAGGAGCGAGTCCTCGATGCTTCCATTCGACACGAACGCCAGGACGATGTCGTCGTAGTCTCTGAAGCCGGAATGCACATAGACGTCGCGGATGACAAAGTGAGCGTCCGTATTCCAGATCGCTATCCCATGCGCCGTGGAGGCATCGATTTCCCAACCCTCTATGATGAATGGATCTGCGGGCGTGCCGCTGCCTCCTGTGACCCCGTTGGCGGGAGTGAAGCCCGCGTTGCCATTGATGTATATCGGGACATGGGGTGTACGAGCAGACGCCCCCTCGGGCACCGAGACCAAGACAGCCAAGCAGCTCCCGACAAAGAACGAGAGTAGGACGAATGATTGAACCCTCTTCATCCCCTTCATCGCATGGTCTCCATGAGCAGAGTTGCGGATGGCGGCCAACCATATTAAAGATGAGTCCGCAGCAAGTCTCGGAGGTGCGGACCGCGCGGAAGCGCATCAGCTCGGCGACTTTGGCGGCGACTCGCTCGGTTTCTCTTGCTGATTTATCTCCTCCCCTCGCTTCTTCCTGCGGATCAAGAGGAACAGGATGAGCAATACCGCCACCACCGCTATCGCGACGACGATCAGCCACGTCCAGTCGGCTGCCTCTCCCCCCTTTGGTTGGATCGACAGCTGAGCGTCGTCGGTTCCGGAGAGAGAACCCGGGTCCGTCACATTCAGGCTGACGGTGAACATGCCCTCGGTGCCGGGGCATGTGAAGGTCGGCTTCTGGCCGGAGAGAGTGATGACAGTGGCGAGTTGGACGGTCCACTGGTATATCAGGACGTCACCGTCGTGATCTGTCGAGCCGCTACCGTTGAGGGTTATCGTTTCCCCAGCCTTGCAGGTGTACGGACCGCCAGCGTCTGCGACGGGAGCGCGATTGACAACGGTCACAGTGACTGAGTCCACGTCAGTCCCGCCGGCGAAGCCGTCGTCCACCGTCAGATCGAACGTGTAGGTTGCCGCCGCCGTCGGGGTGAATGATGGCGTGGCGGTGTTGCCGCCAGTCAGCACGACCGCCGGACCTGCCGTCTGCGTCCACGAGAAGGCGAGCGCGTCTCCGTCGGGGTCGCTCGATCCGGTGCCGTCGAGGTTCACGACCTGGTTGCGGAACCGGCCCGGCTGGTCCGGTCCCGCGTCCGCGACGGGGGCGCGGTTGACCACAATAACTGTGACCGTATCCACGTCGGTCCCGCCGGCGAAGCCGTCGTCCACGGTCAGTTCGAACGTGTAGGTGCCCGCCGCCGTCGGAGTGAACGACGGCGTGGCAGTGTTGCTTCCAGTCAGCGCGACCGACGGACCCGCCGTCTGCGTCCACGAGAAGGTGAGAGCGTCTCCGTCGGAATCCGTCGACCCGGTGCCGTTGAGGTTCACGGCCTCGTTGCGGAACCGGTCCGACTGGTCCGGTCCCGCGTTTGCCGTTGGAGCACCGTTAAACACGTCAGGGGCGTCTGCGGGGGGAATCGGCCAGTCCATCGCGGGGAGTCCCGTGGCGTCGCTGGCGGTGAAGTAGTACGTGTAGTCGGTGCCGCGGGGGGCGAGCGGGGTGCTGTAGGTGTAGAGCTTCCCGTCGGTGTACGTGGTGTCTGCAGGATTGACGGCGGTCATCGCAAAGGGACTACCCGTGATCTCGACGCCTCCCTTCAGGATGTGAACCTTCGGGTCTCCCGCCAGGGGCGGGTCGTTGTCCGCGTCCATGTAGGACACGCGGTAGGTGTAGAGCGTGACCAGGGTGCCCGTCTCCGGGTCGAGGCCATCTGTCACGAAGTTGGGTTCGCCCGTCGCAGAGAGGACGGGAGCGCAAGGCAGGTCGGGAAGGTCCGGTGGTGGTGAGGGCCAGTCCGTGGCGGGGTTGCCGGTGCTGTCGGAGGCTGTGAAGTAGTAGGAGTAGTCATTCCCGCATTGCGGGAGGGTCGTGGCGAATGTATACAGCTTCCCGTCCGTGTACGTGGTGTCGGCAGGATCGACGGCGGTCATCGCGAACGGGCTGGCCGTGATTTCGACGCCGCCTTTCAGTACGTGGACCTTCGGGTCTCCCGCCAGAGGAGCGTCGTTGTCGGCGTCGGTGTAGTTGACCCTGTACACGAAGGACGTGACTCCGGCGGTGCCTGTCTCCGGGTCTAAGCCGTCTGTCAAGTAGCTGGGTTCGCCCGTCGAAGAAAGGACGGGAGCGCAAGGCAGATCGGGAAGGTTGGGCGCAGGTGAGGGCCAGCTAACTGCCGCTGCACCTTGGCTGTCTGAGGCGGTGAAGTAGTAGGAGTAGTCGCTGCCGCACAGGGTCAGAGTGGTGCTGTACTGATACAATGCGCCAACCAAGTAGTTGTTAGGGGCACCGACCCACGAGAGGAAGGTCATCGTTGCGGGGCTGCCCGCGATCTCGACGCCGCCGTTCAGTATGTGGACGCTCGGGTCTCCCGCCAGAGGAGCGTC
>JAFNFQ010000051.1 GCA_017885655.1 Methanobacteriota archaeon | reverse complement strand
TACATTGACCGTGTGGGACACCGCCTGTCAGAACGACACGGACACGGTGTCCATCTCGATAGGCAATAGGCAGCCAGCCGCGGACGCGGGTCCCGACCAGAGCGTCAACAAAAGCGACCTAGTGACGCTGAACGGGACGGGCAGCAACGACCCCGACGGCGATCCCCTGACCTATTTGTGGAACCAGACCGGCGGGCCCACGGTCATCTTGGCGGGAGCGGACACGGCGACGCCAACATTCTCGTCGGCGATCTCGGGCATATACACGTTCATCCTCGCTGTCGAAGATGGCTGGGGCGGCTCCTCGAATGACACAGTGAACGTCGCGATAGTCAACCGCGCGCCTGTCGCGGAAGCTGGGCCCGACCAGACAGTCCGAAAGAAGACGACTGTTACCCTCGACGGCACAGGTTCCTCGGACCCCGACGGCGACACTTTGATGTTCGCATGGATACAGACAGGCGGTCCAACCGTGGTCCTGTCTGGCGCGGACACCGCCAGTCCGACGTTCACACCGCCAAGAAGCGGTCTCTACACCTTCCAACTGACCGTTAACGATGGAGACGGAGGCGTGTCATCTGACACGGTCGGTGTCACCGCTACAAATGCCAACCCTGTGGCGGACGCGGGCCCTGACCAGACGGTGTCGAAGAAGACGCTAGTCACCCTCGACGGTGGCGGCTCCTCCGACCCTGATGGTGATCCCCTGACGTACGCGTGGACGCAGGCAGGTGGTCCCATCGTCATATTGGCAGGTGCGGGCACCGCCACGCCGACGTTCACGCCGCCGAGGAGCGGCACCTACACCTTCCAGCTGACGGTAGACGATGGAGACGGTGGCGTTTCATCCGACACGGTCGTCGTGACCGCCACGAATCAACCGCCAACGGCAGAGGCGGGACCGAACCAGACAGCATGGAAGAACACGCCCGTGACTCTTGAGGGCTCGCTCTCCTCGGATCCGAACGGTGACATGTTGACATTCTCATGGACTCAGGTCTCGGGCAACAGCGTGACTTTGACAGGCGCGGACACCGCTACACCGTCCTTCACGCCGACCAAGACCGGGACCTACACTTTCAATCTGCATGTGGACGACGGCGACGGCGGGACCTCTGACGACACCGTTACAGTCATCGTGTGGGGCCTCCCGCCAACCGCGCACCTGGTGGCCACACCTCAGAGCGCCCAGGTCGGCGTGCAGATCGAGTTCGACGCCAGTGGCTCCACGGACCCAGACGGTACGATCGTTGACTTCGCATTCTCGTTCGGTGACAACACGTCGGCTAGCGGCATCACGGAGGTGAGGAACCACTCGTACGCGGCACCAGGCACGTACACGGTCACGCTGACAGTGACGGACGACGACGGAAACACGAGCACGGCGCAGGTGACGGTCGAGATCATCGCGCCCCCGCCACCGCCATCAGTCGAGGCGAACTACAAGCCGGTCGTGGCGGTGATTTTCGCGATCATCCTGCTCGTGGCGGGAGCGTGGTCTTCGAAGAGGAGGCCGTGGAAGGGCAGGAAGGACGGGACGGCGGTTGCGAAGGCGTTCGCGCTTGTCTCCATGCCTTTTATTCTCGCGGAGGTGGCGACTGGTGCGGTGTCCTTCCTCACTGGACAGCTGTCGATGCCGCCGGCGGTCGGGATGGGGACGGCTGTCGACCTGGCCATCCTCTTGGCGGGACTGGCCGTCGCGATGCTCAGAGCGCTCAGGAAGACCGGGACGGAACCTGAAGGACACAGCATGGTTCACTCAGACCCCTGAAATGGCTGCAAATAGCCATGCCTCGACCTCTCGATGCTCGCGGCATACCACCGCCTACGTTCGAGCACCTTCGGTGAGGAGTTAAGAACCCGATTAACAACCTTCGCAATCAGGCAGCTGACGGATTACTATGGATTAGATACTCATAACACCCGGGATTACGCGACTCCTATGCTGCTCTAACATCCCTCCGGACCAGCTCACCTAGTACCTTCCGCCTCCGCCTCTGCGCGGGGGCCTGTGCTTCGCGAAGCAGTCACGGCAGTAGACCGGCCTGCCATCAGTCGGCTTGAAGGGGACTTCCGCTTCCTTGCCGCAGTCTGAGCAGACTATCTTGTGCATTTCTCTTGGTCCTCTGTCGAATCCGCGACCGCCTCTGTCTTCGAACTCACTCATCTTCTGTCTATCTCCTATTGTCTGTGGCAGGCCCCTTGTGGGCCCTGCCACGCGAGAACAAATGCTGTTTCCATATATAGTTGTGCCCCAGAGGAGGCGGGAAAAGGGGCTACTTCCACTTCTTGACGATGTCCTCGGCCCTGACGATCTTGGCCCCGTAAATGTTCTTTAAATACTCCAGACCCTGCTGCTGCGCCTGCATGTCCATCGCCTCGACGCCGTCGTCGGGGATGATCGGCTCGTAGCCGCGGAAGAACGCGTCGGCGGTGGTGTGGCGGTCGCAGATGTTCGTGTGCAGGCCTGTTATGACGATCTTCCTCGCGTCGTGCGCCCTGAGGATAGTGTCCAGCTCCGTCTCGAAGAAGCAGCTGTAGGTCCTCTTCGGCACCTGGTAGTCCTCCTTCTCGGGCTTCAGCTCGGGGATGACCTCTGCGCCCTTGGTCCCGCGCATCGCATGAGCGCCCCAGACCTTCAATTCGAAGTCGCTCTTGAGGTGCGAGTCGTTGCAGTAGATCACGGGGACGTCGGCCTTCCTCGCGGCCACGGCCAGCTTCCTCAGGTTGGGGATGATCCTCTGGGCCCTGTCGCATCTCAGGCTCCCTGTCACGAAGTCGTTGAGCATGTCGACGACGAGTATCGCGTCCATTCTCCTGCACCTGATTGAGGTTAGGAAGGAGGGTGTTTAAGACTTTCGAAATCAGGGGCGTTTATCTGGAGCGCCGCCATGGTTTCATGTGAGAACATGAGGAAGCTGACAGAACCCCAGATCACCGCAATGATGAAGAAAGTCCGCGGATGGAAGCGGACGGAAGACGCGATCGAGCGGACCTGGAGGTTCAGGACCTTCATGGAAACCGTGGCCTTCATGAACCGCGTGTTCGCCCTCGCCGAAGAGGCGAACCACCATCCGAACCTCGCGAACGTCTGGGCGACGGTCACGATAGGCTTCACGACACACGACGCCGGCGGTCTGACCAAGAAGGACTTTGATCTGGCCGCCAAGATCAACAAGATCGCCTAAGGACGGAGGTATCTCTCACCCATCCCGGAAGAAGGTCTTCGTCCCAGGATGGTCTCCCCCTCTGAATCCCGCACGAATACGCCGTAGTAAGGCACGCGTTCGGCCGTCACCCGCCTGAAAGCGTTTCTGATCCCATAGTCGTCAAGCCCCCGGAGCGAGACGAGATTGCCGTTCCTATTGAGACATCCCTTCAGCCGCGCATCGTGAGTGAGGCGGATGCGGTGGCAGTTCGCGCAGAACTCGGGGTTCCTCACGGGGTCCACGACCTCGACCTCCGCGCCGTTCAGATGGTATATCCTGCGGTGGTGCATCTCCCTCGTGATCACGCTGTCCGCTCTCTTCTCGAGCCACTCTTTCAACTCGTCCATGTCCGTGGACCACTCCTCGTGGTGGACAAGCTCTGGCATGAACTGGATTAGCTGCAATTTCAGTCCCTTCGTCCCGCCAACGTAGTCGATCATGGCGGGGATGTACTGCATCGTTTTCTTCATCACGACGAGGTTGAGCTTCACGGGCTTCAGCCCCGCCTCCAAGGCAGCCCTCACTCCCGCCAAGACCGGTTGCAGGCTCCCGCGCCTGATGTCCTTGAAAGCATGGGGATCGAGAGAATCGAGGCTGACGTTGACCCTTTTCAGTCCCGCCAACCGCAAGGCGTCTGCCCGTCCCGCCAGCGCGGAACCATTCGTCGTGAGAGAGACATCCGATACATGCTGGACGCACCTATCAACAATCTCCTCTAAGTCTCTCCTCACCAGCGGCTCGCCGCCGGTGAGCTTGACGCTCCCTATGCCCAGCTCTCTCGCGAGTCTGACATACCGCCCTATCTCATCGGGGCCCATCTCGCCGTCCTCTTGATCGTCTAGGAGTGGCGGGTGACCGAGCCCCTCGTTGTGGCAGTAGATACAGGAGAAGTTGCAGCGGCTCGTGACGGAGATTCGGAGGTCCGTCACCACCCGCCCAAATGAGTCGATCAACATGCGCTGGCTGTCCATGGCGGTGCCCGCTAAATAGTTGACGAGCGCTTCGAAATGCTTCCATTCCTCCCGCCCGCCTCCCCACATGTGGAAGGAAGATTCTCGAGGCGATTCCCCACCATAAGTTAAAGTACCACCGGCGTACATGCCTCACGTAGCGCGAAGACTTTTCGGCTAAGGCGCAGGGTGTTTAACCCCTCAGAGCGTTGGCGAAGGACTTGCGTGCGAAAGTGAGAACATGGAAAAGGTATTCACGAAAGTGAAAGACTTGTCCCCGTCCACCAAGCAGGTGAACGTGAAGGCCAAGATTGTGAGCGTAGGCGAGAAGAGACAGATAGAGTCCAGATTCGGGGGCGCGAGGTCCCTGGCAGAGGCGGTCATCGGCGACGAGACCGCAACCGTCATCCTCTCGCTCTGGGAGGACCAGATAAACGCCGTTGGCGAGAACGACACCATCATGATCGACAACGGGTTCACGTCGTTGGTGAGGGGTCACCTCCGCCTGAACGTCGGGAAGTACGGCTCGCTTACAAAGAGCGAAGAGCAGATGCCCGAGGTCAACACGAAGGTTGACATCTCGGCAATCGAGCACGAGCGCGAGCCCCGCTACAGCAGCATGGGCGGCGGTGGCGGCGGCGGCGGGTACGGTGGCGGCGGACGAAGTGGCGGAAGTGGCGGCGGCGGATACCGCGGTGGCGGCCGAGGAGGCTATGGCGACCGTGGCGGCGACCGCGACAGAGGCAGAAGGCGCTTCTAGACCTGCTCAGCTAGTCCAATCAAGGGGAAGGGCGCTCAAGCCGTTCCCCACCTAACTTCTTTTCATTTCTTTTCGGGCGAGCTGCAGCTTTGGCGACTACCTGCCGGGGGGATTCAGGTGGAAATATCCTCTGATGAACCGCTGCCCGACCCTCGTCGGGACCAGGGAGCCCGCCAAGGAAAGCAGCCTATCTCTCGCTCTGACGGAGTACCGCGACTTCGGGTTCTTCGCCCTGACCGCTCTCATGATGACCTTCGCGACGCGTTCTGCCGGCGCGCCGATCGGGCCATCGTTCTCGTACATCGTCCTGATGCTCGCATACGCGTTCGCGTAAGGGCTGTCGTTCCTGCGGATTATGTGCCCGCTAGCCTTGATGGCGTTCTCGGAGAACTTCGTGTTGACCGGGCCGGGCTCGATGATGACCACGCGGATTCCGAACTGGTGCACCTCGGCTCGCATCGCGAGGCTCAGGGCCTCCACGCTGAACTTCGTCGAGCAGTACGCGCCCATCAGAGGCGCTGGAACTCGGCCTGCGACCGAACTGATGTTGACGATCGTTCCGCCGCCGCTCCGGCGCATCAAGGGCAGCGCGGCCTTGGACACATCGACCAGACCGAAGACATTCACGTCGAACTGCCGCCTCAGGTCTTCCGAGGGAATCTCCTCGATCGCGCCGAAGAGCGCATAGCCGGCGTTGTTGACGAGGACGTCAAGGCGCCCCGCCTCCGTCCCTATTTCGGAGATGACAGCGTCTATCTCTCCCTGTTTCGACACATCGAGGGGCCGTGCCTGCAGGAAGAGGCCTGATTCGAAGGCTCTCTTCCTCAGGGACTCAAGGTGTTCGACGTTCCTGGCGGTCGCGTACACGCGATAGCCCGCTTTGGCGAGCGCCCACGCGGTCGCCTCGCCTATCCCGCTGGAACAACCTGTCACTAGAGCTACTTCCGCGCTGGCTGTCATGTTCTCACGTGTTCATTGGAAACGTCTGGCGTCCTGTAATAACCTTCTCGTATCCGATGAGGAGAATGAGAATCAGTGTTCCGAGCACACCAAGCTACTTGTGAGCATAAGCCACGTCAAACAAAGCCAGCGCATTTCCGCACCGAATCTCCATTTATCAGCATTATACATATAGAATCCTTTTGACGAAAGATATATCGATAGTCTCTTACAGTCAGATTCCGCTTCCGGTTCTAACCGCCACGAGAAGGATTGCGAATGGTACTTGAGAAGGCGCTCCCAGAGCAGACGCACGCGAGGTATTGGAGGAAGCCTCTTGACATCGATTCCCAGAAGATACCGAGGGGTAAGGTGCACATAATCGATGTGAGGTGCAAGGAGTGCGGCTTCTGCATAGAGTTCTGCCCCAAGGACGTGCTCGAGAAGTCTGACAAGTACAATAGGAAGGGCTACAACGTCGTCAGGGTCGTCAAGGGGCGCGAGGACATGTGCGTCGCGTGCAAGCACTGCGAGGACATCTGTCCCGAGTTCGCGCTGTGGATTGAGGAGGTGAAGGGTTGAGGGGAGCAGTCCTGACCGGTGCTCACTTCATGAACGGCGACATCGCAGCCGCCGAGGGCGCAATCGCCGCCGGATGCCGATTCTTCGCAGGATATCCGATCACTCCCGCAACCGAAGTCACGGAGAGGATGGCAGAGAGGCTGCCCGAGGTCAACGGGCGCTACATCCAGATGGAGGACGAGATTGGCTCCATGGCCGCAATCCTCGGAGCAAGCGCGGCAGGCATGAAGTCGATGACATCCACGTCGGGTCCAGGCTTCAGCCTGATGATGGAGAACATCGGGCTTGGTGCGATGATGGAGATTCCCTGCGTCGTCCTCGACGTGCAGCGGGGCGGACCGAGCACAGGTCTCCCGACGCTCGTCGCCCAGCAGGACATGATGCAGGCCAGGTGGGGTAGTCACGGCGACTACGCCCTCGTGGCCTACTGCCCGAACTCGCCCCAAGAGATGTTCAACCTCGCGATACAGGCCTTCAACACGGCGGAGAAGTATCGCATACCCGCGCTCATCATGGCGGACGAGTCGATCGGCCACATGACCGAGAAGGTCGTGATTCCAGAGCAGGGGGCGATCCATCTCGTCGGAAGGAAGAAGCCTACGGTCCCGCCGGAGCAGTATGTCCCGTTCAGGCCGGACGAGGATCTGATCCCGCCGATGGCCCTGGCGGGGGAGGGATACTTCGTGCGCATGACAGGTCTGACCCATGATGAGTACGGTCGGCCGGCGATCAACCTCGATGCGCAGACGAAACTGATCCCCAGGCTAACGGAGAAAATCCACAAGCACGCCTCGGACATAATCGAGTACGAGGAGATGCAGATGGAAGACGCGGACGTGGTCGTCGTCGCCTACGGCATCACGAGCCGATGCGTGAGGCGGTCCGTCGAGCTCGCAAGGAAGGACGGGGTCAGGGCGGGGCTGTTCCGTCTCATCACCGCCTGGCCCTTCCCCGAGAAGAAGGTGAAGGAGCTCGCGTCCCGGGTCAAGGCGTTCGTGGTCCCCGAGATCAACCTCGGGCAGATGGTCCTTGAGGTGGAGAGGGCAGTGGCGGGCCGCGTCCCGGTCAGAAGCGTCACCTACCATGGCGGGGGACTGCCGAGCCCGGAGCTGACGTACAAGACGATCATTGAGGTGGCCAAGTGAGCGCGCCTTTCGTCGACAAGCTAGAGGGGCTGGAGGACGTGCATCCGGCAGACAAGTGGCTGCGGACGGACATGCTGCCCCATATCTGGTGCCCCGGCTGCGGCCTCGGCATAGTCCTCAACGCTTACATCAAGGCGGCTGAGAAAGCCCAGATTCCAAGGGAGAAGCGGGTCGTGGTCTCGGGGATCGGATGCAGCGGACGCGCGGCGGGATACTTGAACCAGGACTCCTACCACACCACCCATGGTCGTTCAATCGCATTCGCGACTGGCATCAAGATTGCCAGGCCGGATCTCAATGTCGCCGTCATCAGCGGCGATGGCGACCTGTTCGCGATTGGCGGGAACCATTTCATCCATGCAGCGCGGAGGAACATGGATATCAAGGTGATCTGCGTCAACAACTTCAACTACGGGATGACGGGCGGCCAGGGCGGTCCGACGACCCCCATCGGAGCGAAGACCACGACCACACCCTACGGGGGCTTCGAGCACCCGTTTAACCTCCCTTGGCTGGCGGCGACCTGCGGCGCGGTCTACGTCGCGAGGTGGACTACCCTCGACAGCAGGAGGCTGCGCGACTCGATTGCCGAGGCTCTCACGAAGAAAGGCTTCGCCTTCGTCGAGGTCATCTCTCCTTGCCCGATCGGCTTCGGCAGGCCCAACAAGATAGGCAGCGGCCTCGACGAGATGAAGATGTACATGGATAAGTGGGACCTCAAGCCGCCGAATTGGATCACCCAGGAAGGATCGAACCCGAGGGAAGCGGACATCACCCTGGGGAAACCCATCGTAGTGGGCAAGTTCGTCGACATCGACAAGCCGACATTCCTCGACCTCTACTGGAAGATACTGCCCCACAAGGAGGAGACGCCTCTTAACGATGTCGAAAAGAAGCAGGTTGCGGGGGCGAAAGCATGAGGAAGGAGATCAGGTTCACGGGTTTCGGAGGGCAGGGGATCATTCTCAGCGGCTTCATATATGGGAAGGCGGCGGCGATCTTTGGCGGGAAGAACGCGACCATGACCCAGAGTTACGGACCCGAGGCCCGCGGCGGAGCATGCAGCTCAGACGTTGTCATCGAAGACGGACCTGTCTCATTCCCCGAGGTCACCGCCCCGGAGATTATGGTCGTCATGTCGCGCGACGCCTACAACACTCACAAGAAGCTCATCAGGAAAGGGGTCAGGGTGTTCTACGACCAGGACCTCGTCCAGGTGGAGGAAGGCCTCGGTGCAGAGTTCATCCCCATCCCTTCCTTGAAGATCGCAGAGGGTTTAGGCAAGAAGATAGTTGCCAACATCGTCATGCTCGGGGCGCTTGCGGCGGGGAGCGACATGGTCCCCAAGGACGCGGTGAAGCAGGCAATACTTAGCACGGTCCCGCCGGCCACGAAGGAGCTGAACGAGAAGGCCTTCGAGGCGGGCTACGCCCAGGCGAAGCAGGTTCTGGAGAAGATCAAGGCATGAGCCGGCTCGTGGTCTATCCACGGAGACAGGTTTGATGGCGACCGAGGAGGCCGCCCCGCCGAAACCGAAGAAGGAAGAGCCGAGGGTCGGCGTCTACATCTGCCATTGTGGGCTGAACATCGCGGGCAGCGTCGACGTCGTCGAGGTGGCGAGGGTAGCGGAGAAGTTCCCCGGCGTGGTCGTCTCGAAGGACTACAGGTACATGTGCTCCGACCCAGGCCAGGAACTGCTCAAGAAGGACATCAAGGAGAACAACCTGAACAGGATCGTCGTCGCGTCGTGCACTCCCCGCCTCCATGAACCAACGTTCAGAGCGGCCATCCAGGAAGCCGGGCTGAACAAGTACCTCTTCGAGATGGCAAACATCAGGGAGCACTGCAGCTGGGTGCACCTGAGGGACAGGGAAGGCGCCACCGCCAAGGCGATCGACCTGGTGAAGATGGCGGTGAGCAGGGCTGTGCTTCTGGAGGAGCAGGTCGAGCAGAAGGTCCCCGTCATCAGGAGGACGCTGGTGATTGGCGGCGGCGTGGCGGGAATCCAGTCAGCGCTCGATCTGGCGGACGCGGGCTACCAGGTCTACATGGTCGAGAAGAACCCCTCGATCGGCGGGAGGATGGCCCAGATAGACAAGACCTTCCCCACCATGGACTGCTCCATCTGCATCCTCGCGCCAAAGATGAGCGAGGCGGGCAGGCACCCACTCATAGAGATCATGACGAACAGCGAGGTCAAGAGCGTCACGGGATACGTCGGCAACTTCCAAGTCGAGATCCTCGAGAAGGCGCGGATGGTCAAGGACACATGCACCGCCTGCGGGGACTGCTCGAAGGTCTGTCCGGTGATCGCCCCGAACGAGTTCGACATGGGACTGGCGGCGAGGAAGGCGATCTACCAGCCCTTCGCCCAGGCGGTCCCGCCGACCTACATCATCGACAGGAACCTCTGCCTCAACAAAGGGCACGTGATTGCGTGCGAGCGGTGCGTCGAGGCGTGCCTGGCGAAGAGCATCGACTTCAGCCTGACCGACAAGACGACGAGGCTGGACGTAGGCACGATAGTCGTTGCAACTGGAGCAACCACGTTCGATCCGACGAAGCTCGCGGAGTTCGGCTACAGGAAATTCCCCAACGTCATCACGACACTCGAGTTCGAGAGGCTCATCAACGCCGGCGGTCCGACAAGGGGGCACCTCGTCCGCTTCACCGATTTCAAGGAGCCCGAACGCGTGGCCTTCGTGCAGTGCATCGGCTCGCGCAGCGAGAACAGGGGCAACCCCTACTGCTCCAACATCTGCTGCATGGAGACGATCAAGGACTCGCTGCTCATCAAGGAACACTGGCCCGACGTCGCGATCGACGTATACTACATGGACATCAGGGCTTTCGGTAAGGGCTTCGAGGATCTCTACAAGAGGGCGAAGGCGGAGGGCATCAGGTTCATCCGCGGCATCCCCGCGGAGGTCCGAGAGACGAATGGCGGGGATTTGAAGGTCATCGGTGAGAACACGCTGATGCAGCGCGTCTACGACGAGACGTACGGCATGGTGATTCTCTCCATCGGTCTCGAGCCGCAGGAGGACAGCAACGTCATCCAGCGCCTGCTCGTGCTGAACAAAACCGCCGACGGCTTCTTCATGGAATCCCACCCGAAGCTCCTGCCGGTCGACACACCGACGAAGGGCGTGTTCTTGGCGGGTTGCGCCGAATCTCCCAAGGACATCAAGGACAGCGTCACCCAGGCTTGCGCCGCCGCAAGCAGGGCGAACATCCTCATGGCGAGGGGCGAGATAAGCGTCGAAGCACTGACACCGATCATCGAGCTGGACAAGTGCACCGGCTGCGGCCTGTGCGTGAAGGTCTGCCCCTTCAATGCACTTCAATTCGTCGGCGAGGGCAAGGGACGCAAGGTTCAGGTCATCGAGGCCGCGTGCGCGGGCTGCGGCACATGCGGCGCGGAGTGCATGTTCGGGGCGATAACCAACAAGCACTACACCGACGCTCAGATCCTCGCGCAGATCGACGCGGCTCTGGAGGTGGGGGCAGAGAAGAAGGTCATGGCGTTCTGCTGCAACTGGTGCTCCTACGCGGGCGCCGACTTCGCAGGCGTGTCGAGGATGCAGTATGCCCCGGACGTGAGGATTGTCCGGACGATGTGCTCGGGCAGGATCGCCCCGAAGTTCATCCGCCGGGCTTTCGCCAAGGGCGCGGCGGTCGTCCTCGTGAGCGGATGCCACCTGGGAGACTGTCACTACATCAACGCGAACCACCAGACCAAGAAGCGCGTCGAGAAGATGTGGGCGGAGCTGGACAGGAAGGGCGTGAGGAAGGAACGACTGCAGCTAGACTGGTTCACCGCCGCCGAAGGGCAGAAGTTCGCGGACAGGATCAACGAGATATGCGGGATCGCGACGACAGTGACCGCGGAGGAAATCCAGAAGGCAGTCGCTGCTTACAAGGAGAACTAACCGACGCGGTCTCATTGCGCCAATCCGCTCGGAGTCAAATCATGCCGCAGGGTAATGGTCGTCCTCGATGTTCGCTCTGATTATGGAGTGCTTGAACTGGTCCGCCTCCGAGGTCGTCACGAAGTACTCCAGGAACCTCGTGTTGCTCATGCAGACGGGGCACGAGCGGAGCAGCAGGTCTTCCTCCGAGAAGATGTGAGCGCAATATCTGCAGACAAGCACCATCGCACCGCTTGGGGGCGGTAGCTCCTCATGGTCAATTAAATGTGCCTAATGATAGTATGTATCACGTCTCATCTTGTCGCGTCAAGATTGAACATACCAGGTGCACGGAAGCCGTTACGCGAGGTTCACGTTGATGAGTTTGACTTCGGTCATTTCCTGGACCGCGTACCTGACACCTTCCCGACCTAAGCCACTCATCTTCATGCCGCCGAAGGGCATGTTGTCGAACCTCAGCGTCGTCGGATCGTTTATCATGACGCCGCCCGCACGAATCTCCCTCGCGATCCTCAGGCCACGGCCAATGTCTTTGGTGAAAATGCTGGATTGCAGGCCGTACACGGTGGAGTTCGCCGCCTCGATTGCCTCCCTCTCGTCCGCGACTGACTGCACAGGTCCCAGCGGCCCGAAAGGCTCCTCCTTCATCAGCTTCATGTCGCCAGTGACCTCACTCAGAACCGTCGGTGCGTAGAAATAGCCAGATTTGTGCGCGACGTCGACAATCCTCTTCCCGCCAATTGCGACCTTCGCACCTTCATCGACAGCTTCGAGGACCAGCGCGTGGATCCTGTTGAGCGAGCCTTCGTTGATGACTGGCCCCACATCAGTCTCCTCGCGCAAGGGGTCGCCCACCTTGAGCTTCTTGACCCTGTCGATTAGGAGGCGCGTGAATTTCCTCGAAACGCTTTCGATGATGATCAGTCTCTTGCTTGCTGTGCACACCTGCCCGGACAGTCCGAAGCACGCGCGGCTTGCCGCATCGGCCGCCTTGGAGAGGTCCGCGTCGTCAAGGATGATCATAGGATCCATCCCGCCCATCTCGAGGATGACCTTCTTGTTCCTCTTCGCCGCCAGCTGGTAGATGCCCAATCCCGTGGCGGTCGACCCGGTGAACGTCACGAGGTCGGTGCCCGGGTTCTCCACCAGCTCTGTCCCCACAGTCGGGCCTGGGCCAGTAATGATGTTCACCGCGCCCTGCGGGCAGCCCGCCTCCATTAGGAGATGTCCGAGCCTCAGAGCCACGATCGGGGTCTCACTCGTGGGTTTCGCGATTACAGCATTCCCCGCCGCCAAGGCCGGAGCGACCTTGTGGCAGAGCAGGTTCAACGGGAAGTTGAACGGGGATATCCCGACGACCACTCCGACCGGCTCCCTGACGGAGAAGCTGAGGCGCCTCTCGTTTCCTGGCGGGAGAGGATAGGCGTCGGTCTGGAAGACCTCTCCAAAGATGCGCTTCGCCTCCTCCGCTGCCGACGTGAACGTGACGACCGCCCTCCTGACCTCCACACGAGAATCGCGAATCGGCTTGCCCGCCTCAATGCAGATTGTGCGGGCCAGACCCTCCATGTCCTCCTCGATGAGCTGGGCCGTCTTGAGCAGGAATCTATACCGGTCGTATGCCGCCATCCTGGCGATCTTGTTCTTTGCGGTGACCGCGGCATCGATGGCAGCCCGCGCATCCTCCTTCCCGCCAAGAGGGACTTCGGCAACGACTGAGCCATCAGCCGGGTTTCTCACTTCTATCATCCTGCCGCTGGCGGCCTGGACCCATTTCCCGCCGATCAGCATTCCGAGCCGTTCCGTCCCGGTGTCGTGCTTCATCCGGTCACCGTCCCTGCGAACTTGAGGCGGGCAATAAAACGTTGCATGCGGAATCGGATATACGTCGCGAGGCGGCAAGCTACATAAGCAAAGGTAACTTCGTGGTCACAGGAGACCTTGGCAGGCGAAGCTGTTGTCTCGACTGGCACCGCCACGAGCCGCAGGCGCGCGAGGATCAGCCTGTTCTTTCTCTACACCGCAACGCTGGTAATGCGCGCGGCAGCCTTCATGACGATAGCGGTCGTCACTAGCGCGAAATACCAGGAGTCCATCAGCTACCTGACTGCGGGCATCCTCGTCTCTTTCTATCCAATTGCCGAGCTCATCACGGTGATGTACTTCGGCGTCTTGTGCGACAAGGTCGGCCGGAAACCGATTCTAATCTTCGCACATGCGATTACGGCCGTGGCAACGTTCAGCTTCTCGACAACTAACTTCATCTATCCCCTGTTCGTCTTCACAGCCTTCTACGGAATCGGGGCCGCGGCAAAGACATCCTCCACGCTCACGATGATCGCCGATCTGGCGACTCCGCGCAACCGAGCGCGGCTGATGGCCCTGTTCGACATAGTCACGTTCCTCGGGCTGGCTGGCGGCTACATGCTGGGCTTCCTCCTCCTGAATTTCTACGGGGTCCCGCCGGTGACTCTCTTCTATCTCCAGACAGCCGCTATCCTCATCTCGGTGGTCATGGTTTGGCTGTTTGTCGATGAGACGCGGGAGAAATCCGGTTTAGCGGTGAGGGGCTGGGATGCACTCAAATCGGTCGTCGCGCGAAAGGAGCTGCGCGATCTATTGCCCGTCTACATACCCGTTATCGCCATCTACGGAATGGTCATCTCTTTCCTGGAAAAGATAGTGGAGGAAGCCGACATCATAGGCGACCCGAACCTGATGATCATCCTCGTGGTCTTGGGCCTGTCGCTCGTGGCCTCCATGGTGGTGAACGCGTGGCTCTCCGACAGGATGAGGAAGCGCCGACCGTTCATGCTGTTCGGGCTCTTCTTCTTCGGAGTGCTTGCTGTGCTTCTCGTGCAGAACCTGGACAACCTCTCAGGTCTCGTGGCGATCTGGCCGGTGGTCGTTCTGGTGAGTCTCGGGGCCGGCGCATTCCCTCCCGCAGTCCTCGCCTATCTCGCTGACATCACGAAGAAGGAGACCTCTGGCACTGCTTTCGGAATATACAGCCTGGTGCTGGGTTTCGGGTTCGCCTTCGGCCCGCCAATGGGCGGTGTGGTCCTCGAGACATTCGGCCTGCCAGGATTCCTGGTGCTCATCGGAGCATTCCTGACCGTGGCTGGCGTGGGTGCATTCAGGCTGAAAGAACAGAATTGAAACGAGGAAAAACGACCCGGTAAATCCACCCTCATGACGCGAATCGTATGAGTCGATTGGGGGCAATCCGACTCAAAATTATGGGGTCCGCCGAGATCTCCTGGGGGAGATGGCTCGGCGGATTGTACGTGTTTCCCTGAAAGTGAGAGGGTTCTAGGCCTTCTTCAGGTAGGGCAGGCCTGTGCGCTTGTTGACGCCGACCTTGTAGCCCTTCGGCATTTCGTCCATCATCCTGCCGCTCTTCGGTTTCCTCTTACTGAAGAAGTATATGTTGACCTTCGGTCCCCTCTTCAGTTTCACTTCTCGGGTATACAGAGTCCAACCTTGGTAGGTGTAGGGCATAGTATCTCCGACTACCTGTATCGCTATCCTAAAGATATGGGTTTCGGTCTCTCAGGGAGAAAATCGGGCTTTTTTCCATGAAATGTCCCGATTTTTACCATCCGACCGCGGTTTCGGCTGCTTTTCTCTCCATGAATATCCCTCGTTTTTCTGATTATTCTCCATGGACTGCTGTTTCGGCAAGATCGGTCATCCGCCGGACGACGGGGGAGACAGTGCGGCGGCCAGGATTTGAACCTGGGGACCCCTTCGAGACGAGACCCTGAATCTCGCGCCGTTGGCCATGCTTGGCTACCGCCGCGCGGATGCCGACCTGTAGGTGTCGTGCCTATAAATCTCTTGTTTCCACTGGACTGCCATATGAATATAGCCACTAATATATAAAAACTAAAAAAGGAAGGGTGAGAAAGGGTTCTCACTTCTTCATTATCTTCATCCAGCCGCCGGACTCGTGGACCTGGAGTTTCCTTCTGTTGAGTACGTCCTTGAAGGTGTCCCAGTCGATGACTTCCAAGCGGGTGTTTCTTCCCTTCGTGAACTGTATTCCGTTGGTCCCTTTCACGCGTCCAGGCTTGAGGCCCTTTCTCTTCGCTATCTCCAGCGCCTTGTCGAACGATATGGGCTCCATTACCATTCTCGTTCCCTCCTAGGGGGATCCTTGGCCAGCGAGCCAGTGTCGTGGCCAGACCCGCATGCAGATGGATTGTATTTAAAAGCTTCCCCGGAGCCAGACATCCGCGAGGATTAGCCCGCAAAGATTTTTCCCGCGACCACGTTTAACGTGCGTGGTCTCGTTCGGCTCTTCGGGAATTCGCGGAGTGTTCGGCACAGACATCACACCCGAGCTATTCGTCGAGATTGGCAGTGTCGTCGCGTCCAGATATGGACGGATCTTGCTCGGCAGGGATGTCAGGACATCAAGCCTCTTACTCTCGAACGCGTTCGGCAGCGGAGCGCTTTCATCGGGAGGGATTGTGGACGACGGCGGAGTGCTCAGCACGCCGACGGTCGCTTTCGGCGCGAGGCGTTATGATTGCGGCGCCGTCATCACGGCGTCTCACAACCCGCCAGAGTACAACGGGATCAAGCTGTGGAACTCATCTGGAATCGCTTTCGATGAGCAGCAGCAGAAGGAGATCGAGGAGGCCCTTGCCAGCCATTCCTTCGAGAGGAGATCATGGGATCGACTCGGAGAGCTGGGCAGGTGCCGCGATTTATCCTTGGATCACGCGGACGCCATTGCGGACTCTGTCGGCACTGTCAATCTCAAGGTGGTTGTGGATTGCGGGTGCGGATCGGCGAGCGCCATTACACCATTTGTTCTGAGGAAGATGGGCTGCAAAGTGGTCGCACTCAATGCGCAGTTCGACGGGCGCTTCCCCGGGAGGTCTCCAGAGCCAACTGAGCAGAACTTGGACGTTCTCCGCAAAGCGGTGCCCGCGACGGGCGCTAATCTCGGGCTGGCTCACGATGGTGACGGCGATAGAGTCGTGGCGGTGGATGAGAAAGGGGCTTACGTTGGAGGGGACAGACTCCTCCCTCTACTCGCAACTAAGCTCGTGAAGAAGGCGGTCGTCGTTCCAGTCGACGCTTCCATGGCGGTGGATGATGCGCTGCCCGGAGCGAAGATTTGGAGAACACGGGTCGGTGACGTCTATGTCGCCCAGGAGGTCCAGCGCAGGAAGGCTGACTTTGGCGGCGAGCCGTCCGGCACTTTCATTTTCCCGACATGGGGTCTTTTCCCCGACGGGATTTACGGGGCGGCGCTCATCGCTTCCTTGGTGGCGAAAGAGAAGCTCTCAGAGCAGGTTGCTCGCCTGCCTTCCTACCCTTCGATGCGCACCTCATTCCAGTTTGAATCTTCCAGACGGGCAGACGTTTCGCGCATGCTCGAGCAGACGATGTCTTCCATTGAAGGCGAGCTCACGAAGGTGGATGGTTGGCGTGTCGGCTTGGAGGATGGGTGGTGTCTCGTGCGCATATCAGGAACGGAGCCCAAGGTCCGGCTCCAGGTCGAGGCGCGCACGGAATCGAGAACAAAGGAGATATACGAATCGCTGGTTTCCAAGGTCAAGGCTGTGCTGAGATGAAAGCGTTCATCCTCGCGGCGGGAGAGGGCACGAGGATGCGCCCGCTCACCGCGAACATCCCGAAGCCGCTGCTGCCGGTGGCGAACAAGCCGTTCCTCATACACACCCTGGACGCGCTGTCCGCTGCAGGGGTCAAGGAAGCGACCATACTCGTGGGCTGGAAGGGACACCGCATCCGCGACTTCCTCGCGCATCAGCCGGACCTAGGCGTGGCGGTTGACTTCGAGGAACAGGAGAAAAGGCTGGGGACGGCACACGCCATCGGACTCGCCAGGAATCACTTCGACGGTTCCTTCCTCAGCATAAACGGAGACGTCGTGGTCAGTGGCAAGTCGATCGCGGGCCTCCTGGAGTTCCACAAGCGCGTTGGCGGGACTGTGATGGCGATCGCGGAGGTCGGAGACCCTTCGCGCTTCGGCGTCGTGGAGATGAAGGACGACAAGGTCGTCGGTCTCGAGGAGAAACCATCTAAGCCCAAGTCCAACCTCATAAATGCGGGCATCTACGTCTTCAGCCCAGACATATTCGACCTCATCGCGAAGACGCCGGCATCGGTCCGCGGCGAGTACGAGATCACGGACGCGCTCCAGATGCTCATAGAGAAGGGGGCTGTCTTCGGTCACAGGCTCGAGGAGGAATGGATAGACGTCGGGAGCTCGTGGGACCTGCTCAAGGCGAACGAGATACTCCTCAAGGGACTGAAAACGAAGGTGGAGGGCGAGGTCGACGAGCACGCGACCCTCATCGGCTCCGTGCAGCTAGGCCCGGGCACCAAGATACTCAGGGGCGCGTACATCCAGGGGCCCGTGATCATCGGCAAGGACTGCGAGATAGGGCCGAATTGCAGGATACGCCCGAGCACCTACATTGGCGACAAGTGCAAGATAGGGAATGGGTCGGAGGTCAAGAACAGCATCTTCATGGAGGGAAGCAGGGCGCCTCACATCAACTACGTCGGGGACAGCATTCTGGGCGAGCGCGTCAATCTCGGCGCGGGGACGAAGATCGCCAACCTGAGGCTCGACGGGCGGCCGGTGTCTGTCACGCTCAAGGGCAAGACGGTCGACACAGGGCTCAGGAAGCTCGGGGCGATTATCGGCGATGATGTGAGAATAGGCATCAACGCGTCGATCGACGCGGGAACGATAGTCGGAGAAGAGACGTTCATCGGCATGGGGGCGGTTGTGAGGGGCACCATAGCGCCCAGGAGCCGCATCCATTGAGGGCATCCGGATGAAGATAGTCCAAGTGTCGCCTTGGTTCCTCCCGCATCTTGGAGGAGTCGAGAGCCATGTCCATTCCATCTCAAGCGAGCTTGTGAGGCGCGGTCACGAGGTCGAGGTGCTCACGTCCAGGCAGGGCAGAGACGTCCCCGAGAAGGAGGTGATGGACGGTTTCCAGATAACGAGGCTCAAACCATTAACGACGCTGCTGAGGACGCCGATCGTGACAAGAACAAAGGGGGCGCTCAGGGAAAGGGACGTTGACATCTTCCACGCGCATTCGCCCCCGCCGCTTTCGGCCTACTACGCGTCCAAGGTGGCGGCCGAGAAGCGATTGCCCTTCGTGCTGACCTACCATTGCGATATAGAGATACCGAGCGTCTTCGGCCTCGTCATAGAGGAGGTATATAGGAGAACGCTGGGCACTCGCACCATGCGCCGGGCGAACAGGATCATCGTCACGACGGAGACCTACGCCGCCACGTCCCGCGCCATCTGGAAATATTCCCCGGTGGTCATTCCCAACCCAGTGGACTTCGAGTTCTTCCGGCCTGATGTCGATGGCAGGGAAGTCAGGTCGAGTCTTGGTTTGAAAGGAGGCCAGCACCTCGTGTTGTGGGTCGGGCGAGTCGTACCTCACAAAGGCATTGAAAATCTCGTCGAGGCCGCACAGTATGTGGACGGCACCAAGTTCATCATCGGGGGAGAGGGCCCTCAACTCCCCGTCATCAGACGTCTCGCGAAGTCCTTCAATGTCGAGGACAGGGTGATATTCTCGGGCAGGCTCGCCAGATCGGAGCTTCCAAAGTACTATGCCGCGTGCGACGTGTTCGTGCTCCCCTCGGTCTCGCGTCTGGAGGCCTTCGGCATCGTGGCCCTGGAGGCAATGTCGAGTGGGAGGCCGGTGGTCGTGACGGACATGCCCGGCGTGAGAGAAGTCGTGAGGGATGGTATCGAGGGGTTGCTCTGCGAGCCATTGAATGCTGAAGACCTTGCAGAGAAAATCAACACGCTGCTCGGCGACCCGGGGAAGCGTTCAGAAATGGGCAAGGCCGGGAGGAAAAAAGTCGTCGAGGACTTCGGCATTAAGAAAGTGGTCGACAAGCTCGAGGCGACCTACAAGGAAGTGCTGCCGGCCTGGTCCAGTCTTAGCCCAGACGGCGGCAAGGCCTAAGGAAGAATCTGCAGGTCGAGGCGCTCCCCTGGATATTTCCATGCCGCCCAAGTCGTCTCATCGTAGGGATAGCCCACAATCAAGTGAAGACCGCCGAACTTCCCGAAAAGTGCGAGGTCTTCGTCCGAAGGATGGAAATTCCCGGAAGGATGCGAATGAACCGTGCCGACGACGGTGAAGTCGGCGGGCAGCATGTGGAGCTGGAATATTGCGTGGCGGTTGCCGGACACGGTGCCGGGGACCAGGAGTATCTCGGTGATCACGCCCTCTTCCGCCCTCAGTATCGCGCCGAACTCCCTCGGATACATGTCTCTCGACGCTTCAAGGATCATCCTCAGCACCTTGCGTCGGATCGCGCGGACCGGCTTGTTGAACGGCATGCGATCACGGGTTCGCGAGTTTCTCCTGGATGCGGCGGTAGAAGTTGTCCCCGAAGCGGACGAGCCTGCCTGCTTTCTCGGAGCCGGTCATGACGACCTTCTCCTCGCCCTTCAAGGGCATCTCTGCTTGGCCGTCAAGCACGAGGAGCCCCGGCCGTGGCCTCACGAATGTGACTTGGATTTTGCTGTCCGGCGGCACAACGAAAGGATGGAACGAGGGCTTGAACGGAGCGATTGCTGCAACAACGAATGCTTTCACGCGAGGATCGAGTATCGGTCCGCCGACGCTCATCGCGTACGAGGTGCTCCCCGTCGGCGTCGCGACGATGACCCCGTCCGCCCTGACCTGTTCCGCGACAGCACCGTCGACCGCAATCTCGTAGTGACGTATCTTCGCGACATGGGCGGTGTGAACGACCGCCTCGTTCACGCAATCGTACATGCGCCTGCCATCGACGGTGACTTTCAACTTCAGGCGGTTCTCGACATGGTAGTCTCCCCTAAGGAGCCTCTTGATTAGAATATCCAGGGACTCGCGATCTCCCTCGGCAAGGAACCCAACGGAGCCCGTGTTGATTCCGAGCACCTTCTCGTTGGTTCTCTGCAGGGCCCTCAGCACCGTTCCATCGCCACCTATGGCCAGAATGAAGTCGGCTTTGATCTTCTCGAGCGGCCCGCCATGCAGCTTGAGTGCCTTGGCGACATCGTCCTCCAGGAAGACCTCGTGCTTCCCTTTCAGCAGGCGGACGACCTGGCGCGTCGCGTCCAAGGCGTGCTTGTGCTCCGGGTTGGCGGTTATGCCGAACCTCATGGAATCAGCTCCAGAACCCTTGCGTCGCCGTAGGCTATTAAGTTCGATACCGTTTTCGTGTCGAAGGGCATGTCGAGCCTCTTGCGATTCAAGTCGACAACCTCTCCTCCCGCCTCGCGGAGTATGAGCGCGCTCGCAGCTATGTCCACGACCCTGAGTTCCGCGCGCTTGGCATTGCTGTTCATATAATAGAGGTCCGCCGCCCCGCTCGCGACCATGCACATGTCCAGCGAGGCTGCTCCGAGGCTTCTCGCCCGCCTCCCATTGCTCGCCACGCGATACGCGTTCTCATGCGCGTTCATGCCGATGTAGACGGTGAAGAGTGTGTCATGCTCGTCAAGCTTCCTCACATGAATCCGTTTACCATCGAGGAACGCCCCTTCACCTTTCGAAGCGTAATAATTCCTGCCGGAAACGAGGTCCCTGACCAAGCCGTGCGTCGCGCCTGTCATCGAACCCTTGCCGATGGCCATCGATGTCGAGTAGAATGGCACGCCCCTTTCGGCGTTGTGCGTCCCATCAACCGGATCGAGGACGAGCGTGAGGTCTCCGCCCCTGTCGATAAAGCCCGCCTCCTCGCTAAGGACGTTCAGCTTCTCCTTTCGTTTTTCCAGCTCAGCAAGGACGGCAGCCTCGGCAGCCCGGTCTATGGCGGAGGTGGGCAGACCGTAAGCCCCGGTGCCGACCTTCACATGGTAGTCTCCTTTGAAGTCGGCGACTGCATCCTGCACCCTGTCTGCAAGACGCATCAGGAGATTCTTCATCCGGCATGCCAGAGGGTCGGCTGGATATAAGCGTATGCGGGAGCGGATGCAGTCGGGCATTTTTGATTCACTCACTGTCCTCTGGAAATGGCCTTGGCATGCATGGGAACGTTTATATAGAAGTCTTGACATAGGACGGGGTACCTCAAATGCATTTCACGCAAAGGAGGAATAAGAAATGATGACTCAAGGTGGCACACCGATATTGATCTTGAAGGAAGGAACGAAGAGGGAACGGGGAAAGGGAGCGCAATTCAACAACATAGCGGCCGCGAAGGCGGTTGCCGATGCTGTCCGCTCGACGCTTGGCCCGCGCGGAATGGACAAGATGCTCGTCGACAGCCTTGGTGACGTCGTCATCACCAACGACGGCGTGACCATTCTGAAGGAGATGGACATAGAGCATCCCGCCGCCAAGATGCTGGTCGAGGTGGCGAAGACGCAGGACGCCGAGGCGGGAGACGGAACGACAACCGCGGTGATTTTGGCGGGAGAGCTGCTCAAGAAGGCTGAAGACCTCATCGAGCAGAACATCCACCCGACCGTGATCGCGAGCGGCTACAGGCAGGCGGCCGAGAAGGCACGCGAAGTCCTAGAGAGGGTCTCCACGAAAGTGTCCATCAAGGACACCAACGTCCTTAGGGACGTGGCGATCACCGCCATGCAGAGCAAGAGCGCGAGCGGCCAGAAGGAGCACCTCGCCGACATCGCCGTCAAGGCGGTGACCATGGTCGCGGAGGAGCTGGCAAGCGGCCGCTACTTCGTCGACGAGGACAACATCCAGATAGTCAAGAAGCAGGGCGGCTCGATCGCAGACACCGAGCTGGTCGAGGGGATCATCGTCGACAAGGAGAGGGTCCACCCCGGCATGCCGAGTCAGATCGACAACGCTCGCATCGCACTGGTCGACGCGGCCCTGGAGGTCAAGAAGACCGAGATCGATGCGAAGATCGAGATCACCGACCCGAGCCAGCTGCAGGCGTTCCTCTCGGAAGAGGAGAACATGCTCAAGGGCATGGTCGACAGGGTCAAGAAGTCCGGTGCGACGGTCTTGTTCTGCCAGAAGGGGATAGACGACCTCGCGCAGCACTACCTCTCCAAGGAAGGCATCTACGCGGTCAGGAGAGTCAAGAAGAGCGACATGGAGAAGCTGGCGAAGGCGACTGGCGGGAAGATCGCGACGAAGCTGGACGAGCTCACGAAGGATGATCTCGGGAACGCAAAGGTCGTGTTCGAGAAGAAGATCGGCGACGACGAGATGACGTTCGTCACCGGCTGCAAGAACCCCAAGGCGGTCTCGATACTAATCCGCGGCGGGACTGAGCACGTGGTCGACGAGGTCGAGAGATCCCTCGAGGACGCCGTGTCTGTCGCCGCTGTCACAATCGAGGACGGGAAGATAATCTACGGTGGCGGTGCGGCAGCGACGGAGATCGCGTTCGGACTCAGAGACTTCGCCTCGACTGTTGGCGGGCGCGAGCAGATAGCGATCGAGGCCTTCGCGGACGCAATCGAGGTAATCCCGAGGACCCTCGCCGAGAATGCGGGCCTGGACCCGATCGACACCCTGATCGAACTGCGCAAGGAGCACAAGAAGGGCGGCAAGACAGCGGGAGTCGACGTGTTCACCGGCAAGATAACCGACATGAAGAAGAACAAGGTCATCGAACCCATACGAGTCGGAACGCAGGCGATCAGCTCCGCAACTGACGCGGCAGTCATGATACTCCGCATCGACGACGTCATCGCGGCCAAATCCGGCGGCAGGCCCGGTGCGCCCGGCGGCGCAGGCGGCGAGGAAGGCGGCGGAGAGAGCGACGAGTTCTAGGCACAGAGAGGAGCATTCACCAGCCTAGCGAAATAAGCCCCGCCATGCCAACGCAGGCGGGGCACCTACCACACAGCGCGAGCGACCCACGGCGGGCGTTGGCAATCTCCAGGAGACGATGCCGAGATGCCGGGGAAGAAAGAGTCGAAAGCGGACAAGGAAACCCCAGAGCAGGCGGAAGCTCCAGAGGATGCTTGCCAGCCTGTTGCAGCGACGGAGCAGGAGGCAGAGGCGAAGCCGGAAGCTCCGCCACAGCCTGACGAGAAGGCCGTATTGCTGCGGAGGAATGAGGAACTCCTTTCTCGGTTGATGTACCTTCAGGCAGAATTCGAGAACTATCAGAAGAGGGCGCTGAGGGAGAAACAGGACATCGTCGCGAATGCGCAGGAGGGGCTCCTGAGGTCACTCCTCCCGATATTGGATGACTTCGATAAGGCTGTCGAGATCGCCGGCGAAGGTGATTCCGGACTGAAACTGCTGCATGCCAAGCTCCTGAAAATCCTGGAGGAGAGCGGCTTGGCGGAGATTCCCGCCAAGGGCCAGAAGTTCGACCCGTTCATCCACGACGCGGTCGAGTTCGTGAACGAGAAAGATATGGAGCACGGGACGATCAGGGAAGTCATCCGCAAGGGATATAGATGCAACACGAAGGTACTGAGACCATCTCTGGTGATCGTTGTCAAGAACGAAGGTGAGAAGAATGCCTAAGATAATCGGAATAGACCTGGGAACGACGAATTCGGAAGCCGGATACCTGGAAGCCGGAGTGCCGAAGATCATACCGAGCGCTGAGGGCAGCACGTACGGCGGCAAGATGTTCCCCTCCTTCGTGGCTTTCACGAAGGACGGGCAGGTGCTGGTGGGCGAACCCGCCAAGCGCCAAGCCGTCATGAACCCCGAGCGCACCGTCATGCAGATCAAGAGGAAGATGGGGACCGACTACAAGGTCAACATCGAAGGGAAGACCTACACTCCTCAAGAGATCAGCGCGATGATATTGAGGAAGATCAAGACCGACGCCGAGGCATTCCTCGGGGAGCCGGTGAACCAGGCGGTGATAACAGTCCCCGCCTACTTCAACGACAACCAGCGTCAGGCTACCAAGGACGCGGGCAAGATCGCGGGACTGGAAGTCTTGAGGCTGGTGAACGAGCCGACGGCGGCTGCCCTGGCCTATGGCTTGGACAAGAAGGGCGAGGGCAAGATATGCGTCCTGGACCTTGGCGGCGGGACGTTCGACGTCACCCTCATGGAGATGGGCGAGGGCGTTTTCGAGGTCGTCTCCACTAGCGGAGATACGCAGCTCGGCGGCATGGACATGGACAACAAACTGGTCGACTGGACATCCTCCGAGTTCAGGAAGAAGGAAGGAGTGGACATCGCCGAAGACCGCCAGGCCATGCAACGCCTCAGGGATGCAGCCGAGAAGGCGAAGATCGAGCTTTCGAGTACGCTCAACACGACGCTCAACCTGCCGTTCATCGCGCAGAAGGACGGAAAACCGGTGCACCTCGAGATGACACTCACGAGGGCGAAGCTCGAGGAGATCGTCGAGCCGGTGCTCTCGCGGTGCAGATCCCCCATCGAACAGGCCTTCAAGGACGCGAAATGGAGCTACAACGACGTGAACCACATAATCCTCGTCGGGGGGCCGACGCGCATGCCGGTCGTCCGCGAGAGGTTCGAGGGCGTCATCGGGCGGAAGGCCGAGAGGGGAGTCGATCCGATGCAATGCGTCGCTCTCGGAGCCGCGATTCAGGGAGCGGTGCTGAGCGGCGAGGTGAAGGACATCCTCCTGCTCGACGTGACTCCACTGAGCTTGGGCGTCGAGACCTTGGGCGGCGTCTTCACCAAGCTGATAGAGAGGAACACGACGATACCCACGCGCAAGAGCCAGGTGTTCACGACCGCGGCGGACGGGCAGACCACCGTCGAGGTCCACGTGTTGCAGGGTGAGAGGCCGATGTCGAGCGACAACGTCTCCCTCGGCAAGTTCCATCTCGTCGGCATCCCGCCTGCCCCGAGGAACGTACCGCAGATCGAGGTGACGTTTGACA
>JAFNFQ010000050.1 GCA_017885655.1 Methanobacteriota archaeon | reverse complement strand
TCAGCGGCGGCGCGCAGCAGAAGGTCGGGCTCGCCAGGGCTCTCGCAACCAGGGCGGGGCTCCTCATCCTCGACGAGCCTTTGTCCGCGCTCGATGCGAGGGTCCGCATGGAACTGCGCTACACGCTGAGGAAGCTGGTGAAGAACCTTGGTCTGACCGCCATCCACGTGACCCACGACCAGGAGGAGGCCATGTCCGTTGCGGACAGGATAGTGATCATGAGGAAAGGGAAGGTCGTGGAGGACGGCCCGCCATCTGAGCTGTACCACAACCCCAAGCAGCTCTTCACAGCGAACTTCCTGGGCGAGAGCAACTTCCTCGAGGGCGTCGTCGACAGGACGATAGACTCCTGGGCAGTGATCGAGCTGAGGAACGAGCAGTTTCTCAGGGTGCGGGGCGACGGCCTCAGGCGGGGGCAGGCGGTCGTCGTCTCGATCCGTCCCGAGCACCTCACACTCGCGAAGGTGGCGGCGGCCCCGATGCTGACCGGCAAGGTGCAGGATGTTCACTTCGCCGGGGCATACGTGAGGTACGAGGTAGCGGTGAGGACCGGCGACGCGATGATCGTGGACGCTATGGCTGATGAAGCAAGATTTAATACGGGAGAGGATGTGATTGTCCTGTTCGACCTGGAGCATGTCAGAGTCTACCCGCGACCTTACGCAGGACTGCAGGAGGCATTGAAACTTGAGTGAGCGACCATTGCTGGACTGGCTGGAGAGAAGGAAGGAATCGAGCGTCATCGTGAAGGCGAGGCAGCACGTCGGGAAGGTGCTGGACACGGCGGTGGACCTCGACAGGGCGCTGGGCTTCATGCTCAGCGGCCGCAAGGACGAGATTCCGGAGGCGCTCAAGCGGGTGGAGTTCGACGAGAAGGCGGCGGACAACCTCGAGGTCTCGATTTTCGAGGAGTTGTCGCGGGGCGACATGGATCCGAAGGAGAGGGAGGACATGATGCGCCTGGTCAGGCGCATAGACGACATCGCGGACTGGTACAAGGTTGCGGCGAGGAACCTCGAGCTCATCATGGAGACGGGCGAGGAGGTCCCTGAAGTCCTCTGGGGCGCCCTGAAGGAGATGACGAAGAACTCGGTGGACTGCTGCAGGTTCTTGAAGGTTACCATCGATGCTCTGGGAAAGAATAGGGAAGAAGCGATGAGGGCGCGGGCAGAGGCGGACAGGTACGAGCATATCGTCGACGACCTCTACTTCGGCGTCAAGAAGATGATGCTCAAGGAGGTCGTGGATGCCAAGGCCGTCGTGGTCCTGAACGACCTCTTGGTCGGGATCGAGAACGCGACGGACTCGATCAAGGCTTCCGCTGATCAGGCATACATCCTAGTGATGGGGTCCAGGTAGAGATCAGTCGCTCTCTATCCTCGGCGCGAGCAGGTACTTGACCTTGCCCTTGCCGCCGCCGATCTGGAACTCGATCTTGACAGGGTAGTCGTTGCCCAGGTACATGGTCACGCTCGGGGCCGTGGTTATCGCCTTTATCATGTTGGCGAAGTAGTCCAGCGGGAACATCGAGCGGACCTGCTCCTTGCTCTCCAGCTCGTCCAGTAGGTCCTTGCCGAGCTTCAGGTCGACAGAATCCGTGTCCCCCTCGCCCTGCATCGCGAATCCCTCCGGCGACACGGTGAGCGCGATGTGGTCGGAGACGTTCTCGGAGGCCCTTATGCCCTGGCGCAGCTCCTCGACCCTGATGGTCAGCTTGGCGGGAAGGTTGAGGTTGGGCACCTTGGTGTCCGACATGCCCGCGGTATCCACGAGGGCCATGCGCCTCGTGATGTTGCCGACGTGCAGGATGAGCTTGTTCTTGTCCTCGTCGTACTTCAGGTCGATGACATCGCCCGTCTTCGCGAGCCTAAGCACTTCCTTGACCTTGTCCAGGTCTAGGCCGAGCTCCTGGTCGTCGGCATTATAGCTCTCGAACGCCGCGCGCTCCAGGCTCAGATCGACCATCGCCACGTGCGCAGGGTCGACTGCCCTGACTGATATGCCTTCCTTGTTGGCGTTGATCTTCGTCTCGTCGACTAGGGTCGAGAGGACATCCACGAGCTCTTTCAATACTTCGGCCTTAACTTTGGCCTCAAACATCAGGCTCCCCCTTGCGGTCGGCACCAAATCACCAGTCCGATTATAAACCTATTTGTGGACCTCACACGCTCTGGCTGCTACGGCCTGATGGAGGGCTCAGTATTCCCGCCACGTGTGGCTGCACTTGGCGCAACGGTAGATCCTGGTCGTCGGCTCGTCAGCCGCGCGTGTCTGCCTCATTACCCAGAAGGCCTCGCCGTGGCCGCACTTTGGACAGTCCGCGCTGGTCTTCGGCAGTGTGCTCGTTATCTGCTCCAGCACGAGAGTCTCCATCGGCTTTATCTTCGATGGGTTGGCGACCTTCGTGACGTTGTTGTCCCCGTCGTTTATGTCACGATTGAACCCGCAGGCCGCGTTGCCGCAGGCCATCTTGCCGCTCCTCGGGAACATCAGGGATTGGCACTTCGGGCAGAACATGTCGGTTAGCCGAAGTAGTAGTGCCGATGATATGAACTTTTCCAGAAGGCTGGATGAAGCGTGGCAGCACTAGACCTCGATCTCATCGACCTGGACGAGGACTCCCGGCGGACCATAATCCTTGGTGGCGGTAAGGGAGACAACCTGCGAATCATCCGTTATGATGACATGGGTGACGGCGTCCAGAACGGCCCTGACGAGCTTGTCCAGATCCGGCCTCTTCGCCGGGTAGATCCACTTCTTCTTCGGCGCGGACTTCGGCCGCGGGAGGCGGAAGCTGAGGGTCATCGCCACGGGGCCGTCGATCGGTGCAGAGACGCGCCTCTGCGCCTCGCCGGCGACCAGCTGCCGCCAGATGCCGAGCCCCTTCGACGTCGAGGTGATGATTGGTCTTCCCTTGACGACGAAAGCCCTCATGGACCCTTGGGGGACCGGCAGCCCTGAGACGTCGAACCTGATCGTCCGCTTCACCCTCATCAGGAAATCCGGCGCGGGCTCGAGTTCCTCTTCGCTCTCGACCTTGTGATGCTTCATGAGGTCTTCACCGGCGACTGCTTCGTTCTGCGAGGGCATAGAGCGTCCTTCCATATCAATCTCTAGCTCGGAGGACGCTATTGAATGTAACCGGCGGATGAATATGCGGGGGACGCAACCTGCGTCCTCAGGTTAGCTTGAGGATCTCCATGGCCTTCTTTGCGTCGCTCACATTGAAGGCGATTTCCGTCTTTCCGTCCTTGGTGGCGAGGATGTAGACTGACTCGACGTTGACTCCCGCCCTCGCAAGTCTCTTCGCGATCTTCGCGAGCTCACCTGGCCTGTCGAGCAGTTCGATGTTGATGACATCGTAGAGCTTGAATTCGAGGCCAGCGTTCTTCAGTGCCCTTTCCGTCGTCGCGACATCGTTCGTGACTATCCGGAAGAAGGGGCGCTCGTTGCTCACTTCGCTGGCGATCGCCCTGATGTTGACCGGTCCGGCCGCGAGAGCTTCCGTGACCCGAGCCAACTCTCCTGGCTTGTTCTGAACAAAAACCTTGAATTCTTTCGTGTCAATCCCCTGAGTCCAGATTCCGGGCGTCGTTCTTAATACTTGCCTTTAGGCATAATCCGTGTTTCCGGGTCGGGGAGACGGCGATTCGGTGGATTCTGCGAAGCCAGAGATTCTTGCTTCAGCAACATCGCATTCTCTTATCCCGAAATCAGTTTCCA
>JAFNFQ010000049.1 GCA_017885655.1 Methanobacteriota archaeon | reverse complement strand
CGTGTCCAGCCCGCACCCCAGGTTGACCACGACGCCGTTCGGCGCGCGCGAGAGGAAGTCGCGGACGCAACCGTCGAAGACCTTTGTCCTCACCGCGATCATCACGAGCAGCTGCTTCGGCTGGAACGGCACCTCGACGCCGAGCCGCTCGAATATCTCGATCGCTTTCGGGTCCTGTATGATCGGATTCTCCGATTTGGTCTCGAGCGCCCTGCAGGAGAGAGGGATGAACAGCGTCTCGGCGACGTCGGTCAGGGCTTTGCGGTCCGCGTCGCGTGCCGTCTCCATGCATTCAGTCTTCACTCATCGGCATGGAAACATGCGCCTTAAGGATTCGCCGGGCTTCCTCTTGCACGGCGGAAGGACTCCATTCCTCTCGTAGATTATGTCGGAGCTGTGGTCGTGGACCTCTGGCGGGAGCTCCACGCCGAACGCCTCCAGCCTGGACTGCCTGGTCTTCCCGCTCCCCTTGAGCACCTCCCGCCAGTCCAAGATGCCCGTCACGCCTTCAACCGCCTCTCGAAGGATTCCGTGCTCGCGCCATGGCACATCGCCTTGATCTGGGAATTGAGGACCTACTACCCTTCGTTGTTCACAGGCTCGAAGGATTCTAACCGCCCGGCCAGCCTGTTGAGCTTCTCCACCTTGGCCTTCGACTCCTTCAGCATCCTCCGGGAATCCTTCACGAGCCTCATCCCCTCCTCATAGTCCGACAGCGCCTCGCGGAGGGGCAGCTTCCCCTCGCTCAGACCTGCAACGATATCCTGCAGCCTCTTCAGGTTCTCCTCGAAGTCGACATCGGACGCGCCTCCAGCCCCGCCTCTCCTCGCTTTCGTCATGTTCACACTCCTCTCAGACTGTCCTGACCCTCTTCACCTCATGGATCTCCGCTCCCGCCTTCCCATCGGTCACGATGATCTCAACGTCGTCCTTGGGATGGAGCATCGCCACGCTGCTCACAGTCTCACCCTCGCGGGTCACTATCGCGTAGCCGCGCTTGAGGACCTTGCGAGGGCCAAGGGATTCCAGCATCTCAGCGACGTGATCGATGTCTCGAGAGCCGGAAACGAGCAACTCTCCCATCGCGCCCTCGAGCTGCAGCGCCTCGTCGTCCAGACCCTGCTCGAGACTCTGGATTGCGTCCGTCATCATCTTGAACAGGGCCTCCTGGGTCCCGTCAATCTGTCCGAGCAAGGCCTCCTTGTCAGGCACGGCCTTCTCCGCGGCCTCTGATGGCGTCGCTGCCCTCAGGTCCGCCACGAGATCCGCGATCGTGAAGTCCGTCTCGTGTCCCACGGCCGAGATGACAGGTATGTCCGAGGCGAATATCGCCCTCGCGACGACCTCCTCGTTGAATGCCCAGAGGTCCTCGATGTTGCCCCCGCCACGCCCCACGATCATCACGTCGGGGCGAGGTTCTCTCAGACTGTTCATCTCCTGGATCCCCGCCGCGATGTCCTCGGCCGCCTCGGCCCCTTGGACCAATACGGGGACCAGGATCATGCGCGCGATGGGAAACCTGCGGCTTATGACGCGTATCATGTCCTGCACCGCCGCGCCAGTGTCGGACGTGACGAGGCCGACGACCCTCGGGAACTCCGGCAAGGGCCGCTTCCGGTCGAAGAGCCCTTCTTTCCTGAGCTTCGCCTTGAGCGCCTCCATGCGGGCATAGAGGTCTCCCACTCCGAACTTCCTGACGTCGCGGACGACGAGCTGGTACCTGCCCTTCCGCTCATAGACGTCGACGTCCCCGTAGACGAGGACTTTCATGCCCTCCTCGGGACGGACCGAGAGTTGACGCAGCGTTCTGGCCCATATGACGCAGCCTATCTCCGATTCCTCGTCTTTGAGGGTCGGATAGCAGTGGCCGCTGGACACGGGCCTGAGGTTGGAGAACTCGCCGAGGACCCAGACGCCTTGGAGGCCGGGTTCGCTGTTGATCAGCTCCTTGACACTCCGGTTGAGTTGGCTCACTGACAGATATTTCACCGCAGGGGCTTCTTCCACTGCGTCTTTCTTGTCCTCTGGAGTCCCTTCAGGCATGCCAGGGCCACAGACGCGGTCGGAGTAAAAAGGCTGTGGGGGCTGCAGCGAAAGAATCATCTCATTCGAGTCGGGAAGGTGGTGATGTCGATCGCGAGAAAGCCGGATAGACCGCGACTCGCTCTGGAATCAATTGCCTCCTTCATGACGCGATTCGAGACGGGATCGAATCATCTAAGTGGATATTCAGATATGCCTCCAGACAGAGTTGCAGCCCATGCCCGAGAAAGAGAAGACGGAACCAGACGACGATGAGTTCGATCCGCCACCAAAGCGCGAGAACTGCGGCTCCGACGACGTCGTGCCGATGCTCCATGGCCCGCCCATCCCTGACGCATGGGAAGAGTACGTGAGGTGCGAGAAGGAGCACCGCAAGCCCCCGTTCATTCCCGGCAGCTGCTGCCTCACGGAGCATGATCCTCATGCGGCACTGCCTTGATTTCGGGCACGAGTCCGGATTTCACGAGTGACCGGGGATCCTGAAGATGCTGCTCCTCCACCGCCAGGCCGTGCTCATGAGGATTGGCGGGAAGGTTGGGGGCATCGTGACCTCGGCGGATGTCCTCGACCTCAGGAAGACGAAGAAAGTAACCAATCAGCCGTTCTGAGAGTCGTTCCTGCCATGCATTCCAAATGGAGGCTGTCACCCGGATTCCCGGGATTCAACCAGTCTGCAGCTTCCGAATCACGCCGAGGTACGCCTCCAATTCGACACCGAGATGCTTGGCCGCACGCTCGGCAATCTCATCGCTGATTGCCGCCAGAGCGGCCGCACATTCCCGGGGATACTCCCCGCGCACAGCTGAGAGTATCCTGTCGTAGCTCACCGGTGAGTGCCAGATAACCGCGTAGATGTCGCATGCGTCCTTGAGCACCTTATCTTCCTTCTGCCGGGCAGGAATCGACCTCAGTTTCGACGCGAGCAGCAGATGCGGCGGGGGTATGACGACCGAGATGTCGCCAAGGCGAGCGCTCACGCCGCACCGCTCGTCGAACACCCGCCCCAACACCGGCTCGTCAAGCGCCTTCGCCCTGAACACCCGGTCGTGCTGTGGATGTATCCGGTCCACCATCATGTCCACGTAGACATAGAACAGGTCGATCATGGAGACGCTCTTCGCCTGCTCCTCCGTGAGGACCTCGCCGGTCCCCTTGTGGATGAACTTGCAGTAACGGAAGGATCCGATCGGGACGTAGCCAAGGCCTCTCACGGTCTCGATTGCCTTCGAGAACGTGCTTGTTCTCAGGGCATCCACGCTCATGGCGGGGTCCACGTGGAACCCGACATCCACGTCCCTTGACCCGAGGTATGGGGCGCCATGCTCCCGCCGGTATGACTCGAGCGCCGTGAGGTACACGGCCCACCCGCCCAGGACCACGAACGGCTCCGGGAGGGCCGTCGAGAGCGCGCCGAGCGCTTCAAGCGCGATCCGCGTCTCCTGCGTGTCGTACAGCTCCTCGGTCATCGGTACTCCTTCTCCACGAGGAGGTCCGCCGCCTCGGCGCACTCCGCTCCGGTGCGGTAGAGATCCACGATGAGCTGCTGGACAGACACGACTGGCCAGCCGTCCACCTTTCCCCTCTCGAAGAAGACGTGCTCGTCGGCCAGCATGACCTGGACGTTCCCCTTCCCCACGTAGCCGCTCTCTGAAAGGAACCTGTGCCACCTGGCCGCGTCCTCCCTGTGGATGTACAGTTCGAAGAACCGCGGGAACACATAGTGCCCGACCAGGTTCTCCGCGAAGTAGCCCGTGAACGCGTAGTCCATCTTGGCCTTCTTCAGCACCTTGGCCGGGTCCTGAATGTTGTAATCGCGGTACACCCTCCGGTCGTCCCGGCCGGCCCAGCGCCTGAACAGGGCCTTCGGGTCCCTGATCTCGGAACCCTTGATGACGCGGCCTTTTTCCAGGTCCTTGAGCACCCTGTAGGCCCAGCTGTACCCGACCCCCGCTTCCTTCGCGACCCTGTACCAGGTCATCTTCTTGATTTTGCGGCTGAGGAGGATCCTGTAGATTCGCTCCACCTTGTCCCCGTACGTGGAGGGGAGGAAGTCAGCCTGCTTGTTCACTTTCATCGACATATCACATTTTGTTCATTATACTTATAGGTAACGGATACATCTGCTTTCGTTCGTCATATTAATGGGCAGCGGACATGCGGCTTATTATCGCCATGGACAGAACCGACGGAAAGCCTTCTCGCGCCTTCCTTCCCCGGTCGTGGACGAGAACGAGAGCGCCGGGGTCCTGAAGATGTTGCCCCTTCACCGCCAGGCATTGCTCGTGAAGATTGGCAGAAGGTCGGGGGCATCGTGATCTGGGCGGATATCCTCGACCTCAGGAAGACGAAGGGCGGAAGCGCGCGACGTCCTGACCGAGAACCGTGGCGACACAGAACTCGATTGGCTGCCAGTACCACGCGCCCCTCTCCGATTGGACAGTAGGTCGGTGGGAATAGGCAAGGCTGAAAAAGGAACGCGCTCGAAGTCGTCAGGGTGCTCAAATGAACGGTTTGAGCTTCTTCTTCAAATCGCCCCACCTTGTTCCGTGACGCTCCATCACGCTCCGCCTCCGCGCGAGGGACGCCAGTGCTCTGCGGAAGTGAGTAGCGAAGCTATTCTCCCTCAGTATCGCGGAAACGAGCTCCTGGTCGATGTCGCAGACCGTGAGGAGAGAAGCCATGTCATAATAGTCCTTCCACGCCTTCTGCTGGAGGTAGAATGGATCGAAGACGCGGCGGGCATCATGCTCGCGATCCAGGGCCGCTTTGGCCTTGAGAAGGAGGAGGACTTCGGGGACCGGGACATAGAACTCGGCGTCACCGATCTTCCCCGCCCTCTGGTGGTCGAACACCAGACGCCAAGGGAGCTCCGCATCGGCCCCGTGGACCCGATTGCGGTCCTGGACCGTCGCCACGTCAAGGTAGATGTGCTCTGTCCCCCGTGAAGTCTCTTTGACAAGCGCATATTCCTCCTCGAACTCCGATTTCCGCTGGCGCTCGTAACCGTGAGTCAGGAGATACCGGTTCACGAGGCGGTCCTTGAGTGCTCGGCTTGGGAAGACGAGGTCGACGTCACGCGAGCCCAGCCCTCGGGGGTTGTAATAGAAGACCGCCCAGCCGCCGATGAGGACGGGGTGGTAGCCGACGAAGCGGTTGAACCAATGTCCCACCCTCACCAGCTCGTCGTACGTGGCGGTCGTGAGCTCCTCGTAGTAAAGGTCCTCCGCCCTCAGAGGTTGATCCCCCACAGCTCCTTGAGAAGGTCTCTCGCGGCGAAGGCCTTTCCGTCGCAGAACAGGTCAACCACGGTCTGCACTTTGGTGGTGAACACTCCCCTGGGGGTCTTCTCGGCGAAGCCGCAGCTCGTCAACCTGTCGATGGCCTCCCGGGGTCTGACGTCCTCGCGCTCCCTGCGCCCGTGTGTCCTGGTGTCCAGGGAGTAGCACGCGAGGCGGGTTATTCCCTCTTTCCTCGAGGCCAAGCTCTCACGCAGTTCGTCAGCCCGGCCGCGTCCGGCACCGCCGACCGCGTAAAAGGAGACCTCGTCGGACCTGTAGAACTTGCTGAACCTCCCGAGGGCGGTCCCCAGGCAGAAGATGACATAGTGCTTTCGAAGGTCGGAGAGCAGCTCCTCCCTCGGTGTGTCAACCGCCATGGTGAAGAGCCTGAGGCGGCTCATGTCCCTGAAGAGACTGACCGCCCGTAGCAGACCTGTCGGATTCGTGAGCACGTAGACGTCCCGCTTCGCCTTACCGGTCGCTCGGCCCGTGGCCGCGGTCCTCTCGACGAAGCGGTTCTGCTCAAGCCATTGGAACACCTTGTTCGTCTGTCCGAGCGAGACCCCCAGTTCCCGTGCGAGATCGCGTTGCGAGGTCTCCTTCTTGGTCAGCACCGCCAGCAGGGCCGTGTAGGTAGTCGGGGCAATGGGATTCATGGCCGTTCACTACTTAATCGATTGTTCGCTAAATAGTGAACATAGCGCATGTACTTAATTTCTTCGCAGACAGATGAGATTCCCGAAGGCTGGCTTGACAGAATCCTCTAGAGCCCTCCCAGGTGGCATTCTTTGCAGGCGAGGATTCAGCGAGAGCGCCGGGATCCTGAAGATGCCGCTCTTCCACCGCAGGCCGTGCTCATGAGGATTGGCGGGGGATTCGGAGGCATCGTGACCGGGGCAGACGCCCTCAATTCGCCCGAAATGAATAAGTAATACCGTGTAAATATCATTTACACGATAAGAGAAGTAGATGATCGGGGGCAAGAAGCATGTTGAAGGACCTGTTTACTTCCAGCGAGCTCGTCCGGGTGGTGGACTTCCTCTTGGACGAGCCGGGGACCCCAGATGCTGTACAGCGTTGGGCGGGAGATGCCCGCGCCCTCCGCGATCTCGCTCTTGTTGAACTCCATCCCCGGCTCGTCCAAGAGGAAGTCCACCACCAGGACGAG
>JAFNFQ010000048.1 GCA_017885655.1 Methanobacteriota archaeon | reverse complement strand
ATCTCAGAGGATTTCTACAAACCCCCGCAAGAGTCAAATCGATTGCGGTCTTGTGGACAAGTATCCACATGGAGATCGGATGCGGGCTCGAAGTCCGGAGGGTCAACGGAAGGCGGTATGTCTACTTCTGGTCGTACACGCGAGAGAACGGATGCAGCAGGAGGAGATGGCCGTACCTGGGGCCCGCAGGTGCCGATGGAACGAGGAGACGGGCGTTGGAGTCGCTGACCGCCCATTACTCTTCTATCAAGAAGGAGGTGGACAGGAGGTTAGCAGTGATGAAGATGAAGGCCTCCGCTCCCTGAGGCGGCAGCGGGCGGTTGTGGATAAGTATCCACAAGTTGGTCCGATCGTTGCCGCCCCACCTCGAACAGCCCCGCCGCCAACCTCTTTATATTCCGCTCCCATGCGACATCGTGGTCGAGCGGATTCCGCAGCACCGCCATTGTGCAGAGTGCGGGAAGGCCATGGTCGGCACCGAGAAATACTGCTCCGACGAGTGCAAAGCGAAACGGGAGAACCTCATCCGCAAGAAGAAGCGCCAGCTGCTCATGCTCTACTTCGGCAGCTTCATAGCCTTCGCGGTCGTGATCGTCATCTGGCTCTGGGGGGCCTGAGCGTGAGGGTGGCGGTCGGCGGGACGTTCGACATCCTCCACGCCGGCCACGAAGCACTGCTTAAGAAAGCGATTGGCACTGGCGGGAAGCTGCTGGTCGGGCTCACGAGCGACGAGATGGCAAGGCGCACTAGAAAGAGAGTCTCGCCGTATGCGTTGAGGAAACACAACCTGGAATCCTATCTCCGCCGCAAGGGCGCGAAAGGATTCGAGATCGTGCGAATCGACGATGAACTCGGGCCTGCAGTCAGCGAGGAGCTCGATGCACTTGTCGTCTCCGCCGAGAAAAGGGCGGTGGCGGTGCGGGTCAACGAGGAACGCGCGATGCGGGGGTTCCCGCCTTTGGACCTCTTCCCGGTCCCGATGGTCCTTGCGGAGGATTGCCTCCCGATCTCTTCGACGCGGATCAGGGCGAAGGAAGTCGATCGGACAGGGCGAATGTTGAGGACTCTTGTCATCAACGTTGGCACGAACAACCGACTGAAGGTGAGCGCTATCAAGACGGTCGCCTCGAAATTGTATTCCAAGGTCAAGGTGCGCGGCGTGCCGGTCGAGAGCGGGGTGCCACCGGAGCCGCTCGAACAAGACGTCGTGCTCGGCGCGATTAACAGGGCGAGGAGAGCGCTCGGTGGCGGTGATTTCGGCGTCGGCATCGAGGCGGGCCTGTTCTGGAACGAATCAATCAGAGACCACCTTGATGTGCAATACTGCGCCGTAGTGGACAAGGCGGGGCGGCTGACGGTCGGCCACGGCCCCGGCTTCGCTTACCCCCCTACGGTCGTCTCGCTCGTCGAGAAGGGGATGACAGTCGGCCAGGCCATGGAGCGCATCACCGGCATCAAGGGCATGGGGTCGAAGCAGGGCGCCATAGGATACCTCAGCCACGGGCGGCTCGACCGCGAGGAGATCACGAAGATTGCCATCTTCACCGCCTTCCTGCCGCGCATCAGGAGAGACCTCTACCTGTGATATTGGCTATCACATCGCGTGGTCTCAGCAAACGTTTTTCTCCGTGTCCCCCTTCCCACTGTTGAGGGGATCGAATGCCTGTAAAGGTCGCGATCAACGGATACGGGACGATAGGAAAACGAGTGGCTGACGCGGTGATCAAGCAAGACGACATGAAGATCGTCGGAGTCGCGAAGACCAAGCCGAACTACGAGGCGAAGATGGCCCTCGCCAAGGGCTATGCGCTCTATGCCTCGAACAAGGACAGCCTCGCGAAGTTCGACAAGGCGGGTGTCAAGGTCAGAGGAACCCTGGACGACCTGCTGAAGGAATGCGAAATCGTCATCGACTGCACGCCAGAGGAGAGCGGCTACAAGCCCGTCTACGAGAAAGCCAACATCAAAGGCATCTGGCAGGGAGGCGAGGAACACAGCCTCACCAACCTCTCATTCAATGCCGCCGTCAATTACTCCGAGTGCTACGGCGCGAGCTACGTCAGAGTCCCGAGCTGCAACACGACCGGCCTCATCCGGACGCTCCATCCCCTCGAGTCAAGCTTCGGCATCGAGAGCGTCCTGGCGGTGATGGTCCGCAGGGCCACGGACCCGTACGACAGCAAGAAGGGGCCGATCAACGCCATCGAGCCCGAGCTGGAGATGCCCTCGCACCACGGTCCTGACGTGCAGAGCGTGCTCAAGACACTGAACATCCACACGATTGCGGTCAAGGTCCCGACAACAATCATGCACCTGCACGCTATCTCGGTGAAGCTCAAGAGGACCGCCACGCCGAAGGATGTCCTCGACGTCTGGAGCAGATCGCCGAGAATCAAGTTCGTCAGGGGGGAGGATGGTGTCAAATCCACCGCACAGATCATGGAGGTCGCGCGGGACATGTCCCGCAACAGGTCCGACCTCTACGAGATCGCGGTATGGGAGGACGGAGTGCACGTCGTGAACGACAAGCAACTTTACTACTTCCAGGCGGTCCACCAAGAAAGCGATGTGGTTCCAGAGAACATCGACGCGATTCGGGCGATGATGAAGCTGGAGAAGGACGGGAAGAAGAGCATCGAGAAGACGGACAGGTCACTCGGCATCACGGGCTGAGCCGCTTCCGCCTGGTCCGACCCGGTTGCCTTGGCTTATCGTAGCTCTCGCCTGACTCCAGCCTCTTGATGCGCTTCG
This sequence comes from Methanobacteriota archaeon, assembly GCA_017885655.1. GTDB lineage: Archaea > Thermoplasmatota > Thermoplasmata > RBG-16-68-12 > JAFNFQ01 > JAFNFQ01. Next base: position 35,095 of record JAFNFQ010000048.1, on the reverse strand, counting down.
TCGCCCGGGTGAGGACGCCCATCGTCGCATGGAACTCCCACTTGGTCGGCACCGCGCGTCCGACCATCCGCCTGAACATGACCTTCGTCCTCTCGACCTTGTGCGGGGGATAGTTCGTGGCGGTCAGGAGGTCGGCGAATGCCTCATGGAGCTTCTCTTTCTCCATTGCGGATGCTTCCCTGCCGACGCTTCCCGCCGGCTTCTGATACAGCTCGTAGAGGACGATCACCGCCGCCTGCGCGACATTCAATATTGGATATTCTGGGTCTGTCGGGATCGTGACGAGCATGTCGCACTTCATTAGCTCGGGATTGAGAAGGCCATAGTCCTCACGGCCAAAGAGTATGGCAACCTTCCCGTCCATCTCGCTGACCTTCTCGGCGAAATCCCTAGGAGACAACGCCATCCGGAGGAACTTCTTCTCGTTCTTCGTGTCGATGCCGGACGTCCCTACGACGAGATCAGCGCCTTTGATTGCCTTCTCCAGAGTCTCGAAGCTCACGGCCGATTCGAGAACGTTCAGCCCGTGCATCGCCCTCTTCCGGGCTTCGTCGCCGATCGGCGGCGGGTTGACCAGGACAAGCCTCCTGACTCCGAAGTTCTTCATCGCCCTCGCGACGGCGCCGATGTTGCCCTCGTACTTCGGCTCGACCAGGATCACCGAGAATTCGGCCAAGACCCGCCTTCGCCCTCTATATATCCCGTGACGATATGACCGTTGCCGTGCGCTACGCCCTTAAAATCGCTTACGATGGGACGAGGTTTTCGGGCTCGCAGAGGCAACCGGATGTCAGGACGGTCGATGGCGAATGCCTTTTTGTGCTGAGGAAGATTGGGGCCATCGAAGGTCCGAAGGAGTCGCGGTATCAGTCCGCCAGTCGGACGGACGCCGGGGTGAGCGCCGTGGGCAACGTCATCGCTTTCAACACGGACATATCGAAACGCGCAATACCCGGCTCCTTCAATTCCGCCGCCAGGGACGTGTGGGCCTTGGGCATGGCGGTCGTCCCTGACGACTTCAACGCGAGGATGGCAAGGCAAAGGTGGTACAGGTACCATCTCCCCGAGAATCTCGACCTCGACAAGGCCAGGACGGCCGCCGGACTCTTCGAAGGGACGAACGACTTCAGATGGTTCACCCGCGAGAGGGCGAATACCGTGAAGACGATCGACTCCATCCACCTGACGAGGGCAGAAGACTTCATCCGCATGGATGTCAAGGGACAGAGTTTCCTGTGGGGGCTGATCAGAAGGATCGCTGCGTGCGTGAGCTCCTACTGCCTGGGCGGGATCGAACTGAAGCGGATTGAGAGAGCCCTCGCAGGCGAGAAGGGAGACTTCGGTCTCGCGCCCCCGGAGCCCCTCGTCCTCGTCGACGTCGATTACGGCTTCGAGTTCGAGAAGGTCCCGTCAGGGAAGGCGGAGGAAGAGGTCTCCCTCCGTCTGCAAGAGAACAGGCTCGCACTCGCCCGTTGGTCGTTGCTGGCCGACAACCTCTCCATGAAATGAAGATGCAGTGCACGTCGCAGCGGATTGCGAGACGGCATTGGGGCGGGCGCGAGGGGGCTCTCCGACTGCTGGCCTTTTTAATTGGACAAGATATTTATAAATAGACTCTGTTCTCGGTCCCAGAGTTCTTAATCGGAGGAGACAGAAGATGAAAATCACAATTGTGAGCGCGGCGTTCATGGCAGCGGCCATGACGGTCTTGATGGCAGCGCCCCTCGTGGCGGTGGCGCAGGGCTCGTCAGACACGCTGATAGTCGGAGTGCAGAATGATACGCCCAACCTCCACCCGTGGGACTATGCGACCAACTCGGTCTGGAAGTCCTTCCTGTGGAGGCAATGGACGATAGAGGCTATGTTTGGACTGAGCCCTGATGGAACTGTGTATCCAGTCTTGGCATCAGGCTACGACCAAGTGCCATCTGACCCGTTGAATGTGACCGTCCACATCAGGCAGGGCGTGACGTTCACGGACGGGCAACCGATGAATGCAACCGACGTGGTGTTCAGCTACCAGATCCTGGGCTTCAACAGCCTGCTCTCGGACACCGTCCTCAAATCAATCGTGTGGCAGGATAACGGTACGTGGGCGAGATGGAACGCATCGACGACAACCTGGGGAGCCGCGAACCCCAGTCACGTGGGCATCGAGCGAATCGATGACTACACGGTCAAGTTCCACCTCAGACAGCCATACTCGATGTTCTTCTTCGGGGCGCTAACCGGCCCGATAATGCCGGCGCACATCTGGAAGGACCACCTCGTGAAGGTGGATCTGCGCTCCTACGTGATCCCCAACGGCCCTGGCGGCACGAAGGTCTCCAATGGAACGGAGTTCGACTATGACACGAACTTCGGCACCGATCCGTCCGAGACCCAGGCCACCATAGGCACCGGCCCGTGGAAGCTCGTCCAGTGGACTCCCGCCGCATCCTGCAGCCTCACGGTATACGATAACTACTGGGGCAAGTCGCAGAACCTCAGATGGCAGAACAAGGACTGGCCCTACTTCCCCAAGAGCGTCAAGAATATGGAGTTCAGGATCTACGGCACGCTCGACGTGGCCGTTCTCGCGCTCAAGTCGGGAGAGGTCCACATCGTGCCCTGGAACCTCCCAATCGGCTTCTACAACGACCTGAGGAGGGACCCGAGAATGGGCTTCAAGATCCCCACAAGCGATGGGTTCTTCTATCTCGCCTTCAACATGCGCAAGGCACCCTTCAATGACATCAACTTCAGGAGAGCGATCAGCTACGCGGTCGACAAGGACTTCATAGTCGACAGATTGCTCGGCGGCTTCGGCATCAAGGGCCAGCTGCCGATCTCCCCGATAAACCCGGCGTACATCAACTCCAGCGCGGTCGCACCCCCATTCGATCTGAACCAGGCGAGGTCGATACTCGACGCGGCCGGATACGTCGACTCCAACAGCGACGGATGGCGCGAGCTGCCTGGCGGAGGGCCGTTGAGGTACACGATCCTGACCCCCGCGAAGGACTACGACCCAGTGAGGGCCGACGCCGGAATAAGCATAGCGAACAACCTGAAGGCAATCGGGCTCAACATCGACAGCGCTCCGACGGCGTTCGACGCAATCGTGAGCGCGGTGTTTACCGCAGTCCAGTTCGACATGTACATCCTCGGATGGGTGACCTTGGGCCCGTTCCCGGAGCTGTACCTGGGTGACTTCTTCAGTTGCGCCGCGGACGCGACGCTTGGAGTCGGCAGCAACTCGCCCGGATACTGCAACGCCGAGTTCGAGGCGAAGATGACCATCATGGACTCCAGCATGAACGATGCGGCCAGGATCCAGGCGGCGAAGGACGCTGAGGGCATCCTCGTGAGGGATTTGCCCTATGACACCCTCTATAACACCCGCCAGATCGAGGCGTTCAGGGCTGATGTCTGGAGCGGCTGGACCGATGTGAACGGAGAGATATTCAACGGGTTCTCCATAGGAGTCCTTGGCGCGAGCGGCGTGTCGGCCCCGAGCGGCCCGCTGACGATCAGCCTCAACGTGCCTGGCACGGCCGTTTCCGGCAGCACAGTTGACTTCCATGTCTATGCGGTCCAGAACGGGCTCCCTGTCAATGGCGCGACCGTGAACGTCACGGCCACGAGTGGAGAGACGGCGACCGCCACAACGGGCACGAACGGTTATGCAAAGGTGTCCTTCCACCTACCCTCCGTGCAAGTGCCGACACAGATAGGCCTCGTCGCACTGGGCACCAAGGACACATTCACTGGTGGTGACGCGGCATACATAAACGTCGTCCCGGCAAACGACATCGCCCAACTGCTGCTGAATACCACGAATCCCGTCGTGGCACCAGGCGGCGTGGCGACGATAACGGCAAAGGTCACAAGCAAGACGGGCGCTCCGATTTCTGGGGTGCCTGTCGAGATAATCCCCGAGCTAGTTTCGGGGACTGTGTCGCCAACAAACGTAACCACGAACGCAAATGGCATCGCGACCTTCACATACACTGCGCCGCCGACCGCGACGATACCCAACCGCAACCAGTACGACTACATCAAGGCCAGCGTGTTTGACCCGACCAAGCTGGCGCTGCCTGAGGTGAAGCAGCAGACGCTGGTCATGGGAGTCGAGAATCCCACCTATGACTGGTACATAGTCGACATTCAGAACGTGCAGGCCCATGTCGTTGACACAGACCCTGCAACTGCAGGAATTCCTTTGACTAGCACGGTGACGATTCACGTGACGAAACAGGACGGCTCGAACGCTGCGAACGAAGCGGTCACGGTCATCCGTTCGAACACGACCGCGCTGCTGGTTGACGCAGACACGAAGTTGACTAATGGTGCGGGAACTGTTCAATTCGACTTCACCGCCAACAGCGCAGTGTCCACCCCGGTCTCCATCGACTTCACCGTCCAAAGAGCGTTCATGGCGATGTCCGGACTTACGATGCTGGTCACGAATAGCACTTCCACAGATTATGCGATGGAGATGAGCCTCTCTCCGAGATTCACGGGTCCCAACACACAGGTCGACCTTACCGTGACAGTCTACAACCACCTCGGGAACGTCGCGCCAGGCGCCGAGGTGAACGTCTTCATCCCGTACGACTCGCTAGTAGGAAACCCGGTCACCTATACTCCGTTCGGCACGAGTGATATCGCCCTTACCGTGGGCAAGATGGTGGCTGATGGCCAATGGTACATGTATGTGGATGACACGCCGATAGATGTCCACCTCAGCACGGCGACCATGACCATCAAGGACGCTGCTGGCTCCGTCGTGGCCCCGATGAATGCGGTCCAACTTTACAAGCTAGACCAGAACAATTGGTCCACGTACGGGGTCAATTATATAAAAAACGACCCGGCAGATACAGATGTCACAGCTGGCTCGTGGTTCTATGTCGACAGATCCCGATACCCAGCCAACTACCAATATGAGATATACAATGGCACCCCGCTAGTCGCATCCGGATACTTCGGATATTGGAACCTCCAGGGCGGCATAGGCACCACATACCACAACATCACAGATGCGGGTGGCGTGGTCAGGGGCTCGTTCTTGCTGAAGACATTCCCCGTCGACGATGCGGTCTTGATAGAAACGGGAATAAACGGTTACGGACCCCGTGGAGCGAATCACCTCGTCCTGGGAAATCCGGGCTCGGCATACCTGTATGGCAGTGTCATCATGAAGAGGAACAAACTGATTTCCGTCTCATCGTGGGAAATGGATCCCGTGTTGCTCGACAAGGGCACAAGGGTTGCCAACGTCACTGCCACGTTCATGGACATCGGTGGCGTCGTGAGTGGTGCGAAAGTCTCAGTCTACCGCGGAACTGGAAGACTGACGCCAGGCAGAGGTGCCACAAAGATCGGCAGTCTCACAACGGATGCAAACGGGAAGGTGGTTGCCCAATGGACCGAACCGATGCGAGAACTCGACACGGCACTCGGATTCACGGCGGTGGTGACGAGCACGACATACGCCCTCGGAGGTCAGTATGGTAGCACGCCCTTCGAAGCATACTTCCCCTACCTCACGCCTCCGGCAGTTCTGATCTCGAGCTACGACCCCACACCGACAATCGTGCGCCTCGGCTCACTGATGAGCTATACAATAACGGTCAAGGACTTCTCGGGAGGACCGGTGCAGGACGCGTTTGTCAAGGCCAGAATCGCGGGGAACGTCTCCGGCAAGACAGACGGAACGGGCCACATAACGCTGAGTCTCGTCCCGCCCTCGTCGAACCCGACGGGGACGGACGCCTCCGAGGTGATCTTCGACATCACGAAGGGTACCGCGGTATCCACCCTCCAGGCGGGAGTCCTCGTGGGAGTCGGCGTGTTCGCGCTGTCCAATCTGAACATACCGAGCGGCTCGGTTGGCCAGAAGATCACCATCTCTGCGACAGTCACGAACAATGGACCGCTGCAGGACACGGCAAGGGTGTTGCTCAGCGTGGACGACCAGCCCTTCGAGGTACAGGAGGTCACCGTTGACCCGAACGGAGGAACCGCCACCATCAACATCCCGTGGGTGCCCTACGACACCTCGCAGCACACGCTGAAACTGACGATCGGGGCCTCAACCGTCTCAGGGCAGATCACTGCGGGCGGAGGCGGCACGGACATAATGACCCTGGCCATCGTCGGCATTGTGCTGCTGATCGTCGGTGTCATCATCGGAATGGTCATCGGGAAGAGACCGAAGGCGCCGAAGCCCGAAGAGGCACCGATGCCTGAGGAGAAGCCTGAAGAGCCAAAGGCCTAGACGCGGACAAGAAGGAGTCGGGCGCCAAGCCCGGCTCCACCTTTCCTTATTTTCTTTTCTTCTGTCCCGACAGTGATGCACCATCTTTTTAGGCAAGCGGGGTTTACATGACCGGGGACAGGGTGGACGGCCTCTTCGGGAAGTTACTTGACGTCAACATGACGACGGGCCGCATGGGCAGGTACTCGATCCCGGAGAACTGGCAGCGCCTCTACTTGGGCGGGAAGGGTCTCGCCGCCAGGATCCTCCTGAAGGAGTACAGAAGATCCAACCCGCTTTCTTCCTCGAACGTACTCATCTACATGACTGGCCCCTTGGTCGGCCAGAATGTTGGCGGCAGCGGGAGGCACGTGGTCGTGACGCACTCCCCCCTGACCAACTTCTTCGGCGAGGCGTACTGCGGCGGCTTCTTCGGCACCGAGCTGAAGAGGACCGGCTATGACGGCCTGATGTTCCGCGGTGCCGCGAGCGAGCCGATGTATCTCACGATCCTGGAGGGCTCCGCCGAGCTTCACAGCGCTCGGGAGCTCTGGGGAAAGACAAGCGGCGAGACGGAGGACTGGCTGAGGGCCAGGCACGGCAGGGACGTCAAAGTCTCCTGCATAGGGCCTGCCGGTGAGAACCAGGTGCGCTTCGCCGCCATAATGAACGACAGGAACCGTGCGAACGCGCGGTGCGGCGTGGGGGCCGTCATGGGTTCCAAGAACCTCAAGGCAGTCGCAGTCAAAGGCAACCTCAACCCCTCTGTGCACGACCCGAAGGCATTCGACGAGGCCAGAAGGGCGTACACCAAGACCCTCCTGACCGAGGACATGAATTCCTTCGGGAAATATGGAACCTCCGGCGGCGTCGAGGCGCTGAGCCATATGGGCATCCTGCCGACCAAGAACTTCCAGGCGGGCAGCTTCGCGGGGGCCTCCAGGATATCCGGCGAGACCATGCACGACACGATCATGGTCGGCAGGGACACGTGCGCTTCGTGCCCCGTCAGGTGCAAACGAGTCGTGCAGACCGAGGCGGACGGACAGAAGGTCACGCCCGACTATGGCGGGCCGGAGTACGAAACGATCGCTTCCTTCGGCTCGCTCCAGATGAACGACAAGCTCGAGTGGATCGCTCTGGCGAACCAGCTCTGCAATGCCTACGGGCTCGACACCATCAGCACCGGGAACGTGATAGCTTACGCAATGGAGGCCTCGGAGCTGGGTCTCATCGACGACGTGATACAGTGGGGCGACTGCAAGAGAGCCTGCGAGCTCATCGGAAAGATCGCGCACCGGAAGGGGATAGGGGACATACTCGCCGGGGGCGTGGCGGCGGTGAGCGAATGGGCCGGCGGCAAGGATTTCGCGATGCATGTCAAGGGGCTGGAGGTAGCGATGCACGAACCGAGGGGGAAGAAGGGCCTCGGGCTGAGCTACGCCGTGTCGCCGCGGGGTGCAAGCCACATGGAGGGCTTCCACGACACCCAGATCGGCAAGGTCGCCGCGCCCGACATTGGCGTTGACAAGACCATGAACAGGCTCGTCATGGACGGCAAGGCGGAGGTCCTGAAGAAGTTCGAGGATGCGAGGTCCTTCGTGAACTCCCTTTTGCTTTGCGTGTTCGATGTAGACGAGAGCGCTGACACGGCGAATCTGCCCCTCGTGCGGGACATGACATCGGCGGTCACAGGATTGAGGATGGACCGTGGCGAGATGATGAGGGTCGGGGAGAGGGCGTACAATCTCGCGAGGATGTTCTCCGTGCGCATGGGGCTGTCGCGGAAGGACGATGACCTGCCGCAGAGGTTCAAGGTGTCCGCACTTCCGTTCAAGGACGGGTCGGAGGCGATTCCGCAGGACGAGCTGGATCGGGCGATAAGGGCGTACTACAATGCGCGAGGTTGGGACGAGAACGGCAGGCCGACAGCCAAGCGGTTGAGGGCGCTTGGTGTGGATATCTCCTCATAATTATTCGAGACGGGGTTGTCCCGCTTCCTGGAGCGCGTAGAGAGCTGCGCCGAACGCGCCCGTGAGCTGCGGTTTTGGCGGTATCAGAACCTTGCGTCCGAGAATCTCGCTGAACATGTCGTATAGTATCGTGTTGTGGGCCACGACGCCTCCGGTGAGGACGACATCGCCGACAAGAGTGTCCATCTCCATGGCCCTCTTCACGACGGACTTGTAGACGCCCTTGGCGAGGTCCTCCCTGCTCAAGCCCTCTCTGATCCTCGCGAGTATCTCGGTGCCGGTGAACACCGTGCAGAACGCGCCGATCTCCACGTCCTTCTTCGACCGCGTCGCCAGCGCGTTCATCTCCTCGAGGGAGACGTCGAGCCTGTGCGAAATCTCCTCCAAGAAAGTTCCAGTCCCCGCCGCGCATTTCCTGTTCATCTTGAAGCCTTTGAGCTTCCCGTCGGCGTCTGTCCTGATGACCTTGGTGTCCTGGCCGCCGATGTCGACGATCACGATCGCCCTCGGGAAGTGGAAGTAGCAGCCCAAACTCTGGCAGCTTATCTCCGTCCTCGACGCGTCCGCGAAAGGGACATTCTTCCTGCCGAAACCAGTGGAGACTATCCGGGCAACGGCGACACCACCGCCATCGACCCTCGATAACGCATCCTCGAAGACCTTCTTCGCGTCTCCCGCCAGATCGATCCCGGTCTTTGCCACCGCGGATCCTGCTTCCTCCTTTTCCTCCGAGATGATCATGCACTTCGTTGCGGAAGCGCCGACATCGATGCCCGCGAAGAGCTTGGGGGACATTACTTCAGGCCACCTCCATCTGCTCGACGAAGGCCTCGATGTTGGTCTTCGTCTGCTCCTCTGAATAGAGCCTGAGGTCGTTGAGGTCGGCGTCTATGATGAGGCCCGGAATGCCATACCGTTCCTTGATCCTCGAGGGCATGCCGTAACGCGCGTTGGAGTTATGCGGGCAGGTCTTGGAGTCGTGGAAGATTATTCCGTCGACCTTGAACCTCTTGGCCATCTCGGCGATGTACTGCTCCTTCGCGGGTTCTGAGCGATTAATGAAGAGCTTGGTGTAGGCCAGGGCCATGCTCCTGACCGGGTCGCTCTCCCTCATGTCGTCGAATATCCAGCTGTTGCAGTAAGTCGAGGCGACGACGCATGTCCTGAGCTCCGCGAACTGCTCCGAGAGCGCTCTCAGTTTGCCCCAGATCGGCATGCCTTCCCAGTAGATGCGGTACCTCTCGCCATCTACCGCGGCGACTCCCGCCGCAATCCGCTCCTTCATCTCCCTCAGAAGCACCTGGTAATAATCCACCGCCCTCCGATCCCCGCGCAGCACCACGATTGGAGCCATGTGGACGGTCCCGTCGAAGAAGGTGAGTGGCGACGGAGCGTGTGCGGCGGTCTCCAGTATCTCCTTCCAGAGGTTCGTCGCCTCCAGTGAGAGTCCGACAGTCCCCTTCAACTGATCCTCATCCAACTTCCTCTTCGTGATCCCCTCGAGCTGCCTGATGAGCCTCTCGAACTGGGCAGTGACATCGTCGACGTGCATGTCCTCGACTTCACCGATGTACTTGGGGGAGTCTATTCCCACCAGAGGCACCTTGTACTCGCGCGAGTAGAACGAGAACCACTCCTTGACGTCCCTGCACTGGTTCGTGTTGTAGGCGAGGACGTCGGGCTTCGGGATGCTCTTGACGCCATATGCTTTCTCCAGTGGCGTCCAGTGTTGGATGTAGGCGCCGATGTCGCTCGTCAGGTAGGAGCATATCTCGGGCGAGTAGCCAATCGCGTTCGCCACCGGTATGAACTTCTCGCCGGCGCGCTGCACGCCTATCATCGCCGCATGGTTCTCCGGGAAATAGACCTTGAACCCGAATGCGCGCAGGACCTCTGCGGGGCCGACGCTGGTGCACCATGCGACCTTCTGCCCCTCGCTGTGGGCTTTGTCGAGCTCATGATAGTAGTCAGTCAGCAACTGCTTCAGCTCGGCGGCGGCGCGGATCTCCTTCCGTTGCCCTGTCTCGGTCATGGACCGTCTCTCATAATGCGTCTCTGGATTTCATCCCTTGCCTTTCCGGCGGGAATCTACGGTTTCTTGTAGCCCGCCTCGAGCGCTTTCACGATGTTAGTGATCGTCTGGTTGTACGGGGTCGGCATGTTGAACTTCTCTCCGAACTCAACAATCTTGCCGTTGAGGAAGTCGATCTCCGTCGGTCTCTGGTTCTCCACATCGACGAGCATGGACGGTTTGTGACGACCCCCCTTCCCGAGGTACTTCATGCAGAAGTCGAAGAAATCAGGACCGAAGTCACAGCCATCCGTCTTCGCCACCTCGATTCCCTCTTTCAACAGTTTCTCAATTAGCTTGTGCGTCGGTTCGAAATCGAAGGCGTCTTTCATTGTCTGCTTCGTTACCGCACAGAGCGCCATCATACCGGCGTTGAGTATCGTCTTCTCCCATGTGTACCTCCTTATGGTCTCGGCGAACTTCGTGTCCAGCTCCGCCGAAGTCAGAATGCCTGCAAGGGTCTTGGCGTACTCCTCAGCGGCCTGCGAGACCGCGCCGACGTAGTTGGGTTTGTTGAAGAATGTCATGTCAACATGGCCATTTCCGATCATGTTGCCCGCATAATTGACGACGCAGCGGAGCGTCCGATCCTTTCCGAACTCCTGCGCAATGAGATCCTCGGTGTCGAGGCCGTTCTGGTAGCTTATGACATAAGCGCCGGGAGTCACCGACGCCTTCAATTCCTTCAGGATGCGTGGCAGTACAGACGCCTTGACGCAGATGAAGACCGCGTCGACCCTGTGCTTCTTGAGCTCAGCGATTGAATAGCAGACGTCCTCAATCTTCACCTTGAACTGAGCGAAACCTGAAAGGGTGAGACCTTTCGACTTGATGGTATCCAAGTGCTCCTTCAGGATGTCCACGAGAATTACACGCTGCCCGTGTTTCGCGAGGTGGCCCGCGAGGATGCTCCCCACTGGCCCGACTCCAACTATGCCAAAGACCTGGCTCGTTCCCATGTCAGCTGGTGTCACGTGAAATCCTCCTTACCGCCATCGGTTACAGTCTTGAACGATAGCCGCCGTCGCGATAAATGTTTCCGCCCGACGAGACCTCGCGCGACCATCCACCTGCTTTTCCTTGAGTCTCTAGCCTGCTGTGACATCGGCGGCATATACCGGAGAACTCTGGAATCATGGAGAGTGTCCGGCTATGGTGTTGACCATGTGGATGACACTATCTCGCTGCCATCGGAGGACCATATCAAGGAGAACCTCCACGCATGGACCCCAGTCATGCCGTAAATCAGGAACGAATCCCTTGTGTTCAGTCTGCCATCGCCGTTCTGGTCCCTGACTATCAGCGTCACATTGGGACCGAAGGCGATGAGGGTACCCGTGCGCAGAAACGCGGGAATCGTGGCCAACGGCACCCCATCCCTGGCGACCTGCCCCTTAAAGGCAAGAAACGTGCTAATCGGGTCTGATGCTGCTGCGATTGAGATGTTCGTCGTGTAGTTGGAGGCGCCCCCGCCCTTAGCTGGAGCCTGGAAAGTCACAACCGGCCTTGTTGCCCCCCCACCATCGGTTAAACCAGATACCATGATATAGAGAACGGCAGCCACGACAACGGTAGCTATGACGACGATGGCCACTGTGACAAGTACGATTACCACGATTTGCTTTTCGCTGCGCTTTGGCTTCGGCGCTCCCAGATAATCCCATTCATGCGGCGGTGGATATTGCGATGGAGGTTGCCCCAGCATCTTCATCCCTTTGGCGCAAGACGAATCAAAGGGGACCCTCAAGATAATACTTGCGCCCTATCCAGAAAGGGCCATCCTCGCGTATTCCTGCAACGACTTGACTGACAACTCCGATCTCTTGACCGCCTCGATCGCGTCTGCAGCCGCCTTCGCCCCCTGAATCGTCGTTATGAAGGGTATGCCCAAATCGATCGCCAACCGCCGCATCATGTATCCATCGCGCCTCGCGCCGGAGGAGACGGTCGGCGTGTTGATCACAAGCTGGATCTCACCCCGCCTCATCAGGCCGAGGGCGTCGGGGTACTTGTTCTCGGCTATCCTGTAGACGGTGGTCGCATCGACTCCATGCTCCCGCAAATAGCTGCAGGTGCCCTTCGTGGCGAATATCTTGAGGCCCGAGCCTGTGAGCTTCTTCGCTATGGTCACGAACAAATCCTTGTCCTCGTCTCTGATTGTCGCGTAGATCGCACCCGCAATCGGAAGAGGATTTCCCGAGGCCACCATGGCCTTGTAGTAGGCTGCACCGAGCGTCGAATCGATGCCCATCACCTCGCCCGTGCTCTTCATCTCCGGGCCCAGGATCGCGTCCACGCCGGGCAGCTTCTGGAAGGGGAAGACCGGCGCCTTAACCGCCACGTGAGGTATCTTTGCCTCGCCCACCAACCCCAGCTCCTTCAGCTTGTGACCGAGCATGACCTTCGTGGCGACCTTGGCGAGAGGGATTCCAATCGCCTTGGAGACGTAAGGCACCGTCCTGCTGGCCCTGGGGTTCGCCTCGAGGACGTAGACCTCCCCGTCCTTCACCGCAAGCTGCAGGTTCACGAGCCCGATCACGCCGAGCTCGCGACATATCTGGATCGTGACTTCCCTGATCCTCGCCATCACGGATTGCGAGAGGGTCTGCGAGGGGAGCACGCAAACCGCGTCGCCGCTGTGGACCCCCGCCTCCTCGATGTGCTCCTGGATCCCGCCGATGAACACGTCTTTCCCATCGCTCACCGCGTCCACATCTATTTCTATGGCGTGCGATAGATATTTATCGACGAGGACGGGGTGCTTCTTCGAGATTATCGTGGCGTTCCTCATGTAGTGCTCAAGCTCTTCCTCGTTGTGGACTATCTCCATTCCGCGCCCGCCAAGAACATAGGACGGCCTGACCAAGACCGGATAGCCAATCTTCGCGGCGAGGTCTTTCACTTCCTCGAATGAGAAACCAGTTGCCGCCTCGGCCTGCTTGATGCCGAGCTGCCGCATCAGCTTCTCGAACTTCCTCCTGTCCTCCGCCATGTCGATCGACTCCGGGGAGGTTCCTAGGATTCGAGTCTTCAATCCTTCCGCCCTGAGAGCTTCACTCAGAGGAACCGCCAGGTTGACAGAGGTCTGCCCGCCAAACTGAAGTATGACACCTTCCGGTCTCTCCCTCCGGATGATGTTCAGAACGTCCTCAAGCATGAGCGGCTCGAAGTACAGACGATCAGAGACATCGAAGTCAGTGCTCACGGTCTCCGGATTGTTGTTCACAATGAGTGCGCCGACGCCCTCTTCCCTAAGCGCCATGATGCCGTGAACGCAGCAGTTATCGAACTCGACTCCCTGACCTATCCTTATCGGACCGGCGCCAACGATGAGAACCTTGCGCTTCTCGATCTCCCTGACCTCGTCCTCCAGTTCGAAAGTAGAGTAGAAGTAAGGCGTGCTCGCCTCGAACTCGCCCCCGCATGTGTCGACCATCTTGTACGTCACTCGGGGCGCGAGCTTCCTGACCGATTCCTCCGATTTCCCCGTCAGGAGCGATATGTACTCGTCCCCGAAACCGAGCTTCTTCGCCTCGATGACGAGTTCCCGGTTTACGGGCCCTTTCTTCAGCCTCGATTCCATCTCGATTAAGGTGGCCATCTTCGCGATGAAGAACGCGTCCCATTTCGTGAGGTCCGCGATTTTCTCCGAGGAGTAACCACGCCTCAACGCTTCGGCGACGGCATAGACGCGCTTGTCAGTCGGGTGCCGCAGTTCCTCAATCAGCGAATCCTCATCCCATTTCTCCGGCTCCAGACCGCATTTCCCTGTCTCGGTCGACCTCAGCGCCTTCATCATCGACTCTTCGATGGTCCGCCCTATCGCCATCGTCTCCCCCGTGCTCTTCATCGACGTGCCTATCTTCGCATCCGCCGTGGGGAACTTGTCGAACGGCCAGCGCGGGATCTTCGTCACGACGTAGTCGAGGGTCGGCTCGAAGGACGCGAGCGTGCGCTTCGTGACTGCGTTGGGAATCTCGTCCAGGGTCAGCCCTATGGCGATTTTGGCGGCGATGCGGGCGATCGGATACCCCGTGGCTTTCGAGGCGAGTGCGGAGGATCGCGAGACCCTGGGATTAACCTCTATCACCCTGTACTCCCCCGTCTTAGGATGCACGGCGAACTGGATGTTGCACCCGCCCTCGATGCCCAAAGCCCGGATGATCTTGAGTGCGGCAGACCTCAGCATCTGATGGTCCCTGTCGCTAAGCGTCTGTGCGGGAGCGACCACTATGCTCTCCCCTGTGTGGAAGCCCATCGGGTCTATGTTCTCCATATTGCAGACGGTGATGCAGTTGTCATTCGCGTCCCGCATCACCTCGTATTCGAACTCCTTCCAGCCGAGGACGCTTTCCTCCACGAGTACCTGTTTGATCCTGGAGTACGCTATCCCGAGCGAGACTATCCTCTCCAGCTCTTCGTAGTCGTGCGCTATTCCGCTCCCGGTCCCACCAAGCGTGTAGGCGGCGCGGATGATTACTGGGTAGCCACCGAGGGACTCGATGGTGTTCTTCGCCGCCTCGACAGACTTCACCGCGGCGCTCTTGGGAATTGGCTCACCTATCCTCTTCATCAACGCGGCGAACTCCTCCCTGTTCTCTCCCGCCACAATCGCCTCCAGTCTCGTCCCGAGCAGTTCAACGTCGTACCTCTTCAGGACGCCGCGCTCCGCGAGCTCCGAGCACATGTTCAGCCCAGTCTGCCCGCCCATGCCAGACAGGATGCCATCGGGCCGCTCCTTCGCGATTATCTTCTCCAGGAATTCGACTGTCAGCGGCTCCACGTAGACCGCGTCGGCGGTGTTTGGATCCGTCTGTATAGTGGCGGGGTTCGAGTTGACGAGTATCGTGCGGACGCCTTCCTCCCTCAGAGACCTGCACGCCTGCGTGCCGGAATAGTCGAACTCGGCGGCCTGACCTATCACGATCGGCCCGGAGCCTATGACCATGGCGGTCTTGATGTCGGCGCGGCGGGGCAAGTCAATGCCTCCCCGCCAGCCGTGCGAACTCCGCGAAGATGTACTTGTTGTCCAGAGGACCCGGGCTTGCCTCTGGATGATACTGCACCGAGAAAACGCGCATCTCCTCATGACTGATTCCCTCGACGGTGTTGTCGTTCAGGTTGAGGTGCGTCACGTTCGCTCCTGTCTTCTCGAGGCTCTTCTCATCCACTGCGAACCCATGATTCTGCGATGTGATGTGGACCCGTCCGGTCCGCAGGTCCTTCACCGGCTGGTTCCCGCCACGGTGGCCGAACTTGAGCTTGAAGGTCTTCCCGCCAAGCGCTAGGCCTATCATCTGGTGGCCCAGGCAGATGCCCGTCACCGCCACATTGTTGAGGAGCTCCTTGATCGTCTTGACCGTGGATGCCAGCATCTCCGGGTGCGCCGGATTGCCCGGCCCGTTCGAGACCACTACAGCGTCAGGCTTCAGCCTCATGATGTCGTCGCTCGGAATGTCGTATGGAACTTGAACGACATCTCCGAAGTTGAGCGCCTCGCGAATTATATTTTCCTTGACTCCGCAGTCTATGACGACGAACTTCACCGGGCCATTGCCCTTGTGGACTATCGGCCTTTTGCAGCTTACCTCCGCGACGAGATTGCTTTCGTCGGGGAACGGCGTCTGCCTCACCATCTTCAGCGTATAGTCGACATCAGCTCCTTCGACTCCGAAGGCGGCTCTCATCGTTCCTCGCTCGCGGGTCTTAATCGTGAGATGACGCGTATCGACCTCGGACATCCCGGGGATTCCGTACTTCTTCAGGAATTCGTCCAGCCCCATCTTCGATTTCGGGTGGCTGGGGGTCGGGCACGCCTCCCTGACGACGAAACCCCGCACTTGGATTTCGTTGGACTCCAGAGTCGCTGGGTCGACGCCGTAGTTGCCTATGAGCGGGTACGTCATCATCAGGATCTGACCGCGATAAGAAGGGTCAGACAGAGCCTCGCAATAGCCGGTCATGTTCGTGTTGAAAACGAGTTCACCGAACACAGGCTTATGATTGCCGAAAAACACTCCCTGGACGACCGTTCCGTCCTCGAGGACCAGGGATCCCCTCATCTTACAGACCTTTGGCGGATAATCGCGTTGGGCTATTAGTCTTTGCGCGATGATGGACTGACCAATCTGGGGAATATTCTGTCTCGGCTCAGGTCAACTTAAGTCGACCGCTCTGAGATTGCTGATTCTCCGCATCATATCATTCCAATGCGTACCGCGCCAATAGATACGCGAACAGGAAGGGCATTTCCAGAACTCCTTCTGGATCTCGAAAACCTTCGGAGGAACCAAGTCCCTCACTTCCTCGCGGTCGATCTCAATTATCTCTGCGTTGCACAAGGAGCAAAGCGAGAGGGGATTCGAATGATTCAGATGGAAATGAGCGACAACCGCGCCCATCTGCTCGTCAAGGTCGTCGCTTGCGACGAAGAATGCGCCCTTAACCCTCGAGGCCAAGTTCTTGTCCCGACTCAGCAGGATTCTCCCCTCATCATAGGCCTTGACCGCAGCCTCTCGATCGTCTAGCGGCCCCGGGTAGGCCGTGTCATACCCGAGCAATCTCAGCCACCTCGCCAGGCTGCCGAGCATGTGGTCGCAGAGAAACCTCGGCGCAGTCCCTTCGCTCACGTCCTCACCGCAGGAACGTACTCCAACAGCACACCGCTGCCCAGCCGTGTCACTTTGCGGAGTCTGAGTCGCAGCGCATCCTCGATTCGCCTTACTCCAGGCCCGCCAGCAGGCGTCGGTCCACCTTTCCCGCCAAGCACGATGCTCCCCATGAAAACCTTGAACTGATCAACAAGGCCTTCGCTCAGGAAAGACCAGATCACCGCCTCCCCGCCCTCGACGAGAACCTTCCGCACTCCTTTCTCAGAAAGGACATCCAACATCTCTGCAAGGTTCACTCTGTCGTCGCCACACCTTATCACTTCAGCCCCGCCAAAATTCCTCTTGCATCTGGAATTCGTGAAGATCATCGTTGGCACTTTTCCGTCGAGAACGTGCGCGCTCATGGGCGTCCGCCCTCTCGAATCGAGGACTATTCTCATCGGGTTCTTGCCTCTCGCGTACTCTCTCTTCACCGTCAACTTCGGGTCATCCGCAAGGACAGTCCCTATCCCGACCACTATCGCATCGTTTGCGGCTCTGAGCCTGTGCACCCTGCGCAGGTCTTCCTCGCTCGATATCTTCGCTTGTGTCCGAGTGACGAAACCTATCTTCCCGTCTGCGGACATCGCGCAATTGACTGTGACTCGTGACCGCACAAACGCTTGAAACGTCATGATGGATAAGCAATTTGCGGAAGCCATCGCAATGCCCGACCCAGAATAGGCGATAGGTTTTATCGGGGAGGGCTTTTCACATATCTGGCAATGACGAAGGGCTGGTGGCCATGACAAACTCTCGAAGAGCCGATAGGCAGCTGCTGATAAAAATGGACAAGGAGAAGCTGGTTGACCTTTTGCTACTGCACCTCAGGAACCTGTGGTCAGTCGATGGACTCTACTACCTTGGCATCGAGCAGAAATTCGGAACAGAACCGGCAACCGAGATCGACGCAGAGGTCTGGAAGACAATGGCCTCGATAGAGGCGAAGCGGTTGAAGAAGACCATGGGGCTGAAGGGCAAGGGCGTGGCGGGAGTGATGGAGGCTTTGCGCCTGAGCGGCTGGTCGTTAGACCTCGAGGAAAAGGAGATTGTCGAGGGAAAGGACGAGGCCGTTTTCGTAAACACCAATTGCCGCGTGCAGAATGCCCGCGTCTCGAAGGGGCTGAGCGTCTTCGGCTGCAAACCCGTGAGGTTCGGATATCTCCAAGAGTTCGTGAAGGAGATGGATCCGTATGTCAGGGTTGAGTGCTTGGCCTGTCCGCCGGACAAGTTGCCGCAGGGCGAATGGTGTCGTTGGAAGTTCAGCAGTGACATGCGTTCTCCTGATTGAACCGAGGCAAAGGCTTATAGCTACAGTAGTTAGTGTAGCTATTTGACTGACATGAACTACAGAACTGTCAATTTGAAGGAAGAAACCTACAGACAACTCACGCTCTACAGAGTCGCCGGAAAAAGCTTTGACGAAGTCATTCGGGATCTGATCGCCAGAGTCGACCATGAAGAGTTCATGGCTGAGGAAATCGAACTTCACAGAAAGCGCCTTGCGGAAATGAAAAAGGGGAAGTTCGTCACACTTGGTGAGATGGAGGCGAGATTGGGTTTGCCTGGCGGGAGAAGAACCAAAAAATCACGGCGCAGGTATCATCGCACCGGATACAAGGCTGAGATTCCGCCTTAACAACAGCAATCGCTCGATGCGCCGTGACCAGCATTGGCAGATAGGTACGAAATAGTCTTCCATGCGGGTTTTGTGAAGAGCCTCGAACGTGTCAAGAGGGCCGGTTGCCGTGACATCGTCACCAGGATTCACAGGGTGCTCACGGAGTTGAGTGAGAATCCAGGCAAGCCAAGGAGCGGAATCGATGTCAAGCGGCTGCATGGAATGAGCGAGACAACGATCCGTGTCAGAGTCGGTGATTACCGCATCCTCTGTGTTGTTGATGATGATAGAAGGGTGATTCTTGTAACGTCCATGTTTCATCGTGGGAAGGGTTATTGAGAACCATGGATTCGGATCCGACCACCTCTTGGCTGATGATGAACTAGGTGAGTCCGTCTCGGCAGACCTCCATTCGCGATTTACTTATATATCGGTGGAAAGTGGGGAGTCCAGTCAACCCTCGAGGACAGACAGATGAATGAGGGCTCCTCCCTGCTGTGGATCGCACTGATACTCACGGTCGCCTCCGCGGCCTCGCTTTCACTGCATCTCCTTAAAGGCCGGAGGATCGCCAAGAAACTGACCCAGATATTGCTCCTTGTTGATTTCGGCGTGATTTCTGCGGCATTCCTCCTGATGGTCTACTACTTCCTCTCATCGAACATGACGATATACTACGTTCTTCGCGAGAGCAGAACGGACTATGCTCTGCAGTACAAACTTGCGGGGGCTTGGGCGGGAGACGAGGGATCGCTGCTCCTCTGGACGTGGCTGCTATCCATGTCGGCTCTCCTGTTCTTCATAAGAAGGAAGAACGACTCGGAAAATCGCGCACAATTGAGGTCGCTGAGCTCCACCATCCTCCTCATCATCCTCGCGGCCTTTCTCTGCATCCTTCTTGTATCTGACCCTTTCCGTCCAACGCCGCCGGAGTACCTCGCAAATCCTAGCACAGCAAATGGATTGGGCCTGAGTCCGCTGCTTCTTACCCCTCTCACAGTCGTGCACCCGCCGCTGGAATTCGCCTCTTACGCAATCATCTCAATCCCCTTCGCAACCGCCGCAGCCTACCTTCTGAGCGGCAAGGACAAATGGGCCAGGATTTCGATGCAGTGGACGCGCTCCGCCTGGCTGTTCCTGACCCTCGCTCTTGTCATCGGCGCACTGTGGTCCTACACCGTGCTGGGCTGGGGCGGCTACTGGGCATGGGACCCTGTGCAGGCCGCCAATCTGACCATATGGCTGCCCCTCACGGCCCTCGTCCATGCGCAGCTGTGGAACAGGCGCAAGGGGCAATTCGCACATCTTGCCCCCGCTCTGGCATCTATTGTGTTCGCCCTCACGATGTTCGCGACTTTCGAGACGCGCACGGGCATCATTGCCTCGGTCCACAGCTTCATCGCCACTGGCGGCGTCCAGGAAGATCTCGGGGCCAGGCTGCTCGACATCCTCGGCTCTGGCGGGGGGGCTCCTCCTTTCTTCATGCTGATGGCGGTATCTTTGCTCGCGACCGCCGCGCTGTTCATGCTCCATTTCGCCAGGATGCGGTGGACAGTGATCCAGTGCACCTTCGCTCCTGCCCTCTCCAGGTAGGCATGGATCCTCCTTGCTCCCCAGGTGGGATGCTTCCTCCTCATCCGCAGGATGCGGTTCTCTATCCTCCCGGGTGTCTGGTTCGGGCTCTTATCCGGCCTTCGCGGTTCGTAACGCAGGCCTTCGACCCCTTCTTCCTTGTACCGCCGACACCACCGTCGAAGAGTTCTCTCAGAGATCCCGAAGACGCCGCAGATGTCCTCGGTCCTGATGTTGCCCTCGATGTGCTGCTTGACCGCGCGTAGCCTGAACTTCACGTCCTCCCTGACCATCGAAAACCGCCGCCAAGGCGGACATATGTCCTGATAACAAAACCGGCCATATGTGTTGCTACTCTACAGCTACTCTACACGTAATCATCTGTCGGATTCAGTTGGTCTTGAGATAAGGGCGACCCGTTTGAGATATTTCAGGATTTGATTGAACTTGAGTATTTTCCCGGCGGCCGAAATAAATTCTATTCGTTCGGCGGCACGCTAATCCATATTACTAATTTCGACTCTGGGAATAGATTGGGATGTAATGGCCTTCCGCGCGATGAACGCCATGTAATTTGCCGATGTCCCGCAAACCCCACTGTATTTTGACAAATTAGTTACCCTCCCACGCCCATACAATGAATCAATCGGAGCAGTCTTGGACATGATGAACCAGCAGAATGGCGAACTTCGAGGCTATGCGTTGCTCACGGTCGAGCCTGGCGCCGAGCGCAGGTTCTTCTCCGGCCTATACGACATACCGGAGGTGAAGGACACCTACTTCATCGTCGACGGGTACGAGTACCTGGTGACAGTGAAAGGGAAGGGTCCCGAGGATCTGGCCGAGATAATGATGCACAAAATCAGGACGCTGCCCGGAATCGAGCGCATGGCGACCTACATCGAGGGGCGACATCTGCACTTAGCGTAATGGACCCGCCGCCCGCTGCTTCTTGAATTCCTTGCAGTTGAGCGCGAGCTCGGACCTGACCGCAGCGGCTTGAATTTCACCGAACTCGGCCGCCGGCCGCCGCCTTGATCCCGCTCGCGATTCTATCGATTCCCTTCTGGACTGCGGGAGGCTGCTCGGTCTCGCCGTATTCTCCTGAGGATATCGGCTGGATTCCTATGAGAGCGACCTTCACATTCAGCTCCTTCTTCAGGTATTCCATGAGCACCGAAAGTGGCAAAGCGTGCGTCGAGACCCGGGTGGCAGATATCTTCCCAGCGTCTATGATGGCTACATCACCGGGACTTCTGCCCATCTCAGCCGCATCGATGAGGACGACATGACTGGGTTTCATCCGCCTGACGACTGATGTGAAGTTCTCCGGCATCTGAGAGGTGAGCAGCACCTCTACTCCCTTCAGGTTCAGGGCGGAAACCCTGCGTCCTGCCAAGTGCCCTAGGCAGTCTCGAGGATCCAGCTCGTCTCCCACCGCCATGACGACGGTCTTCTTCGCGCCCTTCAGGAGGGCCTTGAGCTCCTCTTCGAAGCTCTCGGCCGCCATTCACGGCACCGTCGGGACGACCAGTATGACGTTCTTGTCCGAAGCGCCACTGAACTTGGCCGTGATGTAGATTGCCTTCGGAGTGGTCGGGCAGACCTCCTCGCACACATCACACCTGATGCAGCTCAAGAGGTTGACCTCGGGGTGCTTCTTCCTCGGGATTTCCTTGCCGCTGTATCTGATCTTCTTCTCGCCCTTCTCCGCCGCCATCTCTATCGCGTCGGCGGGGCAGGCGATGGCGCATTTCGAGCATCCGATGCACAGGTCGTCCCTGACCTCGATCTTTCCCCTGAAGTCGCTTGGCACGTCGACCTTCTCGTAGGGGTAGAGCACCGTCGCTCGCCTCTTCGTCAGGGATCTCAAAAGCTCGGAGAACGCCGCACCTGGCTTCGTCAAGGGACCACCATCCGCATACCTATCACGAGGAATAATTGAAACAGCGCCAAAGATGCCAGCCATTTCCAGCCGAAGCTGGTCATCTGGTCGATCCTCAGGCGGGCGAAAGCAGCCCTGATGAAGGAGAGCAGGAAGATTATCAGGAGGGTCTTGAGCAGGAAAGCGACGAAGCCGATGACGCCCGCCGCCCAGAACGGCAGCGAATCAAGGGAGAACCCGACGCTGGGGCCCCCGAGGTACAGCGCCCCAATCAGCGACGCGCCGGTCACCATGAGCATGTCAGTCGCTATGCGGAAGAGCGCGAGCTTCCTGCCGGAGTACTCGACCAGAGGCCCGCCGACAATCTCGGTCTCGGCCTCAGGTATGTCGAACGGTATCCGCTCCAGCTTCGCCTGCAGGCAGATGATCGCGATGATGAATCCAAGCGGTTGGATCAGGAACAGCCAAGGGTTGCCCTGCTGCCAGGAGACGATGTCGCTGACCGACCAGCTCTTGGTCCACAGCGCCGGGCCGAGGGCCGCTATGAACAGCGGCACTTCGTAGACGAACAGCTGGCTCACCGCCCTGTACGCGCCAATCGTCGCGAAGGTGTTGTGGGAGTACCAGCCGACCAGGAAGAGGATTATCGTCGGCAACGTCAGCATGTAGAGCACGAGGAGGAGGTCGCCCTGGAACCCGACAGGACTGCTAGACATGAATGTCGGGATGTAGATGAACGATGTCGCAACGGCGGCGAACGCGAACAGGGGCAGATAGTTGTAGGGCTTCGCCTCGACCCCTTCCGGCATTATGTCCTCCTTGGACAGCAGCTTGATGAAGTCGGCGAGCGGCTGGACCAGCGGCGGACCGACCCTGTTCTGCATCTTCGCGTACATCTTCCTGTCGAACCACTCGGCGAAGAAGCTGTAGCCCAGTAGGAAGAAGATGCCTGGGAAGACCAGGACGTACAGGAAGACCAGCCAGGCATCCACCTCAGTCACCCCAATAGATGCCCTTGTTCTCCTTGTACCAGCGGATGCTGTAGTTCCTCAGCTCGTCCCAGTTCCAGACCCATGACTTGTGGCGGTCGATGTCCACGAATGTGGTTCGCGACGTGCAGCTCAGGCATGGATCGATCGCGGCGACCACGATCGGTATATCGGCTATGTTCTGCCCGGTCAAGCCCTCGACCACCGACGGCCAGTTCGCCATCGTCGGCGTCCTGACTCCGAACCTGTCCGCCTTGTCGGTGTTGTTGCTCTTGATGTAATGCACCAGCTCCCCGCGCGGCGCCTCGTATCTGCTGATGACCTCGCCGGGCGGCGCGGACCTTGGCGGGGCTTTCTTGATTTCTCCTGGCGGGAGGTTCTCCAGCGCCCACTTTGTCATTTCAATCGACTGCGCCAGCTCGCCCGCCCTAACAATCGTGCGTCCGAGCACATCGCAGTTGTTCGCAGTGATGACTTTGAACGGCACCTCGGCGTATGCCAGGTAGGGGTCGTCCCTCCTCACGTCGCTGTCCACGCCCGAGCCCCTTGCCGTCGGACCGACGGACCCCAAGGACTTCGCTTTCTCATATGGAAGTTTCCCCACGCCCGACAGCCGGTCGACCATTGTTTCCTCAGTTGTCGCGAGCTGGGTATAGTAAGCCGCCCTCTCCCCGAGCTTCTTCAAGTGGTCCAAGGCAAGCTTGATCGTCTTCTCATTCAGGTCGCGCCTAACGCCACCGAGGCAATTGATTGCATAGTTCACGCGGTTCCCGCTTATGATCTCGAGCAGGTCCTGCACCAGCTCTCGGTCCCGCCACGTGTACATGAATAGCGTGTCGAAGCCGATCTCGTGGCCAGCCACGCCGACCCAGAGATAGTGACTGTGGATGCGCTCGAGCTCGCCGACGATAAGGCGAATGTAAGATGCCCTCTTCGGGATCTCCAGGTTCATCAGCTCCTCGATGCCTTTCGCGAAGTTCGTCGCGTGCGCGTGAGAACAAATGCCGCAGATGCGCTCGATGAGGTAGAGCGACTGGTTGAAGTCCCTCTGCTCCACGCCTTTCTCGATGCCGCGGTGATTGTAGCTCACGTCGAGGTCGAGCGACTTGATCCTCTCACCCTCGACATTCACCATGAACCCCACGGGCTCCTTCAGGGCGGGGTGCTGCGGTCCGATCGGAATCGTCATCTCAGCCAGCTTTCTCACCTCCGGTCGAAGACCTGACGCCTCCATAGAATTTCTTCTCGTCCATCTTCCAGTCCTTCCTCAGCGGGTGTTCGTCCTTGGGCCATTCGTCGTTGAGGAGCAGTCGCCTCATGTCCGGGTGCCCAGGGAACTCTATGCCGAACAAGTCGTGAACCTCGCGCTCGTACAGTATTGCGGCGGGCACGATGTCCGTTATCGTACCTATCGCAGGCTTGTCGTGCGGGAGCGCGACCTTCACTGTGAACATGCCGTTGCGGTCGCTCCAGAAGTGGTAGACAACCTCGAAGCTCGTCCTGTTGTCCACGCCCTGGAGGACGCTGAGGTGATAGCAGTCCATCTTGTCCTGCAAGTACTTGATGACGTCGCGGTAGGTCTCCGGAGTGGCGGCGATTGTCATGCGCTTCCGGCGGGGAGCCGTTACCTCGACCGCCTTGGAACCCAGGTCCTGCTTGACGACCGCGAGCATGGGGTTATCGTCCGTCACGTTGTCACCTCCGCAAGCGGTTTCCTCTCGATGCGAATCGGATCCTTCCCCCTCGCCCTCTTGCGACCATCGCCAGATTCGAACATGCCCAAGACAGCAATGACGCCGTCGATTATCTCGTCCGGCCTCGGCGGGCACCCGGCGACGTAGGCGTCCACGGGTAGCACCTTGTCAACGCCTTCCAAGACGTTGTAGAGCCCCTTGAACACTCCGCCGGTAGAGCCGCAGCTCCCCATCGCGACGACATACTTCGGGTCGGGCATCTGGTCATAGATCCGCCTCAGCCTCGATGCTTGCTGGCGGGTCACAGGTCCGGTCACGACGAGCACGTCGGCGTGGCGGGGGCTGCCCTTGACCTGTATGCCGAATCGTTCGATGTCGAACCTCGGGGTCACAGCCGCAATCACCTCGATGTCGCAGCCGTTGCAGCTGCCGCTGTTGAACAGCAGAATCCAAGGCGACTTTTTCCTTGCCCACTTGACTAGGTTTTCAAACATTTTGCCACCCCACTAGGACCACGACCACCGCCGTGGTGCCAATAAGCAGGTAGAATATTGCAGCTATCCCGGCTCCTGCGAGGAACGCGGTCGCCACCACCAGCGTGGTGACGTGGAGCACCGTGAAAATGAGTGCCAGATGATAGAACTGGTATGATACACGCTGTTTCTTGCCTGGAATATTCTCCCCGCCCGTATAGGCTTTCGCCTTTCCGCCTTCGGCCAGGAAACGCGGCGACATCTTGCCGCCGAGCCAATACAGGGCCCAAGCGACGAGCAGGGTCAGCGCGAAGACCAGCACCGGGGAAGTCACGATGCCCATCAGAAGATCGGTCATGGCATTCCTCCTGGTTTGAAGAATGTGGAAGCCGGATTCGTGAGGTTCATCACTGCCTGCGGGTACAGACCGAAGACCACTGTGAGCACCGCCAACGGGACGATTGCGGCGACCATGGCGATTGGAATCCTCGACTTCTCCTCATGTTCTCCGTGGTGTCCCGGCTTGAAGAGGAGATAATTCAGCGCGGGCACGTAGTAGCCCAAGGACAGTGCGCTGTTCAGAGCAAGGGCGATCGACAGCAACGTGCCCCAGTTCAGCCAGGTGTTGGTTACAACCTGTGACTCCAGCCCGGCCTGAAAGAGCATCAGCTTCCCCGGGAAACCGGCCGTGGCGGGAATCCCGATCAGACCGAGGATGAAGAGAAGGAAGGAGATCCCCACGACAGGGTTCCTCACTCCTGCTCCTCTCAACTGCTCGAACGTGACGCCGCCGTTCGTCGCCCTGCCGAATGCCCCCGCGCAGAGGAATGCGCCTCCTTTCATTATGCCGTAGATGGTGAGGTAGAACAGCCCCGCCGCCAACCCAATCGAGATCCCATAGTGCAAGCCGACTCCGAACCCCAGCAGGATGTAGCCCATCTGCGCGATGCTTGAGTAGGCGAGCATCCTCCTCAGGTCCTTCTGGCCGAGCGCGATGATGTTACCGACGGTCATCGTCGCGATTGCGAGAATGCTGACAATCAGGCCGGCCTGGGCCACGCTGACACTGACGAATGGCAGCGCCGCGACTGCCCTGAATAAGGCTACCAGCGCGCCCGCCTTCGTGGCCCCCGCCATGATCGCAGTCACGCCCATCGGCGCCTCGTAATAGGCATCCGGCAACCACGTGTGCAGAGGGACCAATGCGATCTTCACGCCGTACCCGACGATGACCAAGATCCCCGCGAGAGACAATAGCAGATCCGGGCCTGTGAACACTCTCCAAATGACATCCACGTTCAGGCTGCCCGTGGCCACATACAGGAGGGAGATTCCGAGCAGAGCGGTGAGCGTCCCGGCGACACCCTGGATCAGGTACTTGATCGCGGCCGCCATGGCGGCCCGCCTTTTGCGGTAGTTGTAGGCAACGAGAGCATACGACGGGATGGCGGACAGCTCCACCATGACGAACATCGTGAAGAGGTCCACCGCGAATCCAATCGCGACGGTTCCCGCCAGCGCGAACATCAGGAGGGGATAGTAGTAGCCCACCGGCCCCTCCGGATCCAGCGCGCCCTGCGAGTAGATGCTTGCAACGGCGCCCAGACCCGTGACCAGGAGGCCCATCAGGATGCCGAGGTCGCTCGGAGCCAGGACGGCGAACGGGACTTCCGCATTTGCGTCGAAACCCCTGACCGCGAGAGCGACGAATACGCCGAATGTGGCCACGAAGAAGATCGCGGCAAGCGTCCCTGTCCACGCCCTCATCTTGCCCTTCGCCAGGTTCGCGAAGCCGAAGCACGCGATGCCGCCTATGGCGAGGATCATCGGAGAGACCATCGCCGCCGCCATCAGACCGTCCATCAGCTCACCCCCAACAGGATGGCCTCGACGCAGAGCACGATCAGGAGTGCGAAGGCCACAAGGTTCCAGTTAACGTCCCTGGTCTCGGCGGTGGTCGACCTACGACCGAGATTGACGAGCCAGTTGCCGACCGCAGACGCGCCTTGATAGAAATAGCCGAACCCGCCGGAGATGCCCGCGGATCCGACATTGACCGCCTTCCCTCCCGCCTTGTAGACCTCGTCGATGTCCGCGATCTCATGCGCGGATTTCGGCTTCAGAATCCTCACTCCAATCGTGAAGAAGAACAGCGCAGCGGCGCCGAGTATCAGCAGGGTCTCGAGGACATGCTCCAAGGCGTACGGGACGTATTCCTCGCCGTGCATCGGCACGGGCAGTATGTTGAACAGCGGCGCCGGGTAGACGCCGATCGCGACGCAGAGGATCGCCGTGCCGACCATCGCCACCTTCATCGGCAGGGGAGCGTCGCCCTGCGTCTTCACCTCAAGCCCGTTCACGTTCTTCTTCATGAACACGAACCAGCCCATCTTGAGGAAGGAGAGGAACGTTCCGAACGAGGCAATCTCGAGCAGTACCCTCAGCCAGAACAGCTCCGCGCCGCCTTCGGCCGCCGAAGTGATGACCATGCCCTTGCTGACGAAGCCGTTGAATAGCGGGACGCCGGAAATCGAGAACGCCGCAATCCAGAACGCTATGGCGGTGACGGGCATGACCTTCCAGAGCCCGCCGAGCTTCGACATGTCCTCCTGCTGCGTCCTGTAAATGACCGCTCCGACCGTCATGAAGAGCAGGGCCTTGTAGAGGATATGGTTGAAGACATGGGCCATGCCGCCATTGACCGCCATCGGGAACGCCATTCCGACTCCGGCGACCATGTAGCCAACCTGGCTAACGATATGATAGGAAAGCAGCTTGCGCATATTCGTCTGGACGACGGCCAGGGACACGCCATACACCGCCATGATACCGCCCATGTAGGCGATTATCGCCATGTAGGGAGTCGCCGCGCCGATGTCGATCGGCGGCATCACCCTGACGAGCGCGTACACGGCCGCCTTGGTCGTGTAGACGCTCAGGAACACGGAAGCCGCAACATGCGGTCTCGGATAGGTGTCTGGCAGCCATGTGTGGAAGGGCACCATCGCCAGGTTCACCGCGATCCCGATGAACGCAAAGGCGAACGCATATCCGTATGCCATCGGTCCGAGCGCAAGGCTCCCGCCGGTGACGATGTAATTCATCGCAATTCCCGCCAGGAACATGCTCCCGCCGAAAACGTGGAAGAGCAGGTACCTGAAGCCCGCCTTCACAGCGTCCCCGCCATATACCACGACGAGGGCGGTTGAGGTGAGCGCCATCGCCTCCCAGAAAATCAGCAGCGTGAGGAAGTCGCCCGCAAACACGGCACCCATGGAGGTGCCCGCGTAGAGCAGCGCGAACAGCTCCATGTGCTTCACGTCGAAAGCGGTCAGGTAGATTGTCGCCAGGAACGTGATGATGACGAAGATGTAGCCCGTGAACAGCGACAGCGAATCGACGTTCAGGAACGTGAGCTGGAATCCCATGATGTCGAGCGACCATCCCTGGAACGGCGTCGTCAGGAACGTCGGCATCAGGAATACGTCGAGCAGGGCCAGGCCCGCTATCACGATGAGGCCGATCTTGCGCGCCTTGCCCTTGAGGAAGAATATCAGCGGCGCGCCGATGAGGAAGATGAGGAATGGCGGGACATAGGAGATGCCATGGATCGGGAACGCGGGCAGGACCGTCCCGAATATGCCCTCCCGCCCCAGAATCGAGAGGTTGAACCAACCTGAGGGCATGGCGGTCCACATGCCGATCGCTATCGCGCCGATGGCGGTGACCGTCAACGGGAGCGTGAGCTTCCAGTTGGCTTCCTTGATGTCCTCATCTGTCTTGCCGAAGTACGCCCTGAAAACTATCGGGAAGAAGTAAGCGGCATTGAGCACTGAGGATGCGACGAGGGACAGCAGGAGTGCTGCCTGAGCCCAGTCGCCCAGCCCCGGCGCACCGGTGACGCCCGCCGCGATGTACCATTTCGCGCCGAAGCCCGCCAGTGGCGGGAGACCTACCATTCCGATCGCCGCGATCGTGAACATGGCCACGGAGATAGGCATCTTCTTCGCGATGCCATCCAGCTGCGAGATCTTCGTCTTGCCCGAAGTGACGAGGATCGCTCCCGCGACGAAGAACATGGTCAGCTTTGCGAACGCGTGGGCAGCTATCTGGAACAGGCTGCCGGTGAGACCCGCCGGCGTGAGCAGCGCAGCGCCAAGGACGATGTACGATAGCTGGCTGATCGTCGAGTAGGCCAGCCGCGCCTTGATGTCATCCTTGACGAGCGCGATTAGCGAGGCGACTATGATCGTGATGATCGCCATCACAATCAGCATGATTTGCAGCCCGTACGTCGCCAGCAGGGCGGGACCGAAGACGAAGTACACGACCCTCAGCAGGCCGAAGACGCCAGCCTTCACCACCGCCACCGCGTGCAGCAGGCCGCTGACCGGCGTCGGCGCTATCATCGCGGTCGGCAGCCAGGAGTGCAACGGCATCAGGGTGGCCTTGACGCCGAAGCCTGCAATCAGCAACACGAACATCGGTTTGATGATGTCGGCCGACAAGGGGATGAGCTTGGTCTGGCCACCCGCCATGAAGTCGACCGTGCCCGATGTGACATACATCAGGACCAGCCCGGCCAATATCGCGAGCCCGCCGGTGAGCGTGAATATCAGGTACTTCCGCCCGGCCTTGAACGCCTCCTCCGTCTCCTTGTGGGCGACGAGCGGGTAGGTGGCTATCGTCAATATCTCATAGAAAATGAATAAGCTGAACAGGTTAGAGGACAGCGCAATCCCCATCGTCGCCCCGATGACTATCGCGAAGCACGAGTAGTACCTGGTCTGGGCGTGTTCCTTGAGCGCGCGCATGTAGCCAATCGAATAAACCGTGGTGAATATCCAAAGGAATGATGCGAGCGTGGCGAATAATACCCCGAAGGGCTCGGCCCAGAACGCGATCTTGAGTCCGGGCAGGATTTCGGCGGCGGTGATGTTCACCGTGTTGCCGGCGAACACCTCGGGGAGCATGATTGCCGCGAACGCGAACGTCAGGACGGCGGTGGCAATGCTTGCG
Organism: Methanobacteriota archaeon; assembly: GCA_017885655.1. Classification (GTDB taxonomy): domain Archaea; phylum Thermoplasmatota; class Thermoplasmata; order RBG-16-68-12; family JAFNFQ01; genus JAFNFQ01. The sequence continues at coordinate 4,904 of JAFNFQ010000048.1, read as the reverse complement.
CCCTCACGCGCGTTCGGCCATTTCGAGAGGGACATTATCGCGATGAGCCCGACGAAGGGCGTCAGGACCGTCGCGAGGAGGAAGATTGTCGGGTCGATCATTCCCTTCTCGCCTCCTTCGTTGCGATCTCACTTATCTTCTCAACGTCAAGCGTGTTGAACGCGCCTCTCCCGATGATGGCAAGGGCGAGGGCGACCGCCGCAACGACCGCCTCGATCGCGATGATTGTGAAGACGACTCCTTGGGACAGACCGACGTTTCCGTTGAGGAAGCCGCCGAGGATGAAACTCAAAGTCACTGCCTTCCCCATGAGCTCAATTCCGATGACCATCTTGATTAGATTCGTCTTGGAGATGATGCAGAACAGCCCGAGGCCAAAGAGCGAGGCTATTGCGGTGAAATCTACCGCCACGATCAGGTCACCCGGTGTCGTCATCTCTGCGCCTCCGCTTTCGATGACCTGAGCAGCATCAGGATTGCGACCACCCCGCCAAGGATCAAGAGACCTTGGAGAATCGTCTCGAAATCGCGCGATTCCCAAAGCACGCTGCCAGGGCTGGCGCCGTCCGGGGCATTGGCGGGCTCGTGGAATGACGCCTTGAGCAGGAGTGAGAGTATGAGGATCACGACCAGGACTGAAAGAATCACGGCGGCTGCGGTCTTGCTGCTGCTCATGACTCACCACCCTCCGGGCTCTCGCCCTCGACCCCCATGGAGAGCGTCAACGCGACCAGGAACAGCACGAGGATTAGACCGGCGCCGACAGTGAGCTCGAGCACTCCCGCAAAGGGCGAGGCAAGGAGGAAGAAGAGCATCGCGAGGAACGCGCTCGACACCGCGAAGGAGAAGACCGCGCGCATGAGGTCTTTCTGCTGCACCGCGTAGGCACCGAAGCCGATCGTGCCCAGGACCGCGACGACGTTCAAAACCAGGTCTATTTCCGTGAGTGCCAAGTTGCTAGCCTCCTTACCCTATCCGATCTCTTGGAAAGCAAGTTTGCGACAAGTTCATTCTACTAAATAGTTAGCATTTATATCGGAAGCCTGAGAATATACATCATTCATTGTAGAGACTCGGCGGTTTCGACCGCTCGCGGCGCGCCGGCTATGTTCTCTTGGCATTCACCGCCGATGATCGTCAGGTGAGTGTGGCGCGGACAGGCGATGCGGACTCCATGTGAACAGGTGCGCCGCGACATGCCATCCTGCGGCTCTTCGGCTCTGCGATTCACGACTATACCCAACGAACACTCGGACTGGCACGTGCGCGTCACAGCGCATGCCCGGAAGATTATACAGAAAACTATACTCGTATGCTCTCGATTTCCGCGTGAAAATATCTATTGCTATTCATGAAAGGCCCAATATAACATCTATATATAGCCAGTCCTCCAACGACTGGGTGACTATATTGAGTAAGAGGGATTCGGTTTTCACTCCCTTGCTCTCTCCCCTCGAAGCAGAGCGTTTCGAAGGGGGACTCATAACTTGGATCTCGCTCGAACAATCAAGTACGAAGAGGAGCTTGATCAGCAATTCGCTGAGAGGATCGCCTCCGAGCCCGGTGGCGAGGGGATATGGGATTGCATCCAATGCGGAACCTGCTCGGCGATATGCCCTGTCTCGATTTACATGGACAAAACGCCTCGCCGCATCATCGGTTTAATCCGTGCGGGTTTTAAGGACGAGGTACTCAGCTCAATCTCGCCTTGGATATGCACATCGTGCTACTCCTGCACTGTGGATTGTCCTGCCAAGATCAAGATCACCGACATCATGTTCGTCGTGAAGCGCATGGCCATGCAGGAGAAGTCCTACCGGCGCTTCGTCATCCCTGACATCGAGGAGGAATTCGTGAAGATGGTCAGGAAGAACGGGAGGCTGACAGAGAGCAAGATGGGCATCAAGGTCGCCCGCAAGTCGGGCATCGGGAACCTGCTTTCGATGGTCCCCTTGGCTTGGAAGCTCATGAGGCATGACAGGTTGAAGCTGTTCCACACGGAGCGCATGACGAACATCGACGAGCTCAGGACGATCCTCGAGGCAATGGAGACCGGTCCGCGAGTGACCCTCCCCGCCAAGCCGTCTGTCGTCCCGACGGGGCACCACCAGGAGGTGACTGCATGAGGGAATACCTCTATTATCCTGGCTGCAGCCTGAAGGGCGTCGGGGGGCCGTACGAGCAGTCGCTCCTCTCCGCCTTCAGCAAGCTTGGCGTCAAGTTGACAGAGATAGCCGATTGGAACTGCTGCGGGGCGACAGCATACATGTCCGTCGACGCGAACATGGCAATCGCCCTTGCTGCGAGAAACCTCGCAATCGCCGAGAGGAGTGACGGCCAAGACATCATTGCGCCATGCAGCGGATGTTACCTCAGCCTGACGAAGGCGAAGGCGATGCTGGAGCAGTATCCGGAACTTCGCGCAAAGGTCGTGGGTGCTCTGGGGCAGGCGAGTCTCAGGTACACGGGACGTTCGAATGTCAGGCACCCCCTCGAGGTTCTGATGACCGACATCGGCGCGAAAGAGCTCAAGAAGCTCGTCACCAAGCCGCTCAAGAACCTGAGAGTCGTGCCCTATTACGGCTGCGCCATCCTCAGGCCCTACAAAGCAGTCAGCGACCCTTACGCGCCAACGGTGCTTGAGGAGATGATCAGTCTCGCGGGAGCAACACCCGTCGACTATCCGTACAAAGGACGGTGCTGCGGCGGCATGCTCACCTCCGGGGTGCAGACCGTTGGCTTGAGGCTTGCCGAGATACTCCTTGAGGCAGCGAAGAGCGCACAGGCTGACGTCATTGTGACGACATGCCCGCTGTGCCATTACAACCTCGAGTGCTATCAGGACAAGCTGAGGAAGTCCACTGGGAAAGACCTCGGTGTCCCTGTGATGTATTTCACGCAGATGCTCGGGCTCGCGATGGGGCTGAGCGAGGAGGAGGTCGGAATGAACCGGCTCCTCCGGAAGCCCGCCATCGCGGGAGTGACTGCATGACCGACGAGAAAACCCGGATAGGCGTCTATGTCTGCGATTGCGGCCTTAACATACTTGGAGTGGTCGATGTCCCTTCGGTCGTTCAGTATGCGGCGACCCTCGACAACGTCGTTGCTGCCAAGGAGTACAAATACATGTGCTCCGACCCTGGCCAAGACATCATCAAGAAGGACATCAAGGAACTGAAATTGAACAGGGTCGTGGTTGCATCGTGCACGCCGACCCTCCACGAGAGGACCTTCAGGACGACCGTCTCCACGGCAGGGTTGAATCCGTTCCTGTTTCACATGGTCAACATCAGAGAGGCCGTGTCCTGGGTGACCGCCGACAAGAAGAGAGCGACAGAGAAGGCGAAGACTTTGGTGAGGGCTGGCGTGATGCGCGTCACCCTCCAAGAGCCCTTGGAGCCGAAGACGAAGCCGGTTGCGCCCGGCATCCTCGTGATCGGCGGCGGCATTGCGGGCATCCATGCCTCCTTGGCCCTTGCGAACGCAGGCACCAAAGTGCATCTGGTGGAAAGAGAACCCTCGATTGGCGGGAACATGGCCAAGTTCGATAAGACGTTCCCCACGCTCGACTGCTCCGCCTGCATCCTCACGCCGAAAATGACCACGCTGAGGGTGCATCCCAATATCACCCTCTACAGCTACTCGGAGGTCGTCGGCATCGAGGGATACGTCGGGAATTTCGATGTCACGGTCGAGAGGAAGCCCCGGTACGTGAATGAGGACCTGTGCATAGGCTGCCTCAAATGCATCGAGGCTTGCGTCTACAAGGATGCCAGGTTCCCCAACGAATTCGATCTCGGACTGGCGAAGAGGAAGCCCATCTACATCCCCTTCCCGCAGGCGGTGCCAACCAAGGTGCTCATAGACCCGGACGATTGCCTCTACCTGAAGCTCGGAAAGTGCAAGCAGACTTGCGCCGACGCATGCGAGAAGGACGCGATAGACTTCAAGCAGAAGCCAGAGCGGGTGAGCCTGAAAGTCGGCTCGATCATCGTGTCGACAGGCTTCAAGACATTCGATCCGAGGAGGAAGCCGCAATTCGGCTACGGTGTGCTGCCCAACGTCTTCACGGCGCTGGAAATGGAGAGGTTGTTGTCCCCAACTGGACCGACCGAAGGAACCCCGCGCCTTCAGGATGGCACGATGCCCAAGACCGTAGGCATAATCCACTGCATCGGTTCCCGTGACGAGAACACGAACGTCTACTGCTCCAAAGTCTGCTGCATGTACTCCCTCAAACTCGCACACCTTATGAAGGAGAGAACAGGTGCGGAGGTGTACAACTTCTACATCGACATGCGCACTGCCGGCAAAGGCTACGAGGAGTTCTACAAGAAGCTCCTCGAAGAAGGTGTGCGGTTCGTCAGGGGAAGAGTCGCGGAGCTGACAACCGCCCCTCTCTCGAAGGGGGAGAAGGGGAAGCTCATAGTCAGGGTCGAGGACACCCTCGCTGGCTACGTCCGGCGCATACCTGTGGACATGGTCATACTGTCTGTTGGCCTTGAGCCGCAGAACGATGCGCAGGAGCTCAGGCGAATGCTCAACCTGTCGTGCGGCAAGGATGGGTTCTTCATCGAGCTGCACCCGAAGCTCGCCCCTGTATCCACCACCACCGACGGCATCTACATCGCCGGCGCGTGCCAGGGTCCGAAGGACATCCCTGACACTGTCGCCCAAGCGGGTGCGGCAGCGTCGGAGGCCCTCGCGCTCGTCCACAGGGGCGTGGTGGAGATCGAGCCCTATGCGGCGGTGACCAACGAGGAACTCTGCTCCGGATGCCAGATATGCGTCGGCCTCTGCCCGTACTTCGCAATCGAGTACGACGCGGAGAAGAATGTCTCGCGCGTGAAGGATGTCATGTGCAAGGGCTGTGGTGTCTGCGTGGCAGCCTGCCCATCAGGCGC
>JAFNFQ010000047.1 GCA_017885655.1 Methanobacteriota archaeon | reverse complement strand
GTGGCCCAGAGGAGGGAGGATCCGTCGGCGCTGAGCTCCGCAACGAAGGCATCGTCGATGCCGTTGAATGTGACATCGTAGGCTCCTGGAGTGGCGGGGAAATTGGAGGACAGGGTGACTCCGGTCACGATTATCGTGCCAGAGGCATCGAGGGTGATGGCCCTGATGAAATCAACGTCATCCCCGCCCAGGTAGGTGGCCCAGAGGAGGGGGTCGATGACGAGCGGACTCGCACGATTCCATCCCTCGCAATCGAACCCGGCGGCTCGGATTCCCGCACGGGTGAACTCACAGCGCACGGGCTCGCCTCCCGCGATGGCGACAAGTCCACCATCACGCACATCCCCAACTAGTGTGCGGAGGACAATGCTATCTGTGTTCACGTCCAAAGACTCGATCCCCTCGTAAGACATCCGGATGCGGGCGGGATCGGCATCGGGCTCCACGACGAAGTCATACTTCACTCCCGCGTCTGCCGCGCGATAGACCAGGTCGATCCCGTCGTACAATCCTTCGTACACGACCTCGCGGAAGCTCTTCACGTCCGTGTGCCACCTTGTCGGATCGTTGCCGATGAAGAAGTTGGTCTGATGGGGCAACTGGTTACTGCCCTGCGGAGCAACCTTGTTGGCTCCTTCGAAGCCGAGTCGAAGGAGGACTCCCCGCGATGGTTCCAGTCTTGGCGGTTGTGAGTGCATGAGCTCAAGGTCTGTCGGCGGCGCAGCTGCCAATGCAGGCGTGCGCTCAACGATCTTGATCAGCACTGCACTCTCCGCGAACCCCATCTGCATGTCACTTGACGTCGTGTAGAAGCGGACTTCCTGATCACTCAGTTGCCCCGCATTCTCGATGAAGAAGTCGGCGGGCATCGACCGAGAGATGTCCTTTGAAGAAAAAACGACGGCAGAGAGGTTCTCGTCGATTCCTTCAGGTTCCGCTCTCGCCCCGTGCGGGAGAGCAACGAACAACATCATGCAGATTGCCGAGGCAGCCAGACGAACCAAGCATCTTCGACCTACCCCTCTCATGTCCTGACCTCGTGGTGCGCATCACAAAAGCGGTTGATAAAGTCTCTGCGCAAGGAGCGCATCATGATGATTGTGGTCAGCCATTTGGCGTCGGCAGTGGAATCTTGGTGCTCCACTCGTGGAGCAATCTCGCCCGGGAATGGATCGAACCGCTCCACATCGGGGTGGACCCTCCCTTTGTCCGGAGCGGCACTCTCCACATGCGTGGCATCATCCTCTGGGCGCGGAACACTTTGCCCCGCACTCGGGTGGACATCCTCCGCATCCGGAAGAAGATACTCCATTTGCGGGGCATCCCGCACCGCATGCGGGGAAATATCCTCCACGACCGGAGGGGGTTGCTCCGATGATGCTGCAAATAGCTCCTCATGCGGAGGGATATGTTCCACTTGCGGATCTATTCCACCTCAAAGTCCCGATTCTCCACGGACATGGAGAGAAAGCGAGCGGGGATTCCGACCAGCGTCTTCCTGCCGGCCTTGACCCGCAGCAGAACACAGTCGAGAACCGCCATGAAAAAAAGCAAAGGTGGGTCCCCGCGAGGGGACCCTTGGTGGTAAATATCCTGTGATCGCCCCCGCCTAGCCCGTCGGGGTCGAGACAGGCTCCTCGTCCTTGTCCGGCCTGTTCACGCGGCTCCGGACCATCCTGAGATTCTTCGCCTCCGAGGTGTCCTTGCCGACCGCCGCGATTGCCATGTCGAGGTAGCCGGACGCCGTGGTGTACATCTGCTTCTTGATTTTAAGCCAGGAGTCCGTGGTCGCCTTTGTCTGCCTCTTCATGGCTTCTTGGCTGGCCTCCGTGGCGGCTGCCACCTCGAGAAGGGTGGTCAGAGTTGACACCATCAAGTCCACATCGAGTCCCGCCTTCTTGAGGACGACACGTAGCGCCTTGAGCATCTCGATGACCCGCTTGGCTATGGCTAGAGCCTGTGCGTCAGTGACTGTCATGACCCTGTATCACCCCCAGAGAGACTGCAGAAGCCGTTATCGTTCGATGCCTCCTGACTCCCTGTTGCCTCACGGTGTGATCATGGACGGAGGTTGGCATTACTGCCAGCAACGGATGTATCCACGCGACTGATACATCCACTCGAAAGTCATATCTTGGAGAACAGAACGCGACCATGGAACCTGACACTGGCGCCATTCTGGACGATCCGGATTGGCGGGAGTCTGCCAAGAACCATGAGAGTCCTAACCAACACGAATTTTGGCGGGCCTTGGTCTCAGAGTCATCCGCCCTGCATCCGCGCGATCCAAGTCCGGCAAGAATGAGGAGACTCCCGCCGCGAAGTTTTATACAGCCCGCCATCATTCGACCGCCAAGATGCCTCTGAAGGTCTACAACACCCTGACACGCAAGAAAGAGGATTTCGTCACGATGCATGGCCGGCGGGTCAACATGTTCGTCTGCGGCATCACGCCGTACGACCACGTGCACATGGGTCACGCGAAGACCTACGTCACCTTCGACATGGTCGCCCGGTATCTGAGGCACAAAGGGTACCGCGTCTTCTACGTGCAGAACGTCACCGACGTCGAGGACCGCCTCATCGCGAGGATGCTCGACTCGGGTCGGGACTGGCGGGACCTTGTCGCGGAGTTCATCACCGAGTACATGGCAGTGATGGAAGCCCTCAATGTCACGGCGGTGAACCATTTCGCATGGGCAACGGACTACATCCCCGAGATCATCGAGCAGATCAAGGGCCTCGTCAAGAAGGGCATCGCGTATGCAGTCGACGGAGACGTCTTCTATGACGTGACCAAGTTCGACGGCTGGGGCAAGCTCTCCGGCATGATCGTGGAAGAGCTGAGGCCAGGTGCACGCGTCGAGGTCGACAAGAGGAAGCGCAGCCCCGCAGACTTCGCCCTCTGGAAGAGCCAGAAGCCTGGCGAGCCAGCGTGGGACTCTCCCTGGGGGAAGGGCAGGCCGGGCTGGCACATCGAGGACACAGCAATCACGGTGAGCATCTTCGGGCCGCAGTACGACATACATGGCGGCGCGACCGAGCTCATGTTCCCCCACCACGAGGCGGAGATCGCCCAGGCCGAGGCGCTCACCGGCGTGAAGCCCTTTGTCCGATACTGGATGCACGGTGGAATGCTCATGATCGGCGGGGAGGAGATGCACAAGTCGCTTGGCAACTTCTGGGCAGTCCCCGACGCGCTCAAACTATTCGACGGCGAAGTCTTGCGGTTCTTCTTCCTGAACGCGCACTACCGCAGTCCGATTGACTTCAGCCTCGAGGGCATGGAAGAGGCGAAGAGGAGCTATCAGAGGCTCCTCGACACCTACCAGTTGCTGAGTCAGTCAGCGAAGAGAGGGTCCGACGGCCCGATGACCGCTGACGCCGTGCTCGACACGGCGGTCACCGCCGCGAAAACGAAGTTCGAGGAGGCGATGGACGACGATTTCAACACCCGCGAGGCGATCGCAGTCATCTTCGCCCTCGCCTCCCAGATCAACAGGAGCTTCGAGGCTGGTGTGAGCAAGACCGCCGCTCAGCGCTGCCTCGGGCAAATTGACATCTTCGGCGACGTGCTCGGCCTGTTCCAGAAGGTCAGAAGGCAAGGGCTCGTCCCGACTGACGCTCTTCTCGACATCCTCGTGCAAATCAGGGAGGAGGCGCGGAAGCGCAAGGACTTCGCCGTCTCTGACCTCATTCGGGACAAGCTGAAAGAGATCGGCGTGACGCTTGAGGACGCGAAAGAGGGCGTCCGTTGGAAATTGAAATGAGACATGCCACGGGACTCTGACACGGGACGTTATCGGTCTTGAAAACAGGCGTTCCGTGAGGCTCCTGAGTATATAAATAACCACCCCCCTTTTTGCCCCTCCTCCGATGCATCCTTTTCTCCATATACGAACGGTCGAAAACCTTTATATTCTAAGGGGTCTTATGGAAAATGACAGACGGGATGGGTCCGCAAGACTCTCAGATTGCAATTAAAGAGGCCACGAACTAGATGTCGGAAGACACCCCCTACGACGTACAGCAGATACAGATTCTGGAAGGCCTGCAGGCTGTCCGCAAGCGCCCTGCGATGTACATAGGCAGCATCGACGAGAGGGGCCTGCACCACCTCGTATACGAGGTCGTGGACAACAGCATCGACGAGGCCATGGCGGGCTTCTGCAAGAACATCGAGGTCGTGCTTCATACCGATGGCAGCGTGAGCATAGCGGACGACGGCCGCGGGATCCCCGTCGAAATTCACCCGAAGTACGGCAAGCCCGGCGTCGAGATCGTCATGACGACGATGCACTCCGGTGGCAAGTTCGAGCACAAGGTCTACCGCGTGTCCGGCGGGCTGCACGGCGTCGGCCTGTCGGTCGTCAACTCCCTCTCCGAATGGCTCGAGGCGCGCGTGAAGCGCGGCGGGAAGGAGTACCTGCAGCGATGCGTGCGCGGGATCGTCGTCGACAAGCTCAGGGTCGTAGGGGAGGCGCAGGGCACCGGAACTTGCATCCGGTTCAAACCGGACAAGGAGATATTCGAGACGACGGAGTTCGACTACGACACTCTCTCCTCGAGGCTCAGGGAGTTCGCCTTCCTCAACGCGGGCGTCAAGATATCGTTCCAGCGCGAGAAGGACGGCCGCATGGAGGTCTTCCAGTACGACGGCGGTCTAATCGAGTTCGTGAAGTACATCAACAGGGGCAAGACGCCGCTGCATCCGGATCCGATCTACTTCTCAAAGGAGACCGACCGGACTCAGGTCGAGGTCGCGATGCAGTACACCGACGGCTACACGGAGAACATACACACCTACGTCAACAACATCAACACCGCCGAGGGCGGGACTCATCTCATCGGGTTCAAGTCTGCGCTCGTCCGAGCGATGAACAACCACGCGAGGAAGATGAAGTTCCTCAAGGAGCGCGACGACGCGCTCGAGGGCGACGACGTCCGAGAAGGTCTGACGGCGATCCTGAGCATCAAGATACCCGAACCACAGTTCGAGGGGCAGACGAAGACCAAGCTGGGGAACAGCGAGGTCAAAGGCGCGGTCGACTCGATCGTCTATGAGAAGCTGAGCGAGCGTCTCATGGAGAACCCGAAGGAAGCGGAGATATGCCTGTCCAAGGCGATACTGGCGGCCCAGGCGCGCGAGGCCGCGAGGAAGGCGCGCGAGCTCACCAGGAGGAAAGGTCTGCTCAACGGCTTCAACCTTCCCGGCAAGCTGGCAGACTGCCAGGAGCGCGACCCCGCCAAGAGCGAGCTGTACATCGTCGAAGGTCCGAGCGCAGGGGGCTCCGCAAAGCTCGGCAGGAACAGGGAATTCCAGGCTATCCTCCCGTTGCGCGGCAAGATACTGAACGTCGAGAAGGCGAGGATGGACCAGATACTCAAGAACGAGGAGATCAGGGTGCTCGTCACCGCAATCGGCGCAGGCATCGACGTCGACTTCAACGTGGCCAAGACCCGCTACCACCGCGTGATCATCATGGCGGACGCGGACGTGGACGGGCAGCACATCAGGACTCTGCTCCTCACTCTCTTCTTCCGCTACATGGTGGGGCTCATCAACCAAGGCTACATCTACATCGCGCAGCCCCCTCTGTACAAGATGCGCAAGGGTAAGGAAGAGCATTATGCGTACACTGAGAGGGAAAGGGACGAAGTAGCGGCCCGGTTCGGCGGCAACCCAACGATTCAGAGGTACAAAGGCTTGGGGGAGATGAACCCGCAGGAGCTCTGGGAGACGACGATGGACCCCGACAGGAGGATGCTCAAGCAGGTCACGATCGGGGACGCCGCCGAGGCGGACAGGCTGTTCTCGATACTCATGGGAGACGCGGTCGAGCCGCGCAGGAACTACATACAGGAACACGCGAAGGAAGTAATCAACTTGGACATCTAGAGGTCTGAACTTGCCGGACGGGACGGAGCAGGCAACGCACAAGCGAGTCGTCGCGCAGCCGATCGAGGAGGAGATGAAGCGCTCCTACATCGACTACGCGATGAGCGTGATTGTCGGCAGGGCGCTGCCGGACTTGAGGGACGGATTGAAGCCCGTGCAGCGGAGGATCCTCTACGCCATGAATGACCTAAGCATGGGCGCGGGGACGCAGCATAAGAAGTGTGCGAGGGTGGTTGGAGAAATAATCGGAAAATATCACCCGCACGGGGACATGGCGGTGTACGATGCACTCGTCCGCCTGGCCCAGGACTTCTCGATGCGCAGCCTCCTCGTCGATGGTCAGGGCAACTTCGGGAGCGTTGACGGCGACCCTCCCGCCGCGATGAGGTACACCGAGTGCCGCTTGTCGCGCACCTCGGAGGAATTGCTCCAAGACATCGAGAAAGACACCGTCGACTGGGTGGACAACTTCGACGGGACACTCAAGGAGCCGACGATCCTCCCCGCCAAGTTCCCCAATCTGCTTGTGAATGGCTCGAGCGGAATCGCGGTTGGAATGGCCACAAACATCCCTCCGCATAACCTTGCCGAGGTCGTCGACGCCCTCGTCGCCCTCATCGAAAACCCGGAGGCTCAGATAGAGGACCTGTTCAATCCCGAGACGGGGCCGATCAAGGGCCCCGACTTCCCGACAGGCGGCATCATCTACGGCATCCAGGGCGTGAACGAGGCGTACCGTTTCGGACGTGGCCTCATCTGCCTCAGGGCGAAGGCGCACTTCGAGGAGGCAGGGCGGGACAGGGCCCGCATCGTCATAACGGAGATTCCTTACATGGTCAACAAGGCGGCGCTCGTGGAGAGCATCGCCCTCCTCGCGAAGGAGAAGAAGCTCGATGGCGTCACGGACCTCAGGGACGAGAGCGACAGGTCAGGCATGCGAGTCGTCCTCGAACTCAGGAAGGACGCGATAGAGGATGTCGTGCTGAACCAGCTCTACGCGAGGACGCAGATGGAGGCGACCTTCGGAGTCATCAACCTCGCCCTCGTGAACGGCGAGCCGAAGGTCCTGACTCTGCGTGAGACTCTCCAGTCGTACGTCGATTACAGAGAGCAGGTCGTGAGGCGAAGGACGCAGTTCGACCTCACGAAGGCCCAGCAGAGAGAGCACATAGTCGAGGGGCTCATCACCGCGGTGGATCACCTGGACGAGGTGGTCAGGCTGATCAGACGCTCGAGGGACGCCGACGAGGCAAGGTCTGGTCTGATGAACCGGTTCTTGCTGAGCGAGGAGCAGTCGAAGGCGATACTCGAACTGCGCTTGCAGAAACTGACGGGCTTGGAGGTCAAGTCGCTTCGCGACGAACAGAGCGCTCTCAAGAAGAAGATCGAGGAGCTCCATTCGATTGTCGCCTCCCGCGAGAAGATTCGCAACATCATCAAGCAGGAGCTTTTCGAACTCAAGGACAAGTACGGGGACGAGCGCCGGTCGGAGATTCAAATCGACGCCGAGGAGATGGACATCGAGGACCTCATCCCAAAGGAAGAGGTCATCGTCACAATCACCAACACGGGCTACATCAAGCGCCTCACCGTTGACACCTACCGCCAGCAGAGGCGCGGAGGGAAGGGCCGCATCGGCATGGAGACGAAGGAGGCGGACTACGTCGTCAACCTCTTCGTCGCCTCGACGCACGACTTCATCCTCTTCCTTTCCAGCAAGGGCAAGTGCTATTGGCTCAAGACGTGGAAGATACCGAGCGGCGGGACTCATGCGAAGGGCAGGCCGATAATCAACCTCCTCCCCAGGCTCGACAAGGACGAGCGGATACAGGCCATGATCCCAGTCAAGGAGTTCGACGAGAAGCGCACGATATTCTTCGTGACGAAGAAAGGGAAGATCAAGAGGACGAGGCTGAGCGCTTTCAAGAGGCCGATGATCCGCGGAATCAAGGCGATCAAGCTACTCCCCGGGGACGAGCTAATAGCCGCGCGCCTGTCAGAAGGTAACGAGGAAGTCATCCTCGCTTCCAATGGCGGCTACGCGAACAGGTTCGACGTGGGCCAGGTGCGGACGATGGGGAGGACCGCCGCTGGCGTCCGGGGGATGAAGCTCAGGAGCGGCGACGCAGTCGTCGGGATGACTTTGGCCACAGACCCCGGGAAGGAGCTCCTGACGATGCTCGAGAACGGGCTCGGCAAGAGGACGCTCATTGCCGAGTACAGAAAGACGAAGAGGGGCAGTCAGGGCGTCATGACGACGAAGATCAAGCTGGCGAAGAGCAAGGTCGTCAGCATAGTCGAGGTCTCCCCCGAAGAGGAGCTGCTCGTCACGACCGTCGGCGGCATGGTCATCAGGATACCGGTCGAGGGGATCCGCAAGACTGGGCGGTCTGCGAAAGGCGTCCGTATCATGCGGTTGAAGGAGAAGGACCGCGTCACCGCAGTCGTGAAGATTGTAAGCGAGAAGGAAGAAGAGAAGGCGGTGGGTGACGAGCCCGCACCGGATCTGCAATAGACAGGTGCATAGCCAGGTGCTTGAGTTTCACTTCACGCCGGTCTTATAGTACAAGCAGAAGCGTCTGAAGTTGCATTCGCTGCACTTCGGCCCTATCGGCCTGCATATGCTCTGTCCGAAGCGGACAAGGAGGCCGTTGAGGTCGATCCAGTACTCCCTCGGCACGACCTTCATCAGGGCCGCCTCTGTCTCATCCGGCGTCTTCGTTTTCACAAGCCCGAGGCGATTGGTGATTCGATGGACGTGAGTATCGACGGGTATCCGCGGAATGCCGAACCCGTACACCAGGACGCAGTTGGCGGTCTTCGGCCCCACCTGAGGGAGCTTCAGGAGGTCATCAAACACTGGCGGGACTCTCCCACCATGTTCTCTGAGGATGATGCGGCTCACTTCCTTGACGTTGACAGCCTTCTGCCTGTAGAATCCCACGGGCTTTATGAGTCGCGTAATCTCGGGAAGTGGTGCTCTTGCAATCGACTTCGCATCGGGGTACCTCGCGAAAAGCTGATGCGCGGCCTTGTCTGTCATCTCGTCCCTGGTCCTCTGCGAGAGGATCGTGGAGATGAGCACCTTGAACGGGTCATCGGTCTCCGCGGTGATTTTGCCTAGGGCGGTGTCCGTCTGACGTTGCCTGTAGGGGAGATACCGGCGGCGAAGGTCCTCCATCAAGAAATCGAGTTGCTTCCTGTTCAAACGGTTCCTTCCTGGAAATGTTGCAGGGCTTCTCCCGCAAGATAAAGCGAGCCTGTGATGAGCAGGGGCCGGTCTCTTGATGCCAGATTCAGACCCCTCCGAATTGCGGTTGGGACATCCTCGATCACCTCAGACGATATGCCCAGCTTCTTGAATGTGAGGGTTACTTCTTCCGGAGGATACGCCCGCTCGCTCTTCGGTCTCGTTGAGATCGAGTGCGCGGTCACCGAGGCGAGCGTGTTCGCATATGATGTCAGGTCTTTGTCGGCCAGCATGCCCATCACGAGCACGACGCGTCTCCCCGGCAGGCATTCCGTAAGCGAATCGTGCAGGCACTGCGCGCCACCGGGGTTGTGAGCGCCATCGATCAGCACCGGTGGAGTCCTGCGCGCCAGCTGGAACCTCGCGGGCCATCTCATCCTCGCGATGCCCACGCGCTTGGCGTCATCCCCTATCTTCCACCCGCGCGATTCAAGGGCTTCTGACGCCGCCAGGGCAAGCGCGGCATTCTCCGCCTGGTGCGCTCCCGCCATCACGGTGGATGTGCGAATCGTCGAAGACCCGGAGTACTCGAATGTCTGTCCCGCCAGAGTCCCGCCAATGCGCTTGTAGGTCGCATCGCGGCCAACAACGGTGAGAGGGCATCCGAGTTCCTTCGCTCTCTCCTCGACGGTCGCGAGGGCCTCTTGATCCATTGTCACGACAGGCACGCCCGGTTTCAGTATGCCCGACTTTTCCTTGGCTATCCTCTTGATCGTCCTGCCCAGGTGTTCGGTATGCTCAAGGCTTACGCAAGTGATCACGCAGGTCTCCGGGCGCACAACGTTCGTCGCGTCCATGCCGCCGCCCATTCCCACTTCGACAACGGCGATATCCACCCCCCTCTCCGCGAAGTATTGGAAGGCCATGGCGGTGGTTATCTCGAAGAAGGTCGGCTGCTTCGCCTTCGATTCCGCCGCCATTCCAGTGGCATGCGGTTTGACGGATTCATAGAGCCTTGCGACATCTTCATCAGAGATTCCCCGCCCACCGACCCTGATCCTCTCATTGAAACGGATCAAGTGCGGCGACGTGTAGAGTCCGACTTTGAAGGCGGCGACCCTCAGAATAGATTCGATGAACGCGCAGACAGAGCCCTTGCCGTTGCTTCCAGTCACGTGTACGGCGGGGAATCTGAGATGTGGGTTTCCGATCCTATGAAGCAGTTCCGTGATGTTCGCGAGCCCAAGCTTCATCCCGAAGCGTTCCAGAGCATACAATTCCCTGAGGATTTCCTCGTGATGCATGCGGCGGGAGTCAAGGCTCGCGAGGTCTTTAAAGGTGTTGACTGAATAAATTCGGCCTCCGCAGAGATTCACGATTCTCTCACGGATTAACGCATTATGCTATTGGAGAACGCCCGCGTAGAGAATACTGCTGTAATCTGCAAAATAGTACCGGCATCCGCTTTGGAACCTCGTTTTATCGATGAAAATCTTCGCAGACTGACGCACGTAGTCCTCGCTGCCCACCTTCACGTATGACACATGGTATGTTGCCCAGTTCGCTTGGGCGAGATTCGCGAGCAGCACCGAATGCATCGGATTCACAATGGATCCATTCACGTCCTGAATGGTCATGGTCACTTCGCTCAGATGGATCGCCTTATTGGTGCAAACGCTCGTCAGCGTCCAATTTCCATTCATTGACCCGACTGAAAAGGCCATCGGTACGCTGGGGGCCCCCCCTCCGCCGCAGCGCCTTTCTTGTGCCTCAGGGTTCAAGATAGCGTAGTGCCACGCCACCGCCACGACAAGAATCGAAACTAGCGTGACCGCGAATAGGAACATCAACAGGGTCCTAACCCGACGCGTCTTGGGGGCTGGCTTCATTGTCGCAATTTCCTGAGAGAGTCGGTCGTCTGCGTTCATCCCTTCGCCCATATCCTTCCCTTGATGACCCCTCCGCGAGATAATGCTTTTGGCATCGCAGATATCGACGGTCAGATCCTCTGCTCCTCGAGCGCCTGCAGACGCCTCTCGAGGTCCTTGTTCTTCTCAATCAGGGCTTTCACCGCCTTCTTCAGCTCCTCGATGTCCTCGAGGGACGGGACGAGGAGCGGCGTCGGGTCGGTCCCTCTGCCCGGAGGGCCAGTTTTTTCCGGCGATTCAGGAATGTTTCCCGGTCTGGGTGTCGGTATCATGGTTTTCCCGAGAGGGCATCTGTTTCTCGAGGCATAATAAACTATCGGTTTTCCGTCCTCGACGAGATGCTGCGTATCACCTCTGCCTGCTATTTCCGCCCGCAAGCGCCTTGGTTTCAGACGACAACTGAGAGACGATGCATGTCGTCGATTCGAAAAGCCTCTCACGTTCGATTCATCGCGACGAAAAAGCGCTCCTGGGCATGCCGTTCAGACTGCTGATCGCCTTGGTTTCCATCGCGCTCGTCGTTCCGGCGGTCATGAGTGGCTGGTCGTCAGTTGACTATGTCCAGACAGATCAGCGAGTTCGGTCGGAGATAGCGCGTGTGCTCACGGCGGCACAGAGGTATCTGCAGGCTGGCTCTGGCGGGGAGGAAATACATGTTGTGTTCGAAGGCGGGACTTTCACCCGCATCGAGTACGTTGTCTTTGGAGACTCGGCGGGCCATGCGTATTCCCGATTCGTACGCTACAAACTCTCCGGCGGTGATGAACAGCTCGTGACCGTGCGTAACCCATCCGTGCCCATCAGCTCAACCGATGGCGGGGGCTTGACGCTTTTCGAAGGCAGTTACCCGATGCATGTCGAATGCGTCAGCGGTATCGATGTGGTCGTATGGGCGGGATAGCCGATGCTTGAATGGCTCTCGTCGAAGATGGCAGTTGCGCTGGGTGCAATGCTGCTGCTGTCGTCGGTGACCGCCTTTTTCGCGTGTCAAAGGGAAAGCATCAGGAGGTTAGAGATTGGAAATGTCGCGCGCGGCATTGCAGGCTTCATAGACGCCGTTCTCGATTTGACTGGAGAGACCAAGTTCGTGGTGGCGTGCGATGGCGATGCTGCCCTGATAATCCCGAAAGAAGTTGGCGGTTCTCCATATGAAATCCATCTAAGACGTGATTCGGTAATAATCGCTCAAGAAGGCAGGACAATGGTCGCACATTGGACAGGCGAACTCCATTTTTGGCAGCATCACGATGTGGCAATTGATTCTGAAGTTGCCCAAGGATTGGACGCAGATCATCTGTCCCTGGACTTGCTTTCATGCCAACGGTTTGAAATCGCAGTCGATGCAGTCCTCATAGATGGTTCGGCGCGCCTGCTTGCTTTCGCTGACCTTGCGAATTGATGGAGGCTCACGAAGGCGTCACGGTTAAATAGCGAGACCAGACTTGATTGCACAAGGGAATAAGAACCCATGATGCAGCCTTCGGAACTCGTCGCGGCGAAGCTCCTCCCAGCGATTAGAGCGCGGCTCGCCCAGATCCTCCTGAGAGACTACCACATGAAGCAGATCGAGGTGGCGGGGCATCTGGGAATCACGCAGGCAGCAATAAGTCATTACAACACGCGCAGCAGGGCGGTCGACGAGGAGCTGCTCGGCATGTTCCCCGAGATTGAGGACGGCGTGAAGGATCTCGCTGCCAAGATCAGCAAAGGCCTTCCGAGGCCGGAGCAGATAGCCGCGATAGAGGCACTGTGCAGGGACATCACCAGGACCGAGAGGTTCTGCGCATTCCATCGCCGATATTCCCGCCTCGACTCGCAGTGTAGGATATGCTTCCCGCCATCCGATGACGCCTAGCGGGATTTCTCCTTATCTATTGACGACATCATCAGTTCTCTCATTCGCTCGATGAATCTCCCCTCATCGAATTCCCGCGCTCGCGCGATGCACTTGTCCTTCATCGCTTTGAGTCTTCCCTCATCGAGAGACTTGATCTTGCTCGCGAAAGCGTCGGCATCGATGGGGAGTAGCCATCCCGTAGACCCATCAATAACGGTCTCGCGGTACCCGCCCTCGTCAGTCGCGAGAACAGCCTTCCCCGAAGCCATCGCCTCCACCGGGGTCATGCCGAAATCCTCGTCGACCGCGGTCGTGATGAAGCCTTTGCACTTCGCGTACAGGTCGGCCAGCCTCTTCTGATGGACAGCACCGGTCAATTGCACATTTGGCGGGATTTTCAGTTGCGACACGACCGCGCGCGCTGTCACCTCTCGCGCGATATCCCCGACAATCAGCAGCTTCTCCGCGGGCAGCCGCCTGAAGATCTCGATCTGCAGGTCTATCCTTTTCTCGGGACGAATGCGGTTCACCGACAGCCAATAGTCACCGACCTCGTCGAATCGGAATTTCGCTGTGGCGACCGGCGGATTGACCACGGTCGATTCCCGTCCATAGTACCTCTTGATCCTGCCCTTCACGTTCTCGCTGTTCGCCACGATCTGATCCATGTGGCCGATCGTTTCACGGTCCCACCTGCTGTGCACCGCGATCCAGGCCCTCGCCAGCAGCCTCTGCGGTAGCGGGAGTTCGCTGAGGTATCGCGTCCTGAGATCGTAGAACGCTCGGACCGGCGTATGGCAGTAGAAGATGTTCGGCCTGTGAGACTTGCCGGCGCATCTGCTCCAGTTCCCCGAGAAGAAGTAGAAGTCGTAATCGTCGAAGTCCGCGCCGGCAAAGCGGAGGGAAGCCTGTATCTGGCGAAGGACTGGCGTGCTGGCCAATCGACCTAGGTCAATCACCTTGACATTCCCCGCATCCGCCAGCCTTAGCACTTCGCCGTCGAAGTCTGTCGTGATCAGATCGCCGCCAAAGGCCTTGGCCAGGGAAAGGGAGACGTTCTCCCCGCCACCGAGGCTCCTCAGGAAATCATGGAATATCGCGACGCGCAGGCAGGCACTGCTCCTTTATGCCAGAACAGACAACCGCTGAGATTCTTAAGACTATTCGCAGAGAGACCGATATCTAGGAGTAGCCCCAGTTCACCCAGTATATCTGTGTGTATCCGTCGTCATAGAACCTCTGGTAAGGCAGCCCATTGAACTTCGCTTGGGCCTGCTCGCTGAGGCCAATGGCGGGTTCCCAGGGCAACATCTGCGCTCCGGTCCTCACATCCACGTTCATGAGCACAAAGTCCACCCTCTTGGGTCCCGACGGCGAGTTCACGCTGAGCATCTCGGACTTGGCATTGGTGAAGCTCGTGGCAAAGATGGTTTCTCTCGCGGTGTCCCATGTGGCGTTCGTCCCGCCATATCCGAAGGAGAGCATTGAGGCCTTGTGGTCGGTCGCAAGAAGACCATCGACATGGCCAGGGAGCCAATTCATTGCGACAAGCGATTTCGAGTCCGTGCCCTCGTTGTAGCCCGCCATGATATCCTGCGGAGGATATGCAACCGCCATGTTGCTCGCGATGAGAACAATCGCAATCACTACGACAACGGCACCGCCTTTCCTCCCAGCGAAAGCGAGGTCGTGGAGCAGGACGATTCCCGACCCTACCATGATTGCCACAGGAATCATCATGAAGTCGACGTGGCGGTATGGGATGAGGACCTGCTCGCCAATGATAGACCCGGCGAACAGCGAGAGTGTGAATGCCGCAAGCCAGGCGGTCGGCTTGTGCCCATCCCGCGCGAAGTCCAGTGGCCGCCTTCCCGGAGCGGCCAACGCCACCAGCAGGAGGAACGGGCCGACGTAAAGGACATCCTGAAGGTGGATCTTGATGGTTGTGCCGAAGACATTGATCACGGTGAACAAGCTCATCAGCGCGAACGCGAACGCGATCGCAAGGACGAACATCGCCGCGTTCCTCCGGAGTGTCGGATATCTCGGCGAGAACTTCCGCTCCGATTTCCTCCTCAGGCTGACAACAACCAGCCAGCCGAGGGCTGCGATGCCGAGAGCAGCGAAAGGCCCCCACCAGGGCACCGCCCCGAGGTCACCGAGGAGGTTCTCCCGGAACGGCGTTGCATAGATCAGCCAAAATGGAAGTGCGAGGGCGAGCAAGGCAACCAGGAACACGGCCTCGATCGCTACGCTCCTCCATCTGAAGTTGCTGGCGAGGAGGCTCCTTAGGACGAGGGCCGTGAGGACGGCGATGATCAGGAAGTAAGTCGACATGTGGTGCGTGACGACGATCGCGGCGGCGAGCGGCAGGAGCGCCGCGAGCTTCTTCATCCCATTTTGCGACCCGACCAGCAGCGCCATCGACGCGAGGAACAGAACCGTGCCGATCGCAGACGGTATCGGGTGCGAGTTCGTGTAGATGTAAGGGAAGGCCACGGCGAGGACCCCCGCCGCCATCAGGCCAATGCGGTCGTCGCGGAACAGCCTCACCGCCACGAGGAAGACGAGCAGTACCGCCACGGCGTTGAGCATCGTCGGTATCAGGTTTAGCGCGGCGTTGCTGTCCACGCCCATCATGCTCCCGCCGCCGACAATAAAGTAGAATCCTGGGAAGTATGAATAGGTCTTGCCCCACCCAGAATAATCAGTTCCGAGGTGCCCCGTGCCTATGAGCCGGTCCGTCAATGAGTGATACTCGCCTATGTCAGAGCCCCAGTACACAAACTTAGACAGGGGCATCAGCCTGGTGAACATTGCAATGAGTAGTATCGCAACCAGTGCAGCGGCTGTCGACCTCCGCATCGCGCGGTAGAAGAAGGTCGCTTTACTTTATCTTTCCCTTGAGAGCCGTCTCCAAGTGATGCCTGACCCGCTCCATCGCCTTCTTGATGTTGTCCTGCGAGTTCGCATAGGAGAAGCGTATGTGCCTCTCCCCCTGCTCGCCGAATGCCCTGCCGGGCGTGCAGATCACCCCTCCGCTGAGAAGGCTCATGGCCATCTCCTCAGAGGCCATGTCATAGTCGTACGTGGGGAAGGCGTAGAACGCGCCCTTCGGCTTGAGGCAGTGGAAGCCCGGCATCTTGCCGAGTTCCTTGACTATGATCTCCCGCCTGATGCCGAACTCCTTGACCATCTTCGGCACGTAGTCCTCCGGCTCCCTCAGGCCCGCGAGGACCGCGTATTGCGTCGGTGTCGGCGGGCACGCGACCATGTAGTAGTGGATCTTGGCCATCTGCTTGATCATCTCCGGGGGTGCGGTCAGGTACCCGAGCCTCCACCCGGTCATCGCGAAAACCTTGGAAAACGAATTCACGTAGACCGTGTTCTCGTACTTGCCAAGGAACGACTCATGCGCGCCCTCGTACACGATCGCGTCGTACACCTCGTCGCTGATGACTATGAGGCCCTCCTCCTTCGCGAAGTCGGCGATGGCCTGGACGGTCTTCCTGTCGAACACGGCACCTGTCGGGTTCGCCGGGCTGTTGACGATTATCGCCTTGGTCCTGTGCGTCACGAGCGCCCTCAACTCGTCGATTCCTGGAATGAATCCGTTATCCTCGGCAAGCGAGTAGGTGACAGGGACCCCGCCAGCGAGCCTGACCTGCGGTCCGAAGAGGACGAACCCGGGATCCGGTATGAGGACCTCATCCCCGTTGTCTATGAGGGTCTGCATCGTCACGCACAGCGCCTCTGTTGCGCCCGCTGTTATCAGCACTGTGTCGGGCTTGACATCCGCGAACCTGGCCAGTCTCTCCGCGACCGCCTGCCGAAGTTCGGGTATGCCCCCGGTCGGCCCGTACTTGTTCATGCCGCTGTCTATGGCCTTCTTGAGCGCCTCGATGACCTTCGGCGGGGGCTGCAGGTCCGGCTCTCCCAGCCCGAGGTTTATTGCGCCCGGCGGTGCGGACTCGAACATCTTCCGTATGCCAGATACCTCGACGTGGCCGGCTCTAGACGCGAACATCATTCCATGAATCGAGGCGATGGACAATAACCCTTCGGGACATGTGGTAGCACGTCACATTGCCAAGGCCTCTACCCGGAGCCCTTTCCACCCTCGTGCCATCACAGGAAATCGTCGATCTTGAGGCCCTTGACCTTCTCGTTGGTGAACAGCGAGGCGATAGCCTCCTCGGCCAAGTCGAGGCGCTGCCGCAGGTAATTCGAGACACCATACTGCTCCGCGATGCGCTTCGAGACCTCGAGATATTTCTTGACGGAGCTCTTATGCACGGTGAGCATGAGATTCCCGCCGCACTCGCGTCCCTTGTTTGTGAGGACGGTACATTGCCCCTTAAGCGGCATCCTCCTAAACTTCGCGTTGCACTTGGTGCACCGAACCTGCTGGCTGGAGAAAGCCTTGAGGTTGCCTATCAGGTCAGGGAGGAAGTGGTGGACGACGATCCTCGTGACGACAT
This sequence comes from Methanobacteriota archaeon, assembly GCA_017885655.1. Classification (GTDB taxonomy): domain Archaea; phylum Thermoplasmatota; class Thermoplasmata; order RBG-16-68-12; family JAFNFQ01; genus JAFNFQ01. The sequence goes on along the minus strand of JAFNFQ010000047.1, from coordinate 27,228 downwards.
CGGGCACATCCACCGCCCTGATCTTCGATGCGAGGTTGAGCTGCGCCTCGAGTTTCTCCACCATGCCGCCCTCGCCATAGGCAGAGGTGAGAGGGGCATCGGCGATGCTCGTGACGTCATGAGTGAAGCCGAAGCCTTCGTATTGCAGCACGCTGCCGATCCTCTTGCCCGCGATGTCCATCATTGTCTCGAGTTTCCTCGGCTCCGCGTGCTTCATCGTGGCCTGGAAGAATTCCAACGGGTATCGCGACCTCAAGTCGATGTTGTGAGCTTCCTTGTCAATCTCGTTCGGGTCGATGTGAGTCGAGAGGACCAGAGGCGCGTCCATCAAACCCCCCCTTTTCTCAGGAAGGAACGCCCTGCTGAAATTGATCAGGCAGTCGAGCAGGAGGATCACGGAGTCCTCGTCGCCGTCGCAGTTCCTCCGCTTCGCGGCGTGGAAATAGGGATGCGCCAGGCAGGCCTTGACGGGAGTGAAGCCTATGATCCGTGCGAGGACGCCTCCAGAAGTGTGCGGCGCGAGGCCGACCGCCATCTGCCCCACGAGGTCCTCCGGCCCGGCGGCGTCATAGAACGTAGGGAGACCGTAGAGCTTCTCAAGCAGATCGTCGATGAAATGGGAGACTCGCACGAGATACTCCCCGCAGTCGCGAGAGACGATTATGTCGTGGACGCGCAGTTCGACGAGCTGTCCCTCGTCCACGATTGGCTGGCCCTGGATGTCCCTTTCGTATCCCAGCTTCTTCGCCACCTCTGGCGTCATGTCGGCGTCCGAGAGCCTGAAGTGAGTGAGGGGCAGGTTCGTCATGTCGAACCTGGTTGTGCCGTCCTTGAACACGAAGACCTCGTGCTTGGCGCGAAGGAGACCTTTCTCGAGCGGTTCCGGAGTCTTGGTCTTTGAGATCATGCCCTGGACGCATTTCACGTCCATGTTCTTCCCTCTCAGCCCCGTCCTCGCTGCGGCCTCTTCGTAGACCTCCCTGAGCGGTATCTTCTGAGGGGATCTAGCGTCCCTGAGCACAGTGTGGCCGCCGCACGGGCACTTCGGGAGGAACCACCTCTTGCCGCACGTCGTGCAGATCCTCAGCCCGACCTCCAGCTCGACGACATCGTTTGCCAAGGCCTCCCTCAAGAGCCTCTGCTGCCCTCCCTCCCTGCCGATCGGGAAGAGGGCGTGCGGGGCGGGTTTCATCTTGCGCGGCGCCGCCTTCTCCGGTCTGCCCATGCGTGCGCCAATCCTCGTGGGGCCTCTGGCCCTCACCTCGATTCCCGCCAACGCGGAGACCAGGGCGAGGCTATCCTTCGCCTGCGAGTCTCGCACCCTCTCGAGCTTCCCGCCGCGATCCTCGAGCCCGAGGCAGAGGACGAGCGGAGGCCCGTAGGTGTCAATGACGATATTCCCGTCATTCAGTCGATGGAGTGCGCCGAGCACGCAGAGCATGTCTTTGAATCTCTGGTCGTTCGGAAGCCTGAGCACCTCGCCATCAACATGACCATTCTTCTCGACGAAGTCGCGCAACGAAAGAATCTCGTTCGCGGTCAGGTCATGCCAGAACAGGTTGTACCGCGGATGCAGCGGAAATTTGTGCTTCCTGCTCAAGTTCAAGGCATCCTGGAATGGCAGATCGCCCAAGTCATCGGGCGGCCTGACCGCGGCATGCACCATCTCCTCGTGATACCAATCGAGCCCGAACGCTCCTGGCATGAGGACGTGGTTATTCTCCAGGAACTCGCCGAAGGGTATGAGTATCTCGCCGAGGTCGACGATGGTCTTGATGGATTCCCGCGCCTCCTCCACCTCGTCAAGCGAGCTGAGCGTCACGAGACTCTCGTCCTTGAGCAGGACGATTGGCGGCTCGATGGTGTCGCAGGGCGTCGCGGCAGCGGCTTTCCCGGGTCGCTCCGTCTTTATCTGAGTCCCGACGGCGATGAAGTTGTCGAGCACCGCCATTGCGGCGGGATGGATTGCGACAGCCGCCAATCCGGTCGCTCTCGTCCTTCCGTACCTCAGCCTGAAGCCGCCGGCGCGGCTCGGGTGACAGAGCACCGGTCTCCCCGCCAGAATATTCTGAATGAACTTGTCGCTGGCCTCCACGACGATATCCTCGTCCTGGCGGTCCGAAGTCTCCTCGGTCTTCCCCTTGATGTAATTGTCGATGAACTCCCAGCCGTCTATCTTCAGCCGCTTCACATGCTTCTGGATCTTCGGAGCCTTGAGGCACAAGCCGTCGGAGATGACGAGACACATCCCGCCGCGCAGGCGGTTCGTCTCCACGCGCGGCAGATCCCTGTGCCCGGAGATCTCCATCTCCTCCGTCGCTTCGCCGTTGATACTCACGGGGCAGTTGCTCGCCATGAGCTCGATCTCCTCTGCCGTCGGATTGTACTGGAGGTGCTGAACCTGCTTGTAGAGCGGTATCTCTTCCTTGAGGCGGTCCACCTCCTGTTGCGTCGGCTGATATCTGCCTATGCCCAGTTCTCTTCTTACGACGTCCGCTATGAGGACGCTCAGCGCTTGGGCAGTGCCTCCCGCGGAGCGTATCGGACCTGCGTAGAGGAGGTCGACATATGATGTCCCGTCCCTGTTCTTCTTGACCTTGACATCGGCGAGACCCTCGAGCGGGGCGACAAGGATGCCTTCCGTGAGTATCGCCAGCCCGACGCGGACGGCCCTCTCGACGGCCTTCTCCTTGGAGCCGTTGCCGCGCCTCGCGACATCCTTGGCGACCATGATGGATACCGTCTCCCTGTCATGCTTCTTGCTGTGCTCCCGGATGATGTCGGCGACGTCATCGACGCCATAATCCTTGAGGAGCCTCTCCACGCGGGACGCGAGGTCTTTCGTCTGAGGCGTCTCTATGTCCAGCTCCGGGTCGAACCCCTTCGCCCTCGCGAGCCTTCCGACTTCGTAGCAGCGGTCCGCCTCCTTCTGGAGACTGGCGAAGTACGCCTCGATGTCGCTGCTGCAAACCCAGTTGGCCATACCATCCCTTCTAAAATTGAGGAGCGGCGGGGAATGCGCGACATGCACTAAAACCTTGCGTGATACTGCGTCGAAGCAGGTTAATGACCATGTTGCGTGATGACTGCATTCGACGACGATGAGGACGATCACGCCAGACAGATTCGAGATGGAGGTTCTTCGCGCAAGGGATCCGGTGATAGTATTGTTCGACGCGAACTGGTGCCCTTTCTGCCGCGCGTTCAGGCCGATAATGGAGCGACACCAGGATGAATTCCCATGGTCAATCACTGCGGTGCTCCTCGATGACATGGACGATTCCCTGTGGGACATCTACTCCATCGACGTCGTCCCGACGTTGGCGGTCTTCGAATCGGGTCGGCCCGTTTTCAAGTTGGACGGCATCCTCGGAGTTGGTCTCGGCGAGAAGGATATCGAGCGCCTCCGGGAATACATCAGAAGTGGAGCGGCGTCCAAGAGCTGATGGCGAGCGATTTCCTCTCTTCCCCGCCACATTCCATCCAACTTCTGCTGGATCTTGCCGCGACTCGACTTGGTCGCGAAGTAGATTCCCGCGGGAAAAGTGATATATAGAGAGGGCCGGATAATTCAGCCGTGCGCAAAATCAAAAGTGGGATTTTCGGCCTCAATCCTCTCTTGGACGGCGGCTTCAACGAGAACAGCACGACGGTCGTCATCGGTTCGTCCGGGGCCGGGAAGACCACCTGCGCGACTCAGTTCATCAGGCGCGGGCTCCAGGAAGGGCAGGAGGGCATCTTCGTCTCCCTCGACGAGAACAAGGAGCAGATAATCCGCGAGGCCATCGAGATGGGCTGGTCGGACATCCTGGACTATCTCGAGGACGGGCTGCTCGTGTTCATCGACGCGTCCGGGCGGGAGTTCAGCAACTTCATCCGCAAGGAGCTTCCCGCATTCGTGGCGGACTGGAAAGGCGCCAACACGAGGATTGCCGTCGACCCTCTCACTCCTGTGCTCTGGTCGACCAAGGACCAGTATGAGCAGAGGGACCTCATAGGTTTCATGTTGAAGGAGACCCGCAGGGTCGGAACAGTCCTGTGCACGCTCGAGGAGCACGGCCCGGGCGAGCTGACCGGCCCTGAGACCATCATACCGATGTACCTCGCGGATTGTGTCATACACCTCAAGTACAAGGCGGCAGAGGGAGGTGTGATACGATTGCTGAAGATCATCAAGGCCCGTTCGACGAGGCACAGCGAACTCTCGCATCCTTACAAGATCATGAAAGGCCTCGGGCTGATAGTCGACTCGAACGCCTACAAGCGCGAGTTGACAACGAAGATACCGTCGCAGATTAGAGCTGTGCTGCAGCAGAAGAAACCTCTCCCCAAGGGGATCCAAGAGAGCGTGCAGAAGGCTCTCGAGGGTCTCAGCGACGAGGATTTCAAGACGCTGAAGGCTGAACACATCATAGAAAGCATTCTGGCGGAGTACTCAGAGGGATAGGATGCTCAAAGGGATTGGCAAGGCGCTGCAAGACGCCCTTGACGGGAAAGAGACAGCGGCGTCTCCCGCTCCCGCCACGTCACCGCTCCTCAACGCTCACAGGCGCCGGATTCTGGAATATCTCAGTCTAAGACCCTTCACGACAGGCGGCAAGATTGCGAGCGACCTAAAGATGTCGTCCAGCTCGGTCGTCTGGCATCTGCGGAGTCTCGTCTCCGGAGGATATGTGGTTCACCGCCATGACGAAAAGGTCTACTACCCCAAGGACTTCGTTGACCCGGCGGATGCGGATCTTTTCATCACCCTTCGTACCTCGAAAAGGCGTGATGCCCTGAGGAGTATCGTAGAGTCGCCAGGCATCTCCAAGGTCGAGTTGTCTGGGGCGATGAACGCGAGCAGGCAGACCGCCAGCAAGGTCGCGTCAGAACTGGAGAAGCTCGGTCTCGTCACGGTCGCGATAGATGGAAGGTTCACGAGATTGTATCCGACCAATGTGCTCAAGGACAAGCAGGAAAAGCAGCATCTGAGGGCGAGGGCATATGTCGAGCGGATTTTGACGCGCCTCGAGGACGAAAGGCAGTCGCCGCAGGTCCTCAGACGGACGGAAACGGAGCTCCAGCTCAGGATCGGGAAAGGGAGGGGAAAAGGGGTGTTGTCAATCCCCCTGGATCCCTACGGTACCCTTGTGAATTGACAATATAATGTTCTAGCAAGGTAAAATACGCTTCCATATTTGCCCTATGCGCTTCCACACATGGCTTGAATACCGGCGATAATCGTATCCTCAGATGGATGAGCTGTACGAAGAGTGGCTACTAACGACCTGCGACCTCGACCGCGAGGAGGCGGCGAGAGTCCGCGCAAGGTACCCTCGGATCGATGACCTTGCCGATGCCACTCCGGAGGCGATCGCGGAATCATGCGGGCTCTCCTTGGAGGAGGCCGCCTTGGTGAGGGCGAAGGCCTCCGAGTCCCTCTCCATAGGCGACAGTTGGTATTCCAAGAAGTCGGAATTCTTCATCTGTCCATCCTGCGGTGCATTCGCCAGCGCAGGCTCGAAGACCTGCCCTCAATGCGGCACAGAGTTCGAAGAGGAAGAGGAAGCGGCGCCTGCTCCAGCGGCTGAACCCGCCAAGGAGGTCTCCGAGCAGCCCGAGCTCTACATTTGCTCCAATTGCGGCGCATTCCTGTCCAAGGATGCCGAAAGTTGTCCCACATGCCATCAGGTGATCGAAGGGGCTGAGGCGGTGGAGGAGGAGCTCCCCAGGGAAGTCGTCACACAGGTTGAGAAGGAGGAGGTCAAGGTCTGCCCCCATTGCGGAGCCTTCCTCGCTCCCGGGGCAGAGAGATGCGGTATCTGCGGCTATTCATCCGCCGAGGAAATCGTTCCTGGGGGAATCCAGGCCCCAGAGATCAAGGAAAGCAAAGGCGTTTCCCAAGACTTCCTCGCCCGCTGGCAGAGGGTCGCCGAGAAGACCCCGACAAGAGAGGACCAGCTCGGCGAGGAGTTGAGACACTACGACGAACTGCTGGAAGTTGACCCGAAGCTCGAAAGGGCTTGGGTACTGAAGTCGCACGTTCTCCGCGAGCTCGGGCGGCCCAAGGAGGCGGCGCAATGCCTCGAGAGGGCAGCGAAGATCAATCCCGCCAGGGATGAGGAGTACAGACTGCAGGTCCTGAACCTGGCCGAGACCTTGGCCGACTCGTCCTTGATACCGCCACGATGGTCGGCGATGGCGCCGCCGGAGAAACCTGCCGCGGAGATATCGGCGATCCAGAAAGCGCTCAGCTACTACGAGCGCCTCCTTCGATCGGATTCGAGGCTCGATGTCGCGTGGGAGACGAGGGCGGAGCTCTTGCAGAGGCTTGGCAGGAACGAGGAGGCTGACACATCGAGGGCGCGCGCCAAAGACGTCCGCCGCATGAAGATGGAGGGCGAGCGGAAAGCCCTCGAAGGTCTGAGGACGGTCGGCGTTCCCCGCGCAAAAGGTACGCCGAGGGAAGGGCGCGTCAACGGTCTCGTAAACGGGATCGGGAGAACCAACGGTCTAGTCAACGGCATCGGTCGGACAAACGGCCTAGTCAACGGTCTCGGCAGGACGAATGGCCTTGTCAACGGTATCGGGAGGACCAACGGCCTGGTCAACGGCTTGGGAAGGGTGAACGGTCTCGTCAACGGCATAGGCCATGTGAACGGCCTTGTGAACGGAAACGGCTTCACCAACGGAAGGCGCGGCAGGTTCCAGCCGATCTACCGTGCGGAACGAGGCTGGTTCAGGTCCGCAGGCGTAGTCGCTGCCATAATCGCGATTCTCCTCCTTGCACCGGTGATAGCGACTCTGATCCCAAGCGGGCCCAAAACGACAGTCCTGACAGTCGATGGCAGCTTCTCAGACTGGGCAGGAATCCCGCCGCATGACGACCCGGTCGGGGACACGAGGGGAGCCAATGTCTCCTACCGCTCTGACCTGGATCTCGTATCCACGAAGGTCTCCTCGCAGGATGGGCAGCTCGCCGTCTATGTCGAGGTCGATGGAGTCATGTTCGACACACCGAGTGCTCCCGCCGCGCCGGACCTCATTGACTATGTCCTGATCATGGTGGACGCGGACGGGCGACCGTCCACCGGATATTCGATAGGCGGCATAGGTGCCGATATGGAAGTTCTGATCAGCGGCTATGATGGGAAGATGGCGGGTTCGAGAGTCTCGGACTGGAATCCGGGGCTTGGCGGGGGTCAGAACAATCTCTCTGCGTTCTCGCACAGAGATGCGATCTCGGCAGCGGCTTCAGGAGGCATGCTCGAGTTCATGATGCCGTTGGCCGAACCAAGCGAGGCCCATATCATCGTTCTGACTGCGAACACCACGGGAGTGATCGACATCGCGGATGACGTCGCATGTGTGGCATATTCCACGCTCGCAGTGACCCAGAGGACTCTCGTGAGCGACATCATGATGGTTGACGATCAGGCTTTCCTCTATGTGCGCCTGCGGGCCGAGGCAGGTTCGAGCACAATCCATGCCGTCAACGTCACCAAGCAGGGTTCGATGCCCGACCAGTCCGTGGTGCTGAGCCTTCATCTTGACGACAACGATGGGACGTACGAGCCTGCTGACACGCTGCTCAACACATCCTCGTTCATCTCTGGGATCGGCAGTCTCGGAGTCGACCTGACGATCAGAGAGGGGGAGAGCGTCTCGCTCTTCGTGGTTGCGCACCTCTCAACCGCCCCGGATGCGAGCTCGCTGACGCTGAAGGTCTCTGCCATATCCACAAACTCACTCGTGGATCTCAGGGACTCGATTATCTCGGGGACCTACTACCGCCAAGCGCCCAAGGTGACGATCGATGGGGTGTTTGGGGACTGGGACGCGGCGAAGGTTCAAAGGGACGGACTATGGGATGTGCGCTCCTCCGGAGGCCTGGAATCGATCAACACGAACGTCGACATCGCGGAGGTCGGGCTGAATGTCACTGCCGATTTCGCTTTCTACATGAAGGTTCAGGGTCGGATGCTTGGCGGTGAGGACCTACCCAATCTCAGAGAAAGGCCGATTCCAGCGCAATTCACGGATGCAGATGGGGACACGGTGCCCGACTCAATGGATTCTCTTCCGGACGACTTCAACAACGACGGAACCCCTGACAGTCAATCGAATGGCGATGTTGACGCGGACGGCGTTCTCGATTATCCCGCAGGCTCGGACTTCTGGCTCAACGCGACGATCCCTAGCTATTTCCCAGCTCCCTACGCAGGGAGGATTGTGTCGCGATACGTGGGGCCTTTCTCCTACAACGTCCCCACCGGCATGGACACGGCATTTGCGTACGTCGACGCGGACAACAGCACTGCGACAGGTCTCTACACGGAGATCGAAGGCCAGGTCTATGGTGTCGACTATGCGCTCGTGGCTAACGGACGCCAGGGGCAGCTCAACAACGCGAGCCTTTTCAGGTACCGCCCGAACGCGAATGTGCCGTTCGAATGGATGGGAAATGTCGCGGCTGCCATCGACTCTGGCAGGTTGGAGATGGCGGCGAATGCCACCGTGTTCGGCCTCGTGCCAGGTTTCAGGGTCATCGTCTACATGACCGACTGGTTGCGCGACACCGACTCAGTCTCACCTCTCCTCACGAGGGGAGGGAGATACGGCGTGCGATCCCCTGCTGGTGACAACGTTGTCATCAACGAGATATATCCTCAAAAAGGAGCTGCGTGGGTGGAACTCGCGAACCCCACATCCTCTCCGGTCGCTCTCAGTGGGTGGAGACTGCAGATCATCAAAGGGAACAAGTACATCACAATCTACACATTCACGACGGAGATTGTCGGATCGTGGTTGAGCGGCGCCGAGTATCTCACGGTCAATGTTCCCTCAGGTGACCTCCCAGGTTCCAACGGCGACATTATCCTTAGGGATTCAGCCAACACGATCGTCGATGCGACTACATATCCCTCGATCAGCACGACGCAGACTTGGGCCCGATTCAAAGCGGCGAGCGACGGCAAACCAGTCGACACGGATGCGAATTCAGATTGGTATGTGTCCCGCATTCCGACCAGAGGTGGGCCCAACGACAGATATCGCCCAATCATCAGGGTCGTGAAGACGCTGAATGTGTTGATCGCTGGTCCGGGCGACTACGTCCAATACACCGTCTACTACAACAACACGGGCGATGCAGTGTCGAGGGTGGTTTGGATTAACGATACCCTCCCCGCCGGAGTGAATTACCACTCCAGCAGCGTCCCGCCGTTTTCCTCGAGCGGGAACACCTACAGGTGGAGATTCGCCAATGTCCCTGCTGGAGCCCTAAGGTCGTTCACGATTATCGCTCAGGTGAACGCAAATGCCCAGGACAGCATCCTCCAAGTGAACACGGCCTTCGGCAACTACACGGATCAGCTTGGCAGATGGATGGAGCGCAGCGTTTCGTGGGCGAACTTCACGTGCCGGAGGCCGACAATCAAGGTTGAGAAAACTGCATCGCCATCTGTGACGGTCCCGGGTGCGATCGTCACCTACACGATCTATTTCAACAACACGGGCAGCGCCAACGCCCTGAGGGTGTGGATCAACGACACGCTGCCGACCGACGTGACGTATCTCGGAGCGAGCGTCGCGCCTTCTTCGTGGAGCGGTCAGACGTACCGTTGGATTTTCGCGAACGTGGGTCCGGGCGCGCACAGCTTCACGATCACGGTGCGGATCAAGAACCCTGCACAGAACTCGATACTGGTGAACTGGGTGTTCCTGAACTACACTTCGCAGAGTGGGTATAAATTGGCGGAAAGCAAGGCGTCGGCAACCGTGATCATCCCTGAATTCCAGGACGTGATCATCCCGATCGCGATACCCATGTTCATCTTCGCGGGCCAGAGGTTCCTCAGCAGAAAAAGAAAGAAGAGCGAGGCAGTGGCCGACAGCGTTCCAGCGACAAACGGCCGTTAAAGCGGTACGTTTCGTCACCTACCACAAGGGTAGGCGGCTAGCGTACCTAGGTCGCTTGCCGGAGGCCCCTTACGGGGATAGGCTTCCCGTGTGCTCGCGCACCACAGTACAGCAGAGAACGTGGACGGGCTTAACTTCCGGGTTCGGAAAGAGACCGGGTGTATCACCGCCGCTTTGACCGTCGTACCACTGCTGTCGGGAAGTAGAACATCGGGCCTATAAAAGGCTTCTTTTTCCGGAATCCCGCTCATTCACCGCCCGAACAGCAGCGTCAGGCCTAGGATGAAGTTGCCCACAAGGAAGGCCGCGGCAAACCCGAAGGTCATGGGCACGAGGAATGGAATCTGCGGCGTCACCCACACGCGGTCGAAGCCTTTCTCTCGTAGCCTCGCGATCTGTTCATTCCGGTCCTCCCTCTTCCGAGGCAGAAGGATCCTGAGATGCTTGCCGTTCTCCACCCTGTCCATCAGCCAGACGAACTTGGGCACTTTGTCGATGCCGACTCGGTAGCCGAAAAGTGCTTGGATTCCCTTGACGTCTCCACATAATGCATTGAATACCAGGAAGAACAGCGGTAGGAACACAAGCAGGAGCGCAGCGTCAAGGAGGGCGACGAGCGCGAAAGGAAACATCAGATCGACGGCATGCTGGATGGTCGGAGAGAGACTGACGAGCGGTAGTCCGGGTCCAATGCTCGGATAGATTGGCACGAGGATGGCAATCGACATGAACGCCTTTGCATCCGCCCCGCCGCGAAGCAACCCGAACTGGTAAAACACGTGAGCGAGGACGAGCATTATGGGCATGCTCAGGTGGCCCCAGAACGCATTGGAATCGCTGCCGCTCGTGCTCCAGAAATGATACGCGAGGAACGCCAAGAGCAGGCCTGCAACTGCGTAGACGAGGAGTCTGATGGGTCTCAATCTGAATCCTTCCTCGGTCCACATCTCCTCCCCGAAGAAGACGCCGAAAAAGATGATCGCAGTCGGGACAAGGAGTAGCTGATGTTCCCAGGAGGCTCCCCCTTGGACGAGTTCGACCTCGAGCAAAACCAGGGCCAAGATGCCCATCACGATCCAGACCTCATCGGGAACGCGGCGCGTTTTCAAGTCTCGGCATGAGGCGAAGCCGAGGAAAGCCAGACCGGTGAGGAAGCGGAAAGCCGCGAAGCCATCCACGCGGTTGCATTCGAGGGGCGTTATATAACGATTGGCCGACCAGTCCGGCCGGTGATTGGCCGCGTCGCGATTCACGGAAGAGAACCACTGCAAAATTGCTAAGTACTCGGAGGTCATTCGAGTACCGAATCCGATGCAGGGAGTGGACGCGGCATGAATGAAACCGAAATGACCGCCCTTGTCTCGCTTGAAGCACGGAGGCCGACGAATTGACCGAAACGCAACTGATGAAGTCGAAGATATGCTTGGTTGGAGAGCACGCGGTCGGCAAGACGTCGCTGATCCGCAGATACGTTCTGGATGAGTTCGATGACAGGTATATCACGACCCTCGGTGCGAAGGTCTCCAAGAAAGAGTTCGAGATTTCCATGGAGGGCGAATCTCCAGTGTCCATGGACATGACCATTTGGGACATAATGGGCTCGAAAGGGTTCAGGGAGCTGCTCCGCGAGGCATACTTCCACGGGGCCCAGGGGATACTGGCCGTCTGCGATGTGACGCGCGAGGAGACTCTCGGGGACCTGGATGGATGGGTGGAGTCGGTTTTCAGGACTGTCGGCGAGATACCCGTGGTGTTCGCTATAAACAAGATGGACCTAAAGAACAAGGCGGCATTCGGCGAGGAGGAGGTCAAACAGGCGACGGAGGCGTTCGACGCCCCGTATTTCTTCACCTCCGCCAAGAAAGGCGAGAACGTCGAGGAGGCATTCCAGGCTCTGTCCAAGGCTCTCTTTGAGAAGACCTCCGGCAAGAAAGCGGCCGTCAAGTGACCTTAAGCCCGAGATTCCTCGCGAGCTTGTAAGCTTCAAAAAACTCCGATTCCGATATCCTCTGATCGATGCCAGGGATTCCTGGCGCTTTGTATTCGGGACGGTACTGGTCCATGACATTCACGATCACCTTGCTCGTATCGAGGTTGCCGGCGATCCATTCCAGGACGGGGCGGGAGCAGCAGTCTACGTGGCCCGGCATGACCAGATGGCGCAGCACGATCTCCGCGTGCTCGTTCGCGAGCACATGATTGCGTGTCACGATTTCCCAGTAATTGTGGATTCTGGAATATTTCTTCGAGCAATCGCCCGGCCCCCATTTGAAATCGGCCAGGTAGACATCGGCGACTCCGTGAAGAAGAGCCATGGCCTCTTCAGTCATGTACATGTTGCTGTTCCATATCTGCGGGGTCGGCTCCTTGGCCATCGTCAAAACATCGAGGATGAACGGCAGGTTTGGCGTCGGTTCGCCGCCCACCCAGTTGATGTTCTTCACATCGCCGAAGTGCTCGTCGATGTCTCGTGCCACGGCGCCCGCCTGAAGAGTCGTCCCCGTCTCGCGCTGACTAATGTCCCAGTTCTGGCAGAAGAGGCACTCGAAAGTGCAGCCCGAGAAGAATATCGTGTATGAGGGGATCAGGTCGGGCTCCTCGCCCATGTGCACGAAGCGATTCGATATCCTCGGCTTGTCGACACCGCAGTAGCCGGTCTTCCCCGCCAGTCTATCCACCTTGCACCGCCTTTCGCAGAGCCTGCACGGCTTCAGAAGTCTCCGCGCGAGCTCGGCCTTCAACTGCAGCAACGATACAGGGCCGTCGCCGCGCAGTCCGGCATCGAGCCTCTTCATCCCCTCGCGATGACACCGCCATAGCGTCGGTTCGTCTGCGGAGAGGTCGATTCGCAGTCCGGTCTGTGCGCAGCGCAGGAATCCCGGAAGCCGCCGCCCACGGAGGATTGAATGGTAGTCAGGGAGGGAAACCGCGGGCTTGATCACGCCCGTGGAATGCCAAGACCGTCTAGAAAAACATTCGGTAGGCACATGGCGGCACCTTATTTGGAGCGGGGGCACTGCCGACTCTGCTCGTCGACCCTCCACTCAGTGATGGTGCTTTTCCTGGTACCTGCTCAGCGCCTGGTCAACGTAGTGCTGCAACCTGACTTCCTGCTGCTCGCTCCTGGTCTTCGTTGGTTCGACCTGCCTCTTCGTGTGCTTCTTCTCGGCATCCTTGGAGCTGGTTGAGACCTTCTCCTTGCTCAGCTCTTCGTCTGCCTTGGCAACCGGTGCAGCGTGTGCCGCAGCCACATTCGATGCCGGTATCTTCTTCATCGTCGCCAATTCCACTGGTTCTTTTCGTCTGGATCTGATCATCTCGCCATCCTCCTGAGCGTGATGGAATATCGGTTGAGTGATTGAGACACTGGCGCCCGAGCGTCCCCCTGACGCCGCGACCTCGTGCCGAGCCTGCTCGGCCATGACGCCGCCGATGTACGCGAACACGATTGTAACCATGTACCCGTTCGAGCCCATGGACAATGTCGTGCGCATCGCGATGACGAACGAGGCGATGTACTGCACCACGAAGTCGACATATGGAGTGAGTGCTGGGACCCTGCTTGAGACGGACTGCACGATCGAGGCAGGCAGTGCACCGAAGAAGTCAGCCCCAAGCCCGATGTAGCCATGCTCGACCGCGTACGCCGCACCGAAGATCACCGCCATGGGGATGACCGCCGCGATGACGCCTTTCCATGGAGCACCGGTCCTCCTCCCGCCAACGTAACCCGCGATCATCTGGCCGACGGTCGGGAGCCACCACAGCAGCACTGAAAGGATCAGGATGTATCGAACGCCAGACCAGAAAGAGAAAACCGCTTTGTGACGGTGAAAGAAGCCAAGCTCATGGTCTTGGACATCTATCCTGTAGACTCCTTGGTTGACCAAGCTCTTCGTCGCTTGGTCCTGAGGAGCCCTGCCGGACTTTCGGCGTAGGCCCATGTCCCATCCCTTTGTGCGTACGTCCGACCTTTGTCGGACAATTTGAGCATGCTTGTCAGCCTATTTATAACTTGGGACGGTGGGCCGAGGGGCTTGACAAACCGATCTAGGTGCGTTCGCGGGGCGGTTCAGAACATGTAGGGGGAGGTCACGAGATTCTCCAATCCCCTCTCCTCGAGGCGTTCCGTGTGGATGGAGGTCTCGTAATACCTTACTGCCTTTCCCTTGTTGTTCACGAACGCGAGGACGGGCCTGATCAAGCCGAGTGATTCCAGGTAGCGGACCTTCTCCCAGCATCTCGTTATCGGGATGTCGGCCAATTTGCTGATCTGCGGCGGCGTCTTGGGGGACTTCATGGCGAGGAGGAGTATCCTCCTGCAGTCCTCATCAAGTTCGCCTTGTTTTCTGAGTAACGTATCAGATAGTATTCACATCAGCTGGCATCAAGGGACTTGTCGTGCCTATCGTCCATGATTATCACCGCGGGTAGCACGGAGTAGCTCACTGAGTGGAATTCGACCCGGACACATGGCCTCGCCCGAGTTTGTCAAGAAGTTAGGGATATCTGGCTGCGGAGCGGACCTGTCGTGTCTTGTCTTCCCCATAAGCCAGATGCCGTTAGCCTTCTTTCCCGGGCATTTCATCCCTAAGAATTTGACAACGCCGCCTCGCCCACAACGACTATACACCGCCAACGTTCTTACCGGTCGGTCCGGAGAGAGACAGGCGATCACAATGGATTTCTCGCCAAGCAAGAACCAGGAGCAGGTCAAGAGGAAAGCGAGGAGGTTCGTCGAGGAGCATGTCCTGCCCAAGGCGGACAAGTGGGACAAGACGAACAAGTTCCCCATGGACGCGTGGCGGGAGCTTGCCAAGGCAGGCCTCACAGGCATCCCGATTCCCCGCAAGTACGGCGGCGGCGGGCACGACGTCGTCAGCTATGTGCTCGCGGTCGAGGAGATATCAAAAGGCTCCGCAGCTCTTGGCGTGACGCTGGCGGTGCACACCTCGCTCGTGAGTCAGCCTCTCCTCTGGTTCGGGAACGAACAGCAGAAGATGCATTACCTCAGGCCTCTGGCCCAGGGCAGACAGTTCGGTTCCTTCTGTCTAACCGAGCCCGTGGCGGGAAGCGACGTCGCCTCCATGGAATCCAAGGCGACATTGAAGGGAGACCATTACATCATCAAGGGCCGCAAATACTTCATCATGAACGCGCCGCTCGCGAGCACGTATCTCGTTTTCGCCATGACGGACAGGTCGATGGCCCACCGGGGAATCTCGTGCTTCGTAGTCGAGCGGGACATGCCTGGCGTGAAGATTGGCAAGATCTTCGACAAGATGGGCATCAGGTCCTCGCTCGCGTCCGAGGTCATCTTCGACGACGTGCGCGTTCCTGCCGAGAGCATGCTCGGCCGGGCAGGGGACGGGTTCAAGATTGCGATGGAGGCGCTCGATTGCGGTCGTATCAGCATCGCCGCCCAGGCTTGCGGCATCGCCCAGGCATCGCTCGACGCTGCGATACAGTACTCGAAGACCAGGGTGCAGTTCGGCAGGCCGATCGCGGACCAGCAAGCCCTCAGATGGATGATCGCGGACATGGCCACAGACATCGAAGCCGCCAGACTTCTGACCCATAAGGCCGCGCGGATCACGGACATCGGAAAGCGGCACACGAAGGAGGCTGCGATGGCGAAACTGTTCGCGGCGTCGACCGCGGTGGAAGCAGCTCGCAAGGCGCTGCAGATCCACGGCGGCTATGGATACATGACCGATTTGCCTCTTGAGCGGTACTATAGGGACGCGAAAATAACAGAGATTTATGAGGGGACGTCGGAAATACAGCGGCTGGTCATCTCGAACGACCTACTCTGAGGTGCAGGCATGACGCTGAAGTCAAAGGAGCAATACATCGAGAGCATTGGGAAGATGAAGACCGAGGCGTACATGCTCGGCAAGCGCATCCCCGATGTGACGAAGAACGGTTTCACCCGCCTCGCGCTCGAGGGCATCGGCCAAATCTACGACCTCTCGAGAGACGAGAGGAATGCGGAGATGCTCACGAGGGGTGAGGGCAGCGGGAGGTTCAACGTCTATTGCTCGATACACCGATCGCGCGAGGATCTGGTCAACCGCGTGCGGGTTGCCCGCCTCGTCTGCCAGAATACCGGGGTGTGTACTGGAAGCAGGTGCTGCGGCTGGGATGCGTTGAACGCCCTCTGGCACACCACCTTTGAGATGGACTCCCGTCTCGGGACTGACTATCATAAGAGACTGGCGAAGTACGCCACGATGGTGCAGGGCAAGGACCTCGCGTGCGCGGGCGCGCTGACAGACCCGAAAGGGAACCGCGCGCTGAAACCGAGGCAGCAGCCCGACAAGGACGTCTACCTGCGCGTAGTCGAGGAGGACAGGAAGGGAATCGTCGTCCGCGGTGCCAAGTCGATGATCGGCGGTGCTGTGGGCTCGCACGAGATCATCGTGCAGCCGGGAACCGGTTTCTCCGAGGACGAGAGAGACCACGCTGTCGCCTTTGCGGTGCCGCTCAACTCGGAGGGCGTGGTCCAGGTGGTCAACGCCCAGCCTGGCGGGGAGGCGAAGCTCAAGGACAGCTTCGACAAGGGCAATGTCCGCTTCGGATCCTCAGAAGCGCTCGTCATCTTCAACGATGTGTTCGTCCCAAAGGAGCGCGTCTTCATGTGCGGCGAGAACGACTACGCCGCAGAGGTCGTCTCGAGGTTCGTCCTGCTGCACCGCATGGTGCTCGGCGGATGCTTGGCGGGATGCGGTGATGTGCTCACCGGAGCCGCCGCACTCCTCGCGGAATACAACGGTTTGTCGAGGCAGATGCAGGACCGGCTGACCGAGATGACCTATCTCTCTGAGGCATTATATGCGCAGGCAATCGGCGCAGCGTACGAGGGAAAGGCATCTCCATCGGGCGCATGGTTCCCCGATCAGCTTCTCGCGAACGTCACGAAGACCAGCGTCACCCGCCTTCCATATGAGGTGCAGAGGCTCGCCGAGGATATCGGCGGCGGGATGATCTCCGCGATGCCTTCAGAGCTCGACCTGAAGAGTCCGAAGATCGGTCCGCTCGTTGAGAAGTACTACCGCGGGACTCACGGAGTGACTGCAGAAAAGAAGCTCCGCGTGGCAAAGCTCGTCGAGAGCATGGTGGCTGGGCCCGGGCGGCTCGGGGCATTATGCCTGCACGGCGGCGGTTCTCCCGCGGCCGCTCAGATGACGATCAGACAACTCTCGGAGCTCGAGAGCAAGAAGGAGCTCGCGAGAAAGTTGGCGGGCATTGAGCACTGACGGTTGCATCGCGCTTCGAGGGGCATTTTGAAATACCGCTCACATATAGTCGGCTTGATGCGCATAGGTTTCCTGGTGAACCCGATAGCCGGGATTGGCGGGAGAGTCGGGCTGAAGGGTTCAGACAACGTCGAGGAGGAAGCGCGGCGTCGGGGAGCCAAGCCGATCTCTCCTGACCGCGCGAAAGAAGCTCTGACCAAGCTCGTCTCGCTGATCGGCAGTTCAGTCAAGGATGTGCGATTCCTCACATGTGCGGGAGTGATGGGGGAATCGGAGTTGATTCGGGCGGGAGTTCCTCAGAGCGGCATCGAGATTGTTCACCGCCCGCCAAAGCACACCTCGGCGAAAGACACGGAGTCCGCCGCGAAGGCATTTGCAGAGCGGGGAGTGGATGTGATTCTCTTCTGCGGCGGGGATGGAACCGCAAGAGATATCGTGAAGGTGGTCGGGAAGAAGTTCCCCGTGGTCGGCATCCCGGCCGGAGTTAAGATGCATTCAGGAGTTTTCTGCACCCGACCGGAGAATGTCGCTTTCCTGCTCCAGGGTTTCATCAACGGTCGCATCGGACCGGGAGAAGCGGAGATTCTCGACCTCGACGAGGAGAAGTATCGGAAAGGCAAATGGGTCGTCCGCCTCTTCGGCACCGCCACGACATTGCAGGAGCCGAACCTCGTTCAGGCGGGCAAGATGATGGTCGCGGAAGTTGCTGATGAGGCGATCAAAGACGAGATGGGGGAGTACCTCTCTGAACTGATCGAGAAGGAGCCCAAGGCGCTTTTCATTCTGGGCCCAGGTTCGACGATTTCCAGACTCAGCAAGAGCCTCAAGATCGACAAGACGCTCTTGGGAATAGACGCGGTCGTCGATGGCAAGCAGGTAGGAAAGGATCTCGACGAGCGGAGCCTGCTCGGGCTTCTCGACAAGCATGAACCCGCCTATCTCGCCGTGAGCCCGATCGGTGCTCAGGGCTTCATCCTGGGGCGTGGCAACCTGCAGCTGAGCCCGAAGGTGGTGCGAAGGATCGGTATTTCCAATATCATTGTATTCGCGACGCCATCGAAGCTTCAGGTGACGCCGACCCTCCGCGTGGACACGGGCGATGCGAAGCTCGACTCGGAGTTCGCCAAGAAAGAGTATCTACGGGTAATAGTCGGCTATAGAACGATGAGGATGCATCCCCTACAGGTTTAAGTAGAACTTGAGTTTCCCTCCTTTCACCACTCCGAGGAGGACTGGCATGGCCGATAAGATGATGAAGGCAGCCGTCAAAGAGAAGTCTGCGCCGAAGAGCACGGTCGTCAAGAAGGTGCCGATCCCGAACCCCCTTCCTGACGAGATTCTGATGAGGACGCGAATATCCTCGATTTGCGGCACCGACGTCCACATATATGACTGGGACGCGTGGTCGCAGAAGAGGATCAAGACGCCCTTGATTCAGGGTCACGAGTTCGCCGGCGAGGTCGAAGCAGTCGGCTCCGCCGTCACCGAGTTCAGGAAGGGCGACTATGTCTCTGCAGAAGGCCACATAGCCTGCGGATACTGCTACCAGTGCAGGAGCGGCAACGCTCACGTCTGCAGGACAGTCAGCATCCTTGGAATCGACCGCCCAGGCGCGTTCGCCGAGTACATGGCGATTCCCGCGAAGAACGTCCTCAAGAACGACCCGGACCTGCCCCTGGAATACGCGACGATACAGGACCCGCTGGGCAACGCGGTCTACACAGTTGACAGCGGCGACGTCGTCGGGAAGAAGGTAGCGGTTTTCGGACTTGGTCCGATTGGCTTGATGGCCGTGGCGATCTGCAAGCACATAGGCGCCTCCAAGGTCTACGCGGTCGGCAGGAAGAACCAGTACAGGATGGACCTCGCGCGTAAGCTTGGGGCGGACATGATCCTGAAGTCTGGCGAGGACCCTGTCCAGACCATTCTCGACGACACGGGCGGCGAGGGAGTGCAGGAGAGCCTCGAGTTCAGCGGCAACCACGACGCGCTGATCCAGGCGTTCAAGGCCACGATGCCGTCTGGCGGCGTGCACATCCTGGGCATCTACCCGGGTCCTCTGACATTTGACATCAACGAATTGGTGACCAAGGGCCTGAGGGTGTTCGGCATCCACGGGCGGCGCATGTTCCAGACGTGGCAGCGCATGGGCGGCCTGCTCAAGAGCGGGCTCAACCTCAAGCCGATTCTAACGCACAGCTTCAAGCTCGACGACTACGTCGAGGCGATGGAAGTCATGAGGTCTGGGAACTGCGGCAAGGTCGCGTTCCCGATGGAGTGAGGAGGAGAAAGAATGCAGAGAGACGCAACGGGATTCCTAAAGGCTGAATACGACGATTTGGTGCAGAAGGGATTTGACTGGAAGTTGAGGACGCTGCAGGGGCCATCGGCGCCGCACTCGATTGTGGACGGCAAAGAGGTCATCATGCTGTGCTCCAATAACTACCTCAACCTGAGCAACCACCCCAAGATCAAGAGGGCGGCGAAGGAAGCGGTCAAGACGCACGGCGCCGGAAGCGGCTCGGTGAGGCCGATTGCGGGGAACATGGACCTGCACATCGAGCTTGAGAAGCGCATCGCGAAGTTCAAGAAAACCGAGGCGGCGCTGTACTACATGAGCGGCTTCGCCGCGAACCAGGGCCTCATCCCGCAGCTGGCGGGAGAGGGCGACATCATCATCTCCGACGAGCTCANNACGGCAGCATCATCGACGGCGTCAGGTTGACGAAGGCCGAGAGGGGCATCTACAAGCACTGTGACATGGCCGACCTGGAGAGGGTCCTCAAAGAGGCGGACAAGAAGTACCGCCGCATCCTCGTCATAAGCGACGGCGTTTTCAGCATGGACGGCGACGTCGCCCCGGCTGACCAGATCGTGAAGCTGACCAACGAGGTCGGCGCGATGTCCTACATCGATGATGCGCACGGCGAAGGCGTGCTAGGTGAGGGCGGACGCGGCTGCGGCAGCCACTTCCACATCGAGGGCAAGATAACGGTTGAGATGGGCACTTTCTCCAAGGCGTTCGGCGTCGTCGGCGGCTACGTAGCGGGAAGCGACGACCTGAGGAGCTTCGCACTGAACAAGAGCAGATCGTGGCTGCTGAGCGGCTCACACCCGCCAGCCACCACGGCAGCGTGCATCGCAGCGATAGACGTCCTCGAGACGGAGCCCCGCCACGTGAAGAAGCTGTGGAGCAACACGAAGTACTGGAAGAAGCAGCTGAGATCGGCGGGCTTCGACATCGGCAACAGCGTCACGCCGATCACCCCTGTGATGTGCGGCGAGAGCCACAAGGCGAAAGCCCTCAGCGAGAAGCTATGGGAGGCAGGCGTGTTCGCGCTCCCGATTGTGTTCCCCATGGTCGCGAGGGACAAGGCTCGGATCAGGACCATGGTGAACGCCGGCTTGAAGCGCGAGGACTTGGACAAGGCGCTCGACGCGTTCGTGAATGGCGGCAAGCAGGTCGGCATCATCTGAGCGGCGAGCCGAGGCGTTGTAGCATCGACACTTGCAGGCGGAGCCCTGCCGGTCGAGACCAAGCAGGAAAGAGAGAATCGTCGGACTAAAGAGGGCCTCCCTGACATCTGTGGTGAGCGCCATCGACAGACCCTGAAAATCCAGTCGCCTGGCTCATTGATCTCGTCCGCGATGTCCCCGAATCTCTCAAGATTGTAGCGTAGAACCTTGACAAAAGACTTATATAGTCTGGAATAAATTGTTTCTGGGGGAATATCGGGCTAGTACGTTAGAGTGCATCCCATCCCTTCTGACAAACCTAGCCCTCCCTCCTTTTTCGGGATAGACCTAGTGATAACGAGAGAGACCTTTTCATGACTTGTCGCGCATCCGAGCACCGCCTATCACTCACCACTTGAAGCTTGAATCGAAAATCCAACTCACGAGACAGTAGGAATGTGACCGGCACAGAGAAAAGGGCGATCTCCGGCTTGACTCCAACAATCACTAGAACAAAGAAGATGAAGAGGGCAAGAACAACTTGGGCTGCCGCATCCCTTACAGGGTGACGTGCTCGGCCTTTCTTGGCTCTCACGTCACTCCTCTATCGCGTTCTGACGTTAGTAAGTTTCGTCCTTCACTTATGAAACAGGCTCTATTTCAGGGCGATTTGCTGTTTGAGGTTGCTCGGCGGGTTGCCCATTGCCTCGCTCAACCTTGATGAAGGCGCACTCAACATAGTCTCCGTCCTTGACGCCATGCAAATCTCGCACGTTCTTGGGGATCGTTACCTTGCCATTGCCGCTTACCTTTGCCAGAAATGGCGTGCCTTCGGTCATTGCTCACTCCTGCTTATTGCCCTCCATCTTTCGAGAGCCACATCTCTCCCTGTTACCGACGCGATCAAGATCACGGCATCATGCCGAAGCAATAAACGCAGAACTTGGAATTCGCTGGAATCATTGCACCGCAATGAGGGCAGTTGACGGTCCCGCCGGGCGAGTATGTGCCGCCAGCAAAGGTGGGACTGATAAAGGGTATCGGATAGGTAGAGGGCCGCTTCTGGTAGGGCGAAACGGCAGGGCTTGCCGGCTGGCCGTATGGCCAACCGCCCTCTGGCTGCACGGCGGTGGTCTTTGGCGGCTCCGGGCCCTTGGCGCGCCTGGCCCTATCTCTCTTCGTGACGAGGAAGAAGATGAGTGCCAACGTGCCGATGATGACGATCACGACCAATATCAGGATCAATACCGGGCCTGACCCAGCGTCGACCTGTATCGTGAAGTCGAGAATCACCGTGTCGTCTCCTTGGTTTTCCCACAGCAGCAGGTATGTGTCGTCTGTCGATATGGAAAGCGTGGAGGAGTTGGCGGTCTCTTCCGATGAATAGAGAATAGTTGCGGCGTCCAAAGAGCGGCTAATCGAGAAGACGACGTCGGATGAGGCTTGCCACTCCCATCTCAGGGTGCTGCCGGACGTGGCGTCTTTCTTCTCGACATGGATTCCGCCGGGCGCAATGGACGCCTCGGTGGCGGCGGCCGGAGGCGCGATGCCTACGGCGAGAAACAGGAAGACCGCCAGTATGACGATCAGGTGTAATGATCGCGAGTGATCCGTCTTCCCGCCACGGTTTGCCATGTCTCCACCTGCTTCATCTCCGGACCCAGCCGCCTCGCGGCCAGCTTACGGCATCCCAGAGTCCACCGCCTACTTGACAATTTGCCTCGCGGGCGCCTCCCTCAGGGAGTTCATTCCGCACCTTGAAATATGATGCGGTCGTTGGCGTTCGCGTGGTCCTGGAATCTCTGGGCAGCTCCCTGCGCAACGTCCTAAGACGCATAGCGGGCGCCTCGCACATTGACGAGAGCCTCATCAAGGAGGTGGTCAGGGACATCCAGAGGGCGCTTTTGCAGGCAGACGTCAACGTGAACCTCACCCTGAAGATCACCAAGGGGGTGCAGAGGCGAGCGCTGGAGGAGAAGCCGCCTGCAGGGATGAGCCCGAGGGAACACGTCATCCGCATAATTTACGAGGAACTCGTCAAGGTCCTTGGAAAGCCAAAGGATTTCCCGCTCGCCCGCCAGCGAATCCTGTTCGTAGGTCTCTATGGCCAGGGCAAGACGACGACGATCGCCAAGCTCGCCAGGTTCTTCCAGAAACGCGGTCTGTCGGTCGCCCTCGTCGCCTGCGATACTCACCGCCCCGCGGCCTATGACCAGTTGAGGCAGCTCGGCGACAGCATCAGTGTGCCGGTCCTCGGTGACCCGCAGGAGAAGGACGCGAGGAAGGTCGCGAAACAGGGCGTGAAGCAGTTCGAGGGCATCGATGTGGTCATCTTCGACTCATCAGGCCGTCACTCGCTCGAGGCGGACCTGATCGAGGAGATCAAGGACCTGGCGGCCATCATCAAGCCCGAAGAGATCATCCTCGTCATGGACGCCACCACAGGACAGCAGGCGGGGCCCCAGGCGAAGGCGTTCCACGAAGCAATCGGGGTCACGTCGGTCGTCCTCACCAAACTCGATGGCTCCGCGAAGGGCGGCGGGGCGCTCAGCGCTGTGGCGGAGACTCAAGCTCCAATAGTCTTCGTCGGAGTCGGAGAGAAGATAGACGATTTCGAGAAGTTCGACCCGCCAAGGTTCATCTCCCGAATGCTCGGCATGGGCGATCTTCAGTCCCTCTTGGAGAAGGCGCAGGAGGCCATGGACCAGGAGAAGGCGGAGGAGACCGCCAAGAAGATCCTCTCAGGCAAGTTCACCTTGAGGGAGATGTACGACCAGATGGAGATGCTCACGAAGATGGGCTCGCTGAGGAAGATATTCAGCATGCTCCCCGGGATGCCCGGGAAGATGTCAGACGAGGAGCTCGACGCGACTCAGGAGAGGCTGCGCGTCTTCAGGATCATCATGGACAGCATGACGGACGCTGAGATGGACAACCCGCGCGAAATCAAGTCCTCTCACGTCATTCGCATCGCGCGGGGGAGCGGCACGTCTCCGCGCCAGGTCAAGGAGCTCCTCAAGCAGTACAACATGGCGCGAAAGGCGGTGAAGGGGTTCGCCAGCGACAGGAAGATGCGCAGGCATCTCATGAAGCAGATGAAGGCCGGCGGGTTGGACGTGGGCGAATAGGCCTCCGTAGTCTACATAGATTGCGTTGGAAATACATATGAACGGCCAATCTCTACTAGCACCCGAGTGAACGAGGCCAAAGCCCGGATGGGGCAAGGGGGGACGGACTGGCGGCGGTCTCTTCTCGACGTTTTCTCAAGAAGAGGAGTGAGAGGCACAGGTTACGGGCTGGTAGTGGGCTTCTTCATTTTCCTGGTGCTGCTCCCGACCCTCTTCGTCCTCTCCTACCTTTTCACGGGCTGGAACGACATACAGACGGTGGTCCTCGCCGACCGCGGCAGGATGGACATAATCTGGAACGCAATCGGCCTCTCGTTCGGCGTCGCTTTCTTCGTGACCTTCCTGGATTTGATCTTCGGACTTCCCCTCGCTTGGTTCATCGTGCGGCGGAATTTCAGAGGGAAGTCGCTGCTCAACACGATAATCGATTCGCCGCTCGCAGTCCCCACCGCGGGACTCGGCATCTCAGTCGTCCTTTTCTGGGGCGTGATCCCGAACCTCGCCAACAGGCCCGCGGGGGCGTGGTCTCTGTTCGGGGGGACAAGCTCGCCATTCTGGATACTCGTCCTGCTCCACCTCACCACGACCTTCCCCTACATGGTCAGGTCGCTTGCAGCGATACTGGACGAGATCGACCTGGAGTATGAGACGGCCGCGCGGATAAGCGGGGCAAGCAAGCTCACTGCGGCGCGAACCATAACCCTCCCGATGTTCCGCTCCGGGCTTGCCACAGGCGCGATCCTGTGTCTGGCGAAGGCTCTCTCCGAGACTGGCGGGGTGATGGCGGCTCTGACCTTGATTTCCGGCCGTGTTCTGGACGAGAATTCAGCCCTCAACGGCACGGCGCTCATCGGCGTCTGGAAGGGCTCATACGATGCTGGTACGTCCGCTCTGCTGCCGGCCTTGACATTCGTGAGCGTTCTCATGATTCTCTTCTCGCTGTTGCTCTTGGTTGTTGTGAAGGTCCTCACGCTCAAGTTCCACATTCCATGGAAGAAGGTCTGGCCGAGCGCGGAAGCAAGGCTCAGCAAAGGCGCAGCTCCCCGAGTGAGGGACGGAGCGACTTTCTTCTTCCTCGCGATAATGGTGCTTGTACCCTCATTCTTCATCGCCGCCTACATGGCAACATCCTCGCCGACCCAAGGAGTGGATTGGGGGATGTTCACGAACGGGCTATTGCTTTCGTTCGGCATCGCCGCGGCGGCGACTGCCGTCGACCTGCTGCTGGGGATCCCGTTGGCGGTCCTCATAACGAGGGGCAAGTTCAAACGGCTTGGCGGTATCCTCGACACGCTGGTCAACATCCCCTACATCGTTCCCAGCGCCGCCCTCGGACTCTCTCTCGGATTCTTCTACAGGAACATGGGGATTCGCGGCTTTGATATACTCCTCGTCACCCTCGCTCACGTCGCGTTCACCTTCCCGTTCGTTGTGAGGAATGTCGTCGGCGGGATGGAGGGGCTGGACCGCGGTTATGAGGATACGGCGAGGACCCTGGGTGCGAGGCCGTTCCAAGCTTTCAGGAGAATAATCTTCCCTCTGATCAAGCCCTCGATTCTGGCGGGAGCGATCATGGCCTTCACGCGTAGCATAGGCGAGACAGGTGCCACCATTTCCGTTTCCGGCAATGTCCAGACGGCTCCGGTGCTGATTGTGAACTACATAAAGCAAGATCCCTCAACGCTCCGACCCAGGGACCTGTACACGGCAGGACTGCTGATAGCCGTGCTGAGCATCGTCACGTTCGTGGCTATTCTGCTGATGAGGTTCGTCACGCGCAGGAGGCGGAAGAATGCCTAACATCCTCCTGCGCGGCATCGCGAAGCGTTTCGACGGGCGTATCGCGATAGACCACATCGACCTTGAGGTCAAAAACGGCGAGTACATGGCGATCCTCGGCCCCACTGGTGCGGGAAAAACGACCCTCCTGCGTATGATCGCGGGTTTGACGCAGCCGGACGAGGGCGATGTCCTGATCGGAGGAAGGGACGTGACGAAACTGCCGCCGGAAGAGAGAGGACTGACCTACATGTCCCAAACCTATTCGTTGTTCCCTCACCTTTCCATGTGGGAAAACGTCAGGTTTAGCCCGGAAGTGAAGGGCTTGCCGCCCACTGACACTGACAGGCTCGCCCGGGAGATGCTCCTGCTCGTCAACCTCCTCGACAGGCGCGATGCGTTTCCGAGGGAACTGAGTGGCGGGATGCAGCAAAGGACCGCGCTCGCCAGGGCGCTCGCTGCCGGCACTAACGTGCTTCTCCTCGACGAGCCTCTGAGGGCATTGGACGCTCGTCTCAGGATAGCGCTGCGTCTCAGCATAAGGAAGCTGTGCAAGGATCTGGGCATCACGGCGCTGCACGTGACCCATGACCAAGAAGAGGCGCTGCTCGTCGCTGACCGCGTTGCGATTCTCCGCCACGGCAAGATCGAACAACTCGGGCTCTCCCGCCAAGTCTATGATGATCCTTCTGGACCATTCGTGGCGCAGTTTCTGGGTGAGGCTGATTTCTTCCTTGGCGAGGTTGACGAAGTGACACCGGAGAGAACCTTGCTGCACTCGAAGACCCGGCACTGGGAGGCGAGGCCTTCCAAGTTGCACCCGGGCCAGGACGCGTGCTTGGCGGTGAAGTCGGAGAACGTGAGGGTGCTCAAGGACGGGGAGGACGCCATCAACACATTCGAGGCAGAAGTGACCCGACGGCTGTTCCTCGGCAAGTTCTTGGGGTTCGAGATGACGAGCGCGGAGACTACGCAGCCCGTCAAGGTGCGACTCAGGGCGGAAGAGGGAGGGCGAATCAAGGAAGGGAGCAAGGTCCGATTGGCGGTTGAGCCGCGCAATTTCATGGTCTTCCCGATACCGCCAGGTGGTCTCGCCAAGGAACTGGAGGTGGAATGATGCCGACCGTCGAGCTGCGCAAGGTCTCGATGAGGTTCGGCAAAGTCACCGCCGCAGAGGATGTCAGCCTTACGATCAAGGACGGCGAGTACCTGGCTATACTAGGGCCGAGCGGCTGCGGCAAGACCACCCTCGCGAAGATGGTGAGCGGCATCTGGGAACCGACCGAGGGCGATGTCTACATAGACGGAAGGCGCGTCAACGGGATTCCTCCGGAAGAACGTCGCGTCGGTTACGTTTTCCAGAACATAGTCCTCTTCCCCCACCTGACCGTATGGGACAACGCTGCATATTCGCCCAGAGTGAAAGGACTCGACAGGCCGCAACAGGAGAAGATAGGTAACGAGGCCCTCGAACTCGTCGAAATGCTGAAGGAATCCGACAAATTCCCATCTGAGCTCAGCGGCGGCGCGCAGCAGAAGGTCGGGCTCGCCAGGGCTCTCGCAACCAGGGCGGGGCTCCTCATCCTCGACGAGCCTTTGTCCGCGCTCGATGCGAGGGTCCGCATGGAACTGCGCTACACGCTGAGGAAGCTGGTGAAGAACCTTGGTCTGACCGCCATCCACGTGACCCACGACCAGGAGGA